>NZ_JBBKBT010000002.1:0-387743 GCF_037890305.1 Enterocloster sp. HCN-30185
CTGTTTTGGCTTTGCCCTTTTTAACTGAAAGGGAGAATGTGTATGGATGGTAAAAGCAGAAGCTATATGAGGGCTGTATGTGCAGTTCTGGCAGCAGGACTTTTGACGGCGGGCTGTGGAAAAGAAGAAACAGCGGCAGCGGAAACAGCGGAGATAGCAGTCCCGGAAGCCGCAAAAAGAGCAGAGGGTTCGGAAACTACCGCATCTGCAGAGTTTTTTTCAGAGTTTAAAAATACGATGTTTATATTTTCAAGCGGTGCAGGTGCATGGAGGACGGAGCTTCAGATCCGGGAAGACGGCAGCTTTTCGGGACGATTTGAGGATGCCAATATGGGAGAAATCGGAGAAGAGAATCCGCAGGGAACCATATATGAGTCTGTGTTCACAGGCCGTCTTGGATCTCCTGTCCGGCTGGATGAAAACAGCTATCAGGTGGACATTTTGGAGATGGAATATGAAAATCCATTGTAAACAGAGGAAATTATGTTGTTGTGAATTCAGTCCATTCTTATGGTTTTGTGGGAGAGAATCCGGCAGTTCGGATGAGGGAGAGGGTAGCGGGATTGGATCAAAGACAAGGAAACGGATGCAGATGAGGCCGGAAAGGAGTTTGAAGGAGGAAGTATGCAGCTCATGGCATACAGTTTAAAGGCAATGGAGATTACCAGAGAGAGGGTCTATGAGCTGATGGAGCTGTTGGATTGATGGCTTGCAATGTTAATTACGGAGCATGGAAGATAATAAAGGCTAAAAAGCGGCAAAAAATCTGTTAAAAAATGGCGCAAAAAAGTTAAAAAAGTCGTTGACAAATCCGCTGCTATCCGATATAATAGTCTTCGTTGCTGAGACAGCCAGTAAGAATTACTGCTAAACAGCAAAAACAGAAAATGCAGAAGTGGCGGAATTGGCAGACGCGCACGGTTCAGGTCCGTGTGGTAGTAATACCTTGAGGGTTCGACTCCCTTCTTCTGCATGATATATGGCAGGAAGTCAGGAAACTGGCTTCCTGTTTTGCTATGTGACAAATGCAGCAGACATTTTTTGCCCTAAGAGGTAAATTATAATAGTAATTTGTCCATAAATAGTATATACTGTAAGTTGTGTGGCCATTTGCCGCAGATGCGGCTGGCCTTAAAACGGGACGAAAAGAGAGGTAGGAGTGTCATTATGCTTAGATTGGAAAATCTCTCCTTTGAAGTAAATGACGACAAAGGAGAAAAGGGCATTATCAAGGATATAAGCCTGACAGTAGATGATGGGAAATTTGTGGTGATCACAGGACCCAACGGCGGCGGTAAATCCACCACGGCTAAACTGATCATGGGAATCGAGCATCCCACAGGGGGAAAGATCTGGTTTGACGGGGAGGACATTACAGAAAAGAGCATTACAGACCGTGCAAAGATGGGTATCAGTTTTGCATTCCAGCAGCCGGTTCGCTTTAAGGGAGTTCAGGTGATCGATCTTCTACGTCTGGCTTCCGGCAAGAAGCTTACCGTGTCCGAGGCCTGTCAGTATTTATCCGAGGTAGGACTCTGTGCCAAGGATTATATTAACCGTGAGGTCAATGGCAGCCTGTCAGGAGGCGAATTAAAGCGCATTGAGATTGCCACCATTCTTGCAAGAGGGGCAAAGCTGTCCGTATTTGACGAGCCTGAGGCGGGAATCGACCTTTGGAGCTTCCAGAACCTGATTCAGGTATTTGAGCGCATGCGCCAGAATACAAAGGGTTCCATCCTGATCATTTCCCATCAGGAGCGTATTTTAAATATTGCCGATGAGATCGTTGTGATCGCAGACGGAAAAATCGTAAATCAGGGTACAAGGGATGAGATCATGCCAAAGATCATGGGAACGGCTTCTGCAGTGGATGCCTGCTCCGGTTTCCTTGATTCCGTGCAGTAAGGGAGGACATGAGGATGGATCAGATCGAAGAGAGATTATTAGAGGAAGTGGCTGACCTTCACGGAGTGCCGGAGGGAGCCTACAATATCCGTGCCAACGGCCAGATGGCAGGAAGAAATACAACCGCCAATATTGACATTACCACAAAGACGGACAAGCCGGGAATTGACATCCGCATTAAGGCGGGTACAAAGCATGAGAGCGTGCATATTCCGGTGGTATTAAGCGCCAGCGGCTTAAAGGAAGTGGTTTACAATGACTTCTATATCGGGGATGATGCTGATGTGGTGATCGTGGCAGGCTGCGGCATCCACAACTGCGGAGTCCAGGATTCGGAGCATGACGGTATACACCGCTTCTTTGTAGGTAAAAATGCTAAGGTTAAATACGTAGAAAAGCACTATGGCGAGGGAGACGGGGAAGGAAAACGTTTGTTAAATCCCGTTTCTGAAGTATATATGGAAGAAAACAGCCTGATGGAAATGGAAATGGTTCAGATCAAGGGCGTAGATTCCACCAACCGCACTAACAAGGCCGTACTGGCAGCAGGTGCAAAGCTTCTGGTTCGCGAGCGCCTTTTAACCCATGGAGATCAGGTGGCAGAAAGTACCTATGATGTGGAATTAAACGGAGACGGCTCCAGCGCAGACGTGGTTTCACGTTCTGTTGCAAAGGATCACTCAAAACAGATATTCAAGTCCAATCTGATCGGAAATGCAAAGTGCAGCGGCCATACAGAGTGTGACGCCATTATCATGGACGATGCCAAAATCGTAGCAGTTCCCGGTCTGGTGGCTGATAATATTGATGCGGCCCTGATCCATGAGGCTGCCATCGGAAAGATCGCAGGCGAGCAGATCGTAAAGCTTATGACTCTGGGACTGACAGAGGCAGAGGCAGAGGCCCAGATCGTAAATGGCTTCCTGAAATAAAGAGAAAGAGCCGGGGAAGGGATTTAACCCTCCTCCGGTTCTTTTTTTAACGCCATCCGGTATTGTCTGGGAGTCTGGCCAAAGGTCTGCTTAAAAATCCGGTGAAAATAGCTGAAATTTTCATACCCCACAGCCATGCTGATATCCAGCACGGACAGAGCGGTGGAACGCAGGAGAAAGCAGGCCTGGTTCAGCCGCTTTTTTTGAACCAGCTCTGTGTAGGTGCAGCCGGAGAGACGGCGGATGGCCCGGGACAGCCAGGTTAAGTCGCAGTGAAGCCGTGCGGCAAGAGAAGTCAGCTCTCCGTCCTTATAGTGCTCCTCCACATACTGGTAGACCTGCATGAGAATTTCCTGCTCAAATGAGGTGCGTCCGGCCTGAATACGGTCAGTGTAATTTAAAAGCTGCAGAAAGAGAAGCCCCATGGTGATCTGGTTCATAAGCCGTTTATTCTGAAGCTCATGGGAAAGGGTCCAGAGCAGATTTTCCAGCAGATTCTGGACGGGGAGGATGTCGGCAACCTTAAAATGCAGATAGGACAGGGGAGAGTCTGCAGTCTGGAGACAGCCTACCACAAAATCCCTCAGCATACTCTGTTCGGAGCCAAGCATTGCAAGGGTCTGATCAAAAAATTCCGGCAGAATGATGAAATTGACGGCCACATCCTCTTTCCCGGCAGGAAGGATTTCCTGAGAGGCATGCTGATTTAAAATCAGAAGCTCCCCTCTTTGAAGGATAAGTTCTGTGCCATTTATGATATGAGTGGTAGAACCGGAACACATATAGATCATCTCCACGTAGTTGTGAGTGTGTCTGGGAAAATAGACAAAGCGGGTGTGGGGGCGGAACTGGATCAGCCGCCCCTCTTTGAGCATCTTTTCGCTGGTGATCACAAAATCAGAGCCTTCTGAATAAAGGGTTCGGTCTATGCCTGTTTTTCCATCAAGGATATCCTGTTCTTCTTCTGTAATATGGCTCAGTTCCCTCAAAAGCTGTTCATTCATAAATACTCCCCTTATCTGTCTGCAGAAGGCATTTTTGCTGTTCACAGTATACCACAACTCTGCAAATAAGGACAGTTTTTTAGCCAAAAACCGTTCTTTTTTTGCCCGCTGCCTTCAGGTACAATAAAGCCATGACAAAACGTGTGATGAAACGGTAAAAGGAGGAGGGCTATGGAACTCTATTATCTGGCCATAGACATCGGAGCTTCCAGCGGCCGTCATATGCTTGGGCATATAGAGAACGGGAAAATGATCCTGGAGGAAATCTGGCGCTTTGAAAACGGCATGAAGGACCGGGAAGGAAGCCTGTGCTGGGATCTGGATGCGCTGTTTGAGGAAATCAAGACAGGAATGAAGCGATGTAAGGAACTGGGAAAGATCCCTGTATCTATGGGAATTGACACCTGGGCCGTGGATTATGTGCTTTTGGATGAAAAGGATCAGGTACTGGGAAAAACCTATGGATACCGTGACGGCCGCACTCAGGGAGTGGATGAGGATGTATATAAGATCATTTCGGAAGAAGAGCTTTACAGCCGCACCGGAATCCAGAAGCAGAGCTTTAATACCATTTATCAGCTGATGGCAGTAAAGAAAAATAATCCGGAGCACCTGAAGGCGGCAAAAAACTTTTTAATGCTGCCGGACTATTTTCATTTTCTGCTCACAGGACAGAAATGTTCGGAGTACACCAATGCAACCTCGACTCAGCTGATAAATGCACAGACAAATGATTGGGATCGGGAGCTGATTGAACGCCTGGGATATCCCCAGGAAATGTTCCTTCCCTTAAGCCAGCCGGGAACGTTGGTGGGAAGCTTTACAAAAGAAATAGAAGAAGAGGTGGGATTTTCCTGCGAAGTAGTTCTTCCCGCTACCCACGATACGGGCTCTGCTGTTATGGCATTGCCTGGTGAGGGCGATAAAAACCTCTATATCAGCTCCGGTACCTGGTCCTTGATGGGGATTGAAAATAAAACAGCCATCTGTACCGAAGAGAGCCGGAAACGGAATTTCACCAATGAGGGCGGATATGAATATCGTTACCGTTATCTGAAAAACATTATGGGACTGTGGATGATCCAATCTGTGAGAAAGGAATTGGAAAATAAGTATTCTTTTGCAGAGCTGTGCGCCATGGCTTCCAGGCGCAGCGATTTCCCCTCCAGAGTGGACGTAAATGATCCGGTATTCTTAGCGCCGGATTCCATGATCCGGGCGATCCGGGAAATGTGTGCAAAGACCGGGCATCCGGTTCCTGAAACACCGGATGAACTGGCCGCAGTGGTGTATGAAAGCTTAAGCGACAGCTACAGAGAGACCGCAGAGGAAATCGAAGGCCTTACGGGCAGTCATTATAATACCATCTGTATCGTGGGCGGTGGTTCCAATGCGGAGTATTTAAACCGCCTGACTGCTAAGAAATCTGGCCGCCGGGTGCTTGCAGGGCCGGGAGAAGCCACGGCCATCGGAAATCTGATGGCTCAGATGATTCAAAAAGGAGAATTTGACACCTTAGAACAGGCCCGCAGGTGTGTGGGAACGTCATTTTCCATCCATGAATATATGCCGGAATGATAACCAGAATCAATCGAAAGGAGAATTGTTATGAATCAGACAGAACGCTATGAATCAGCAAAAGAGATGTATAAAAGCCTGGGAATCGACACAGACCAGGTGATCCAGACCTTAAAAAACATTCCTGTTTCCCTTCACTGCTGGCAGGGAGATGACGTAAAGGGCTTTGATCAGGACGGCCCCCTAACCGGCGGTATCCAGACCACAGGAAACTATCCGGGAAGAGCCAGAACGCCTCAGGAGCTGATGGATGACATGGAGATGGCTATGAGCCTGATGCCGGGCAAAAAGAAATTAAACCTCCATGCAAGCTATGCCATTTTTGAGGAGGGGGAGAATGCAGACAGGGATCAGCTAGAGCCAAAGTATTTTGCGAAGTGGGTGGAATTTGCCAAAAAGCACAATATGGGCATTGATTTTAACCCTACCTTCTTCTCCCATGAAAAGGTAAAGGACGGACAGACCTTATCCAGTCCTGATAAGGAAACGAGGGAGTTCTGGATCCGCCATGGAAAGGCCTGCATCCGTATTTCCCAGTATTTCGCTCAGGAGACAGGAGTTCCATGCGTAATGAATATCTGGACAGGCGATGGCTTTAAGGATGTGCCTGCAGACCGGATGGGTCCCAGAATGCGCTATAAGGAATCGATTGAGGAGATTTTATCAGAGCCGTACGATCCAGAGCTTGTTAAGCCTTGTGTAGAGTCCAAGGTATTCGGTATCGGCGTTGAATCTTATACGGCAGGCTCCGCCGAATTTGCCCTTTCCTTTGCAGCAACCCATAAAGGAGTACTACCCTTAATGGACAACGGACATTATCACCCTACAGAGATGGTCTCTGACAAGATTCCCGCCCTTCTTTGCTTCTTCCCGGAGATTGCCCTTCACGTGACCCGTCCGGTGCGCTGGGACAGCGACCATGTGGTGATTTTTGATGATGAGACAAAGGAAATCGCAAAGGAGATCGTAAGAAATAACGCCTTAGACCGTGTTTATATTGCGCTGGATTACTTTGACGCCAGCATCAACCGTATTTCTGCATGGGCTGTGGGCTTTAGAAGCTTCCAGAAAGCACTGCTGTCCGCACTTCTTACGCCGGCAGCTCTGTTAAAGGAGCTTCAGGATGAGAACCGCATGACAGAGCTTATGATGATGCAGGAGGAGTTAAAGCTGTATCCATTGGGCGATGTATGGAATGAATACTGCCGTCAGTGCGGTGTGGAAAGTGACCAGAGCTGGTTTGAAAAAGTAAAAATATATGAGAAAGACGTACTGTCACAGAGAAAATAAGGAGGAAATTGAAAATGAGATTTTTAGATGCAGAATTTGTTCAGGGTTTTATCCGCATGGCAAACGACGGCTGGGAGCAGGGATGGCATGAGAGAAATGGAGGAAATATATCCTACCGTGTAAAGGATGAGGAAGTAGAGAGCGTAAAGGAAGAATTAGAGCCAAAGGAATGGCGTCCCATCGGAACTACAGTTCCAGCTCTGGGCGGAGAGTATTTCCTTGTAACAGGCAGCGGAAAGTATCTCAGAAATGTAATTATTAAGCCTGAGGATTCCATCTGCATGATCGAGTTAGATCAGGCAGGAGAGAATTACCGCATCGTATGGGGGTTAGTAAACGGCGGAAAGCCAACCAGCGAGCTCCCTTCCCACCTGATGAACCATGAAGTAAAGAAAATCGCAACAAACGGTGCATACCGGGTAATCTATCATGCCCATACGGTGAATGTGATTGCCCTCACCTTTGTACTGCCTCTGAAAGATGAGGTATTTACAAGAGAGCTCTGGGAAATGGCAACGGAATGTCCGGTCGTATTCCCTGCCGGTATCGGCGTTGTGCCCTGGATGGTTCCCGGCGGCCGGGATATCGCGGTGGCTACCAGTGAGCTTATGAAACAGTATGATGTGGCTATTTGGGCGCATCATGGAACCTTTGCCGCAGGCGAGGACTTTGACATCACCTTTGGACTGATGCATACCGTAGAAAAATCTGCGGAGATTCTGGTTAAGATGCTGTCCATGCGCCCGGATAAGCTTCAGACCATCACTCCTCAGAATTTCAGGGATCTGGCAAAGGATTTTCATGTAACTCTGCCGGAGAAGTTTTTATACGAGAAATAAAGGAGGCATCTGCATGATCCGAAAAGCCTTTAAGATGTTTTTATATCCGGGCATGGAAGAGGAGTATGAAAAGCGTCACAACCTGCTTTGGCCGGAAATGAAGGAAATGATCTACGCTCACGGAGGCCATAATTATTCCATCTATTTAGACCGGGAAACCCATGTGCTTTACGGCTATATTGAAATCGAGGATGAAGCGCTCTGGGCCGCCTCCGCCGATACGCCCATCAACAGAAAATGGTGGGACTTTATGGCGGATATTATGGAAACAAACGAGGATAACAGTCCTGTAAGCGTTGATCTTGCGCCGGTGTTTCATTTGGATTAGGGGGAACCGGCAGGAACAGAAAACTGAGGAAGCTGCAAAGTCCTTAATGGAGCAGTATCAGGAGATTTTAGACGAATTGAAAGCAGAATAAGAGATACAAAAGGAGAATGATATGAAGAAGAAAGCGGATTATCAGAAGATGCTCCTTAAAATGATACGCCCTCTGACCCGTCATTATACTGATGACGGGTTCGGACTTTATCTGGGAGCATTTTCAGCAGGATATGGAAACCGAATTGCAGAAATGGAAGGATTTTCCAGGGTTTTATGGGGGATGGCCTCCTATTGGGCCGGGGGAGGAGATGACGAAAGCCTTCTTTCAGTTTACCAGAAAGGACTGGCGGCAGGAACGGATCCTGAGGCTTCTTCCTACTGGGGAGATCTTCACAATAAGGATCAGCGGATGGTGGAAATGGCGGCTATCAGCTATGGCATTTTACTGGTGCCGGAAAAGCTGTGGGAGCCGTTAAGTGAGGCATCAAAGGATCATCTGGCAGATTGGCTGTATCAGATCAATCTTTATTCTCAGGCGGATAATAACTGGCATTACTTTAAGGTGATTGTCAATCTGGCGCTAAAGAGCGTGGGAAAGAAATGGAATCCTGAAGAAGTGAAAAAAGCCATGGACCGCTATGAGTCCTTTTATCTGGGAAACGGCTGGTATTCAGACGGAAACGGCCTCAGAAGGATTATTATGTGTCCTTTGGCATTCATTTTTACTGTCTGCTGTATGCACGGTTTATGGAAAAGGAAGATCCGGAGCATACGGCTCTTTTTAAGGAACGCGCAAAGACATTTTCAGAGAGCTTTATCTACTGGTTTGATGATGAGGGAAAGGCCCTGCCCTTTGGCCGTTCTCTGACTTACCGGTTTGCACAGGCAGCCTTTTTTTCCGCCTGTGCCCTGGCAGGAGTGGAGTGTATTTCCTGGGGCGTGATGAAGGGGATTGTGGCCCGTCATCTGGATTACTGGATGAAGCAGCCGATTTTTGATAATGGAGGAATCCTGACGGTAGGTTATACCTATCCAAACCTTCTTATGTCTGAGACGTATAATGCTCCCGGTTCTCCCTACTGGGCCTTAAAGGCCTTTGTATTTTTGGCTCTGCCGGATGATCATCCCTTCTGGCAGGCAGAGGAGGAGTCTCTTCCTTCCCTTGAGCCGGTTCAATGTATCCGGGAATGCGATATGCTGATCTGCCACAGGCCTCATGAGGCAGTGGCTCTTACAGCCGGACAGTATCCTACCATGGAGCATCCCATGGCGGCGGAAAAATATGCCAAGTTTGCTTATTCTACCGTGTTTGGATACTGCGTATCCCGTTCCTTCCATTGTCTGGAGCAGGCCGGGACAGACAGTATGCTGGCATTTTATGTCCATGGAATGTACTATGTGCGCCGCAGGTGTCTGGAGCATAGGGTAACAGAAACGGAAGTTTATGCAAGATGGAGTCCCATAGAGGGAATTGAAGTGGAAACCTGGCTGATTCTGGCAGAGGGAGGCCATCTGCGCAGGCACAGGATTGTAAGCCGGCTGTCTTGTGAGGCCTATGACTGCGGATTTTCCTATCCGGACTGCATGGAGCAGACCAGCCAGACAGAAGAGGAGCATATGGCGGCAGTGTGGGATGAAAATGGTGAAAGCCGTCTGAGTGCTTCCATGGGTCAGGGAACGGTGATCCGTCCTTTTTCCAATATGAACCTGATTTTTCCAAATGTGCGTATTCCTGCGGTACATCTTGCTATTGAGCCGGGCGTTACGGAATTTGAAAGTATGGTTACAGCTTCTTTTACACAGAAGGATATTGTGATCGGAGGAGGAAACTGTTATGCCTTACGGGATTGATAATGAAACAGAGGAATGGTTTAAAGGCCTGGAGAAAAAGTTGTATGCAAAGCTTAAGACCCAGTGCCTGAGGCTTGGGAGCATCATGCCCTATGTGCCGGAGCATGGCTGTTACTATGATATGGGGGCCAGAGAACTGACTGCCTGGACGAACGGCTTTTATGCCGGTATGCTGTGGCAGATGTATCACGCATTTAAAGAGGAAGAGTTCCGCAGGGCCGCAGAGGGGATAGAGGAGCGCCTGGACGCTGCCCTTGAGGAATTTGTAAAACTGGATCATGATGTGGGTTTTCTGTGGCTTCACACGGCGGTAGCCGACTGGAGGCTTACAGGCAATGAAACCTCCAGAAAGAGAGGCCTCCATGCAGCCGGGATTCTGGCCGGAAGGTACAATCCGGCCGGACATTATATCCGGGCCTGGAATGGAGTACGGCAGGGAGTTGCCATTGTGGACTGTCTTATGAATCTGCCGCTTTTATATTGGGCAGCACAGGAAAATGAGTCTCCTGCCTGGAAGCAGATTGCCATAGAGCATACGGAAATGGCCCTGCGCTATATTCTGCGGCCTGACGGTTCCAGTAATCATATGGTGGATTTTGATCCCGAAACAGGGGAATATAAAGATAATCCCGGAGGACAGGGATATGAAAGCGGCTCCTCCTGGAGCAGAGGCCAATCCTGGGCCATTTACGGGATGGCTCTGGCATACCGTTATACGAAAAATCAGGCCTATCTGGATGCAGCCAAGCGGTCGGCTCATTATTTTATGGCAAATGTTTCTTTAAATGACTATATCCCCCTTCTTGATTTCAGGGCGCCGAAGGAGCCGGTTTATATTGACACTACTGCCGGAGCCTGTGCGGCCTGCGGCCTTTTAGAACTCTCAGAGCATGTGGGAGAATATGAAAAGCCGCTTTATGTACAATCCGCTTTAAGATGCCTGAAGGCGGTTCAGGCATTTTGTGAGTGGGATCCTGATAAGGATTCGATCCTGGACGGAGGTTCTGCACGGTATGACAGGGCCTCAGACCGCCAGGTCCCGATTATTTACGGCGATTATTTCCTTACAGAGGCTATTCTGCGTTTTAGAGAAAAAACATTTTTGATCTGGTAAAAAATAGGTATAATACGAATGCCCGGGACATAGACTCAGAGGGAAAAAAGCCCTGCTGAGGGGATGATTCTTCCGGGAGGAATATGTCTTTGGATGTAGTGGATCAGAAGCGGGAAAATCTTTTAAATCTGGCTTTAAGTGCTTCAGAGGAAGAACGTCTTAAATCAGAAAATCTGGAAATAGGATACGATCCGGAAGATAAAACATGGGAGCTGATCCTGCGTTATTCGGGAAATCTGAACCGCCTGAGAGAGCTTTCGGATCAGGGAGTCACGGTGAGAGAACTTTTTAACGGATATGCCATTGCCAGAGTTCCCCAGGGGCTCTTAGACCAGGTCAGCGGTCTTCGTGAGATTCAGTATATCGAAAAACCAAAGAGGCTGTTCTTTGCCATGGATATGGCAAAGGCAGCCTCTTGTCTTTTGGGGATTCAGCCGGGGAGAAGAGAGGGAGGAAGGCCATCTGGAACGGAGCCGGGCGGACATACGGGTGGTCTGGAGCGTGGACTTACGGGAAAAGGGGTGATCCTGGGAGTCATTGATTCAGGAATTGATTATCTTCACCTGGATTTCAGAAATGAAGACGGCAGTACCCGGATTTTGTATCTGTGGGATCAGGACCAGGGACAGGTCTATGACAGAGAGGATATAAACCGGGCGCTGAAAGCATATGGGGAACAAAATGACAGGAGAGCGGCTCTTAACATAGTGCCTTCTGTGGATGTCAGCGGCCACGGCACCGCAGCGGCAGCCATAGCTGCGGGAAACGGACGGGGAAGTGATGGAGTTTACCGGGGAGTGGCCTATGAAAGCGAGCTTATTGCAGTAAAGCTGGGAACTTCTCCCAAGGACAGTTTTCCCAGAACCACTCAGCTTATGGAAGGCCTGGATTTTATATTAAAGAGAGCCATTCTGCTTGAGCGCCCGGTGGCTGTTAATGTCAGCTTTGGAAATACCTATGGTTCCCATGACGGAACCAGCCTCCTGGAAACCTTTATGAATGAAGCCTCCAATTACAGCCGAAATGTAATTGTCACAGGTACGGGAAACGAAGGAGCGTCAGCAGGCCACACGGCGGGACAGCTTGTCATTGGAGAAAGGGAAAGGATTGAGCTGTCTGTAGCTCCCTTTGAGACCAGTTTCAGTGTACAGCTCTGGAAGTCCTATGCAGATCAGTTTTCCATTCTCCTTACAGCGCCTGATGGACGGAGCCTGGGGCCGATTGAAGAACGGCTGGGGCCTCAAAGACTGGAAAATGGAAATACACGTATTCTGATCTATTATGGAAAGCCCAGTCCCTACAGCCGGGCTCAGGAGGTTTACTTTGATTTTATTCCTTTGAAGGATTACACCGACAGCGGGATCTGGACCTTTCAGCTGACACCAATAGAGCTTGTCACAGGCCATTATGATTTCTGGCTTCCTTCAGGCCGGATTTTAAATCCCTCCACCCGTTTTCTTCGTCCGGTGCCGGAGACAACACTTACGATTCCTTCCACAGCATCAGGGGTTATTTCTGTAGGAGCATATAATGATTCAAATCTGGCATATGCGGATTTTTCCGGCCGTGGCTTTACCAGGCAGACCAGGCAGGTAAAGCCGGATCTGGCTGCTCCCGGAGTCGATATCGTCACCGCAAAAGCAGGAGGGGGATATGAAGCGGTGACAGGAACCTCCTTTGCAGCCCCATTTGTCACGGGGAGCGCGGCGCTTTTGATGCAGTGGGGCATTGTAGACGGAAACGACCCCTTTCTTTATGGGGAAAAGGTAAAGGCCTACCTCATCCGCGGCGCCCGCCATCTTCCCGGTTATACAGAATGGCCGAATGAGAGGGTGGGGTATGGGGCGCTGTGCGTAAGAGAGAGTCTGCCGGTTTAAAAATACGTTTCTTATATACTAAAAATCAAGCGTTCTTCTTGACAAAAAGAATCATATACGATACATTTAATGTATCATATATGGTTCCTGTGAAAAAGGAGGATTTTTAATGAATGAGTCATTGTATGTATATTTAAATCTGGATACGGAAAAGGAACAGGAAAGTGAAGAACTGATCCGGCGGATGGATCAGCTGCTTTTGACCGCAGGCATGAAGTACTCCGGTATTTCAAATATGTACATTCCGGTGGACATACAGAAACGTGACCGGGCGGTTTTTCGCGCAGAGGAGCTATTGAGAAGCACGGATTGGCTGAAGGGAATTCTGGCATACAGTGCTGTGGGGACGCTGACCAATGCCTGTCCGATCGAAGAAATTCAAACAGACAGTATGCAGGATCCTATGCCGGGAAAGCTAAGGTATTATGAGCAGTATTATCAGAAAACGAATCATTTGCCGCACGGAATTGTAGTAGACGAGAACAGGCAGCTCAGAGATGGTTATATATCATATCTTCTGGCTAAAAAGTATCATGCACGCGCAGACGTCTGCGAAATGGTATCGGGACAGCCGTTAAGAAAGCTGGTTACGGGGGTTCATGTGGTATTTCGTGACGGGAAATGGATAAAGAAGACGAATAAAGGATATAATTGGATTTACACAAAAAAGGCGCCGGTTATTCCGGGAGATATTCTGTTGGTGGATACAAAGAGAGGAACGTCTTTTATATGCGTAAGCAGAATTACCTATATTGCCGGACAGGAGTTTTGTTCAAACTATAAGAAGGTCAGAAAACATATGAAAATACACATGGAAGAAGCGAAAGATACAAATTATGGGAAATAGTATGGATTATATTTATACATCAGGCGAACAGAAAGTCATAATAGAGGCGGAGCAGAAAAATACCAGACGTTCTGTTATTGAACAGTATGTGCAATGCCGGAAAATGCAGGGAATGACACAGGCGGAACTTGCGAAAAGAACAGGAATCCCGAGAAGCAATATTACAAGATTTGAAAGCGGCAGTTACAACCCGTCTCTGGAGCTGTTGGTACGGATTGCGGCAGCACTGGGGATGAACTTACAGGTGCAGCTGACAGCGAAGGAATGAACGGCAGATAGGATTATCCGCAGTCATTCATCCCCCGGTACTCTGTAGGCGTAAGCCCCAGAGTAGCTTTGAAGGTCCGGCCAAAATACATGGCAGAGTTAAAGCCGCATTCCATGGCGATATCAGTTATGCTTTTTTGGGTATTATGAAGCAGCTCACAGGCTTTCTGTATTTTCAGCATATTGATATACTGAAAAATAGTAAATCCCGTAAGCTTTTTAAAGGTTCGGCACATATGGCTGGGAGTGATAAAAAATGTATCTGCAATTTCCTCCAGATTCGTCAGCGTGAGAAAATTTTCATGGACATAGGTAATCAGAGGAGACTGGATAGCAGGGGAATGCTGTAAAGGATCGGGATTTTGCTTTTTTGAGCACAGTCCGGGATGCTCCTCGATGGATTTCGCAAAGATAACCAGCAGTTCGGCCACATTCAGATAGGTGGATGGAGCCAGATGGTAAAAATCTGCATGGCTGAGTTCATTTACAAGGGCAGCTGCACGATAATAATGCTCTGGGGACAGAGATAAAACCTCATACTGAAAGGGGCGCATCAGTTCCTTTACAGCCTGCTCTGAGAAAAAGTCATGGAGAAATTTATCTGTAAAATAAATAACAGTCCGTGTATGTAAATCCAGGCTGATAGACTGGTGAAGGATATGGGGTTTCAGCAGCATAACATCATGGGGAGACAGTTTAAAAAAGCTGCTGCTTACAATGTGCTCATGGGTACCCAGATCCTGAATATAAATTTCATAAAAATCGTGATAGTGCATTTCCGGCATAGCGTGCCGGATCTGCCGGTCAATTTCCATCCTGAATTCGGAATCCATTTTATATTTGCTTGCCTTCATGGTAACTCCTTTTAAATTGATATCAATATTGTATTAATAAGTGCAAAAAGAGCAAAATCAATCATACATTCTGCATATGATTGCTCTATAATGATTCTATCATATTCAGCAATATAATTGCAATAAGGGAATCAGGAGGTAAAAAACAGTGACAAAACGATGGATAATGGGTTTGGGATTTGTGGCAGCTGCAGCAACTTTGACTGCCTGCGGACAAAATGAGGAGACAACTGCAGCAGCCTCTTTTGGGCAGGAGGCTCAGGCGTCTGAGAATGGAGATTCTTCCGGGGAAATCACATTTTGCTGGTGGGGCGGTGATTCCCGGCATGAGGCTACAGAAAAGGCAGTAGAGGCCTTTATGAAGAAATATCCGGAGATTAAGGTTACAACGGAGTATGGAGCATGGAGCGGCTGGGAGCAGAAGCAGTCTCTGGCATTATCAAGCGGCACAGCGCCTGATCTGATGCAGATTAACTGGAACTGGATTGACAATTATGGAAAGAACGGCACAACATTTCTGGATTTAAACCAGTTTAGCGATATCATTGATCTGACGCAGTTTCCGGAGGAGGTGCTGGAGCAGTGTACGGTAGACGGAAAGCTGATGGCGATCCCGGTTTCCAATACGGGCTGTCTGTTTTTCTGGAATAAGGCAACCTTTGATACCATCGGATGCGAGATTCCAACCGATAAGGAATCTTTGATGGAAGCGGGAAGAAAGTTTAAGGAATATGGGGATGAATATTATCCCATTGTATTTGACGGCGGTTACAGCCGTATGCTTCTTACGGTATACTATCTGGAATCTGTATACGGAAGACCCTGGGTTGAAGATGGAGAGCTTCAGTATTCTGAGAAAGAGGTAGCAGAAGCCCTTACGTTTATCACAGAACTGGAAGAGGGTCATGTGATCCCGACACTTGCAGTGACAAATGGCGATATGGTGGATTCTACTGATAAAAATCCTAAATGGATTGACGGAAAGTACGCGGGCGTATATTCCTGGGATAATACAATCATTAAGATGGAGGATGCAATTCAAGAGAGTGTAAATGTCCCAAACCAGGAGCTGGTTGTAGGAGATTTCCTCAAATTCGGAGATTATCAGGGCGGATTTACAAAGGTTTCTATGGCATTTGCGATTCCTGCTACCTGTGAAAACCCCGAAGCAGCAGCTACGCTGATCAATTATCTTTTAAATGATCCTGAAGGCGTTGAGCTTTGCGGTCTGGAGCGGGGAGTGCCCTTATCTGAATGTATGTTGACAAGATAATTGACAAAACGGGATAAGGTGGGACAACTGGGGATTAGATGGGAAAAAACCTTATAAATACGGGATTTGTGGGGATTGAGAAGGGATTGTGGAGAGGTAAAATTGACAAATAAGATGTCAGAGAAGTGGCATAAACGGAAGGAGTGCAAAAGCACTCTTTTTTTGTGCCTTAAAAAAGAGGAGACGACCGGAAAAACCGCATAAATGCAAGCTTTTTCCGGTCGTCAAGGATGTACCCGCATGAGTGTGGCATGCTGTTGTTGGGTACGAGTATAGTATAACAGATCAGCCTGCTTCTGTCGAGAGGATGAAGCGTTAAAGATGAGCGTTAAACCGTTAAAAATAGCGTTAAAAAAGGTGTTAAACAGTGTTAAATGGCATTTTTAGCGTCAAAATAGTGTTAAAGAAATAGGATAACAGTATAAGAAAAGCTTTGAAAACAGTAAAAAGCAATGTTGCATTTAAGGAAAAATATAAAAAAGATGCGTCTTTGTTGTATTTACTTGCTTTGTGAGCTATTTGTACCCTATAAAAGATGATTTTACAATGATGCAAAAAATGATTTAAAACTAAATCATTTTAGATAAAAATTAAGCGATTGAAATATTTTCATTTTCATCAGAGGAACTATTTGTTTTTTCGTCGGTTCTGTCGGTATTCATCGAGCGAATATATTCTTTTTTGCTATCACATATTTTTTTGTATTTTAGATATACAAAATCATAAATGTCAGATTGTTGTTCTGATGATAATACTCTTAACATTGTTAATAATTCTTTCTCATGTTCTGAAATAGTGAACTCTGAGGTAAGTGGATTCTGTTCTGATTTTGGAACAAAATTATTTCCGGTAAGTAACCAATCAATAGAACACCCTAATATTTGACTTAGAGAAAGTAGAGCAGAAACAGAAGGTTTATTTTTGTCATTCTCCATTCCACTAAGATTTCCCTTAGATATCCCTGTTAATTCTTGTATTTGATTCATTGTAAGTTTTTTTTCCTCGCGTTGATGACGTAAGCGTGTTCCAATTGTTTCCATAAAAACCTCCGTTTTAATAATAGAATTTTTGGTTCTAAATATAAAACTTGTCATTTGACAAGTTCTAAGTTTAGAACTATAATGTTTTTAGAATGATTTAAAACTAAACCAAGAATAACACAAATTCTAAAAAAAGAACAGGAGAGAAATATATGGCATCATTACGTGAAATCGCCGCAGCTAATGCGGAAGAAATCCGAGACGGAATTGCCTGGGTTATTGTTTGGAAAACAGGCCGTAGCTGGCATGCCAAACCGGTGTGGCTTAATTCAGAGACGGATAAGCTTGGACCCGAAGATGAGAAGCAGGTTCAGGAAATTTTACAGCAGGATCCTAATGCAGTGATGATCAACGGCTATTATTCCGGACATCTGGGTGAGAGTATGACACTCAAAGAATTAGAAGACGGTATTCGCTGGCATTATGAAAAAGACATTCGTTTGAGAAACAGCACAATCTTTGAGCAGCCGGAAGAAGAACGGGAAGGACATCCGGATGTACTGGGACAGGCCTCCAGAAGTTATCTGTTTAAGAAGCCGAAAGTTTATAAAGCAGGGAACAGGGGTTCACAGTCAGCAAAGTATGCTTTTCGTATTCTATCCAGAAGAAAACGCAGGCAGGCTGTTTGCAGCAGGGAACCACCCTGATAACCGGATTTGATGGAAAGGAGGCATGGACAGGTGCGAAAGACTACAAAATTAACACCATTAGGAAAATACATCACCAAGGTTTTGGTTGACCGCGAAATGAGTAAGGCAGAACTGGCAAAGCAGGTAGGTATTTCCCCCCAGTATCTGAATTGCATTATCCGGGGAATGCGTTCTGGCAAAAAGTATATGCCGTATATTGTTAAAGTCTTGGAACTGGATCCTAAAACGGTGGAGGATTTAATTGCATAGGAGGGAGGTGAAAACATGGATCTGACGTACATCACATTGGAAGAAGCAGCTGTGTATGAGGGAATGAAGTATCGTGGTATGGCATCAAGAGTCAATCGAAATCCAGATGAGTACGACTTAAAAACTCAGCCGCGAGAAGGCGGAGGGCGTCCGCAAGTCCTTGTCTCAGTTGCCTCCCTGTCTCCCAAGGCCCGCAGGGCCTACAAAGCTGCTCAGGCAGTTGATCAGGAAGAGGCTCCGGCCAGCGGGGAAGAAACGCCGCCCTGGTATGTGGAAGCAGATCTAAATTCTTACATCGAAAGCAACAAGCGTAAATTCTATGAAGCTGTGGAGCTGGCGAACCAGCTGCAGTGCTTTATTGATTATGATGAGCGTGAAAAGACTACTTATGCAAGCGAGTTTGCGGCGTCTTTGGGGATATCCCAGCGAACCCTCTACCGGTATGTGGGGAATATCATGGAAGCCCAGGCATGGGCGAGACGGCTGGAGCAGAAGGACGGGCACAGCAGGGATTATTTTAAGGTGTTGAGCTTGTGCCGGAAGCCGCGGGTTAAAGATAACTTCCCATCTCTTCCGGAGGAACAGAAAGCTTATATTGCGGCGGTGTGGTTCAGCCGGTCTTTCTGCCAGAACCTTGGAACACGGGAAATGCTGTATGATGCATTGAAAGTGGAAGCAAAACGGCAGGGCTGGGAGTGTCCGTCTATGAGGACGGTCGGGCGTTACATAAGCTACCTGATGGAACAACGGGGAGCCAGAAGCGCCCAATACCTGGCAGCTAATGGGACACGGGAATGGAAAAATAAGATGATGCTCAAAACCAAGCGGGATTCCACTGCCCTTAAGGTGATGGAGTATGTGGTTGGCGATGAACATACCTTTGATGTTTGGGTACAGTACACTGCCCCCAATGGAAAGATAAAGGCAGTACGTCCCAAGCTGACTGCCTGGGAGGATATGCGGAGCCGTGCGATCATCGGGGACGTCATTTCTGTTGATGCTGATAGCCAGACCCTGAAAGACAGTCTGGTAAAGATGATCTACAGTGAGATCGGTGGAGTGCCGAAGGTGCTGCATATTGATAATGGTAAAGACTACACTGCAAAAACAATGACTGGACAGAACCGGAAAGAACGTAAGATTGAGTTTGACTTTGACGCTGAGACAGTTGGATTTTACCAGTCCATTGGGATACAGGAGGTTGGGCGTTCCCTTCCATATCAGGCATGGGATAAACCGATTGAACGTTTTTTCAATACCGTATGCAACAAGTTTTCCCGCTGGTTTGCCAGTTATACAGGAACTTTGACCGGATCTAAAACCTATGCGAAGAGGAATAAGGACATTGACGGGATGCTGGAACGGGGAGAGCTCTATACCATGGAGGAATTTTTTGAGCTGTGGACTCAGTGGAAACAACAGTATATGCAGACGGAGCACCGGGCTCTCAAGAGTGCAGGGGAGAAATGGAAGACGCCGTTAGAAGTATTCCAGAATGCGGAGCGCTATGAGAAGGCAGCCCCACCATGGGATTATACCGTTTCTCAGCTTATGCGGTCAGCAACAGCCAGAGTTACCAATCAGGGGATCAACCGTTTTGGGGTGCTGTACACCAACTATGAATTATCCTTTTACATTGGGCAGACAGTCCGGATCAAATGGGATCTTGATGATGTTACAAAGCTGTATGTTTATGACATTAAAAGTGGCGAAAAGATATGTGAAGCAGAATCGGCGGAGCTTTTGCACTATTACGGCAACGTATCTCAGGAAGCGCTGGAAAAGCATCTGCGCAACCAGAAACGCCAGCAAAAGGAAACACAGGAATTTCTGGACGCTGTTCGGAAAGGTTATACAGAGCTTGTGGATGAAGGACGCAAGACTGCAACTGTTGGAGGGCTGGATCTGGCCCTTAAGCCGGAGCGTAAACAGAAGGTGGTTTCCCTGCCGGTGGATAAGGAATACCGCCAGGGACGTAGACAGAAGAAAGCAGAAGAGAATGAGTTTTTACAGAGCAAAGGAAATGAGGCTCTGGAGCGTTTAAGGGCTATACAGGGATAAAGACAGGAGGATAACGGATATGATGAGTGTGGCTGAGATCAAAGAAGAACTTAGCAAAATGAAGACGCCTTATGTAGGCATTAACCCAACAGAAGAAGAAAAACAGAGGTTTTTTATTTATATGTCAAGGCGTGAGGAATTGGCGGAACAGCTGAAGGAAGCGGAGGAAAGGGAAAGACAGGAGCATCCGGAGAAGGAGGGAAGCGGCATGAGACAGCAGATCAAAGCTCTGGTCGATGGGAAGAAAACTACCATTGCCAAGCTTGCCACAGTAACCGGGTATTCCCGGCCTACCATCTCCATGTATCTGGCTGGGAATTATAAAGGCGATGTGGAGGCGGTAGAGCGGAGGCTGGATGAGTATATGAAGACCCAAAGCTGGAATGAAGAGAAAGACAGCGCCAATGCAGTCATTCCTGCTCCGAAGACATTTTATGAGAGCCGGGATGCGCGGGCAATCATGGGAGTCTGCCAGAGCTGCCAGGATTACATGGGCCTGGGAATCGTGGTTGGCCGATCCGGATATGGAAAGACCCACACCCTTAAGCGGTATGCCAAGATGTCCAAGGTGGCCTATATCGAATGTGATGATACCATGAGCAGCCGGGATCTGATCGAGGCTATTGAGACGGCGCTGGGGATCCCCACCGGGTATGGAACGAACTGGAAGCGGATCAACGGGATCCGGGATTTCTTCAATACCAATAAGGGCTATCTGTTGATCATAGATGAGGCGGACAAGCTGGTCAGCAAGTATACCAGCAAAAAGATGGAGATCCTCCGGGGAATCTACGACCAGGCGGATGTGGGGCTGGTGATTGCCGGAGAGCCGGCGCTGGAGGCACAGATCAAGACCTACCTGCTCCGCATGGCGAACAGGGTGGACTTTTACGCTTCCCTGTCCGGCCTTAATGCAGGAGAAGTAAAGGAATATCTGGAGGGATACCGGATTGAGGATGCGGCGCTGGCGGAGCTGAAGGCACGGGCCTGCAATCCGCAGACGGGGTGCTTCCGTCTGCTCGACCGGACCATGCGCAATGTGCGCCGCATGATGGAAGCGCCGGATCAGACGATCACCCTTAAGATGATTGAGCAGGCATCCGGAATGATGATGTTATAAGGAGGAGCAGAAGATGATTATTGAGAGAGTATCAAGATGTATGTTATGCGGGGATGAAATTACAACCGAAGGAACCGTTTTAAACCAGCTGTGTGTGGGCCAGATCAATGACCTGAAGATGGAGCACCACATGAGGACACACCATAAACGCCGTAGCATCCGGTTCTGGTATCTGTTTTTAAGCCCTCTGGTGATCCTGGGGGCGCTGGCCCTCACAGCGCTGGCTGTACTGGTCTGGCTGCTGACTGCCCCGTTCTGGGCGCTGCATGAACTCTGTGAGGCAATTTGGAGGTGATGCGGATGGCAAAAAGAGAGAATCCATCGGAGAGGTTGGAACAGTTCTCAGACTGGATCAAGTCAATGGAGCCGATCTGCAAGGATGCTTCCAAGGAGGTGCAGAAGGAGGACCTGCGTATGCAGGATCTCCTGCATGCAATGGAGTTTGCCCCCAACAAGGAAGAACGCAACAGGATTGCCACTAAGATGCAGAGAAGCCGGATCACACGCAGGGATAATAAGGACCTGTACCAGAGGTATGAGCTGGTTGCGGAGTTTTTCCGCGATGGTGCGAACCGGGCCGTATTAAAACGCATGGAGCAGCTTATCAAACAGCAGAAATCAAGGGAAATGTATCTTGACGGGAAACGGGAATATAAGCCAAGAGTGGAAGGAAAAGAACAGAAGGGGTGAAAAGAGGATCGCATGAAAAAAAGACGTGTTGTGTACTGTTTTAGGATCGGTGCCGGTGCCGGATTTGCACAGGACCGGGACGGAAACCCGGCAGAGTGCTTTTTAAAACTGGGAGTATCACTGAATGAACCGGAAGGACTTATGACCCGTGAAGAACGGGAAAAAGAGAGGGAGCAGATGTTGGAGTCTGTAGCACAGCTGATGCATATAGACCCTTCTCTTGTAACGATGATTACTAAGAAAGAGTATCTGGCAGAGACCAAAAAGCCGACACGGTACACAAGGATTTAGGGGGGGATGAGATGGCACATATAGAAATATGGTATCACTGCCCGTTGTGCAAACGTGCATATGACACGGAGAGGGAAGCTGTCATATGTAAAAATAAACATCCGATTATAACAGAACGCCGTGCGGTTGGTAAAGACGGAAAAGCTGTGAGGATTGACAGACCAGGAGAGGAAGCAAGGGCATTGAGAGAAGCGGATTTAAGCGACTTTATAGAAGAGCGTAAAAGGCAATTAAAAGAAATGCAGAATTGACATCTACCATTTCGGTGATTGTACCGGGATGGCGGATAAAATTAAGGTTTTGGAAAGGCAAACATATGCTAAAGGAATATTTAACCATGGAACTGGAAAGGAGCCAGAGCAGGAAAGCAGGATACCTTCAAGAGTGCAGGAAATTAGAAGCGGTGCTGAAGGAGGCTGATATGCTCCCCATGGCTCAGGAACAAAAATTGGAGCTGGTCCAGAGTCTGAACGGGATATTAGTAGGAAAATAGGGAGCGGCCAGGATTGCAAATGACCGGATCACCCAGCTCACAGGCTTTTTAAACGTTGTGAACAGAGTACAGACAGAAGAGAAAAGCCGACAAATTAGGGATTTGGAGGTGTCAAATGAGAAGATTACGCTTGATTAAGGTAGTTGTGCCGGAGATTGTGGCCTATTTTGGAGCCACTCCGGAAGCCACGAGGCCAGACTACAGATGTACAGGATGTGGTTACGGGGTTGATAAGGCATATGTCTGCTGTCCATATTGCGGCTCAGAACTCGACTGGGACAAAGTAAGGAAGCCTTCTCAGAGATTTTTAAGGGTGTTAAAGAAACTGTAGTAGTTTGGAGGACAAGATGGACAAAGATTTTTCAAGAGAATTTATGCATGACATTGCAGATCTGCTGGAATGCTGCAAAGAAAATCATACCGATAATGTTGATCTGACATTCACGCTTGACGATCTGGAATTAAACGTGAATATCACATTTTCGGTCAAACAGATTGACAATTAAAATGACAAAGGAGAACATGGATATGGCAAGAAAAAGAATCGAGGATCAGCCTACATTAAAGACCTGGGCGGACGTGGACAGGAACCTGATGAAGATTGCGGAGAATGAGATCGCAATCGAGAACATTGTGGGGGAGATGAATAAGCAGATCAATGGGATCAAGATGATCGCCGATCAGGAGGCACAGCCCCACCATGACCAGATCAGCAAGCTGGAGAAGGAGATCAAGGAGTTTGTGGAGGAGCACCGGGAGGATCTGGGAAAGAAAAAGACCAAGGATCTGACCTTTGGCCAGTGCGGTTTCCGTCTTTCTACTTCCGTCGGTCTGCCGAAGGGGGCGGAGAAGCTGGCAGAGATGATCAAAAAGCTCCGCAGCCGTAAAATGACCGAGTGTGTGGTGACCACTGAAAAGGTGGATAAGGAGGCCCTTAAGAAGTATGGGAAGGATATAGTCACAGCGGTGGGAGCTACCTGGAAGCAGAAGGATACCTTCTGGTACGATGTGAACAAGGAAACGCTGGAACGTGCGGAGAAAGGGGCAGTATGAGGAAACAGGGAACCAAGGTGTCGATCCGTACCCTCTGGGGGCTTGCCAAGTCCCCGGAGCTGTCCCTGGATGATGAGGATCTGTACAGCCTGGTGGAGCGTGAGACGGGGAAAGACAGCCTGAGGGCATTGACCCAGGGGGAACTGGACCGGGTGGCGCAGATCCTGGAGATCCAGAAAGACCAGGGAAAAAAGCAGACAGCCGGACAGAGGTCTTACGGACGGGGAAGGCCGGAAACTGCTGCGCAGCGCCGCAAGATCTACTGTCTGACCCAGGAACTGGGATGGGCGGATAACCCAAAGCGGATACAGGGGTTCATCCAGTCGCTGTTCGGCAAAGGGGATACCGTGCGGGTCTACCGGCTGGAATGGCTGACAAGGGAGCAGTGCTCCATTGTGATCGAAGCCTTAAAGAAAATGGCAGAAAGGAAAGGACAGGAAGATGGCGAAAAGGAAGTACCAGCGGATGACGCGGAGGGAGAAGGAGGCACGGGCGCAGGTCAAAAAAGAGCTGCAGGAGAAGGGGATCCTTCCCCCGGATAAGCCAAGGTTAAACCGGAAGAAGTTTGTCCGGGAGGCAATACAGGAATATGACACCCTTCTGCAGGGGTATGATTCCGTATATTACCTGAACCGGGCGATCAGCGTATTTTTGAGTGATGTTAAGTTCACCCCGGAGCATATCGGGGTGGCAAAGGTCCTTAAGATCGCTGTGGGGACCAAGGAATACATGAACGGGCTCAAAGAGCAGGGGAAAACAACATATAATGTAAAGGATTATTATGATACGGTAGTAGATCCGATCCTGCGTCTGTAGGACCGGCGGGACAGAGAGGTGGAGCTGTGGAACGGTTAGAGGATAAGCTGACAATAACAATGATACCCGAAGGGATCTACCGGGAGATCGCGGAGGAGATCGGACTGGATAACTTTGTGCGCCTTACCCGGATCATTGGAGGCTCCACCTGTTACTTCCCCAAGACAGAAAGCCTTTTAAAACCGGTAAGGGATGAGGCAATCCGTGAGGAGTTTAACGGCTATAACCATGCGGAGCTTGCAAACAAATACGGGGTGACGCCGCGGTGGGTTCGTTATATCTGCGGGGACGGGGATGTGCCGGGTCAGATCAGCTTTGAGGATCTGCCCCAGGCCCTGAACCCTTATTATTGTCAAGAGGAAAATGCAAAAAAATAAAAGTTTGTGAAGAAACTCTTAGAAGTGCTTCATATAGATTGTTCCCTACCTGGGAATTACAATGTGGTCATGAGCAGAACGCTCGTGGCCATTTTTTGTTATGCAGAAGGAGGAAGGAAGTATGGAAGCGATCCAGACACAGTTAATGTCTACAGCAGTATCCATCGCCATGGCAGTGATCTCCCTGGGGGGCGCGTATGCGGTCTATTACATCCATGCAGCTGTCCAGAAGGTCAAGGCACAGACGGCGCAGATCAAAGACCAGGCGCTGCGCAAGCAGCTGGAGGATGCGCTGGATGATACGGAGTATCTGGCAGGTGTAACCGTGGGGGCGATCGAGCAGACTACGGCGCATCAGCTGCGGGAGGCAGTCAAAGACGGCAGAGTGGATCGGGAGGAGCTGCAGGCACTGGCAGCACAGGCGTTTGCCGAGATCAAGTCAGGCGTATCACCCACCGCACAGCAGGTGATCACAGACCAGCTGGGGGATTTTGACACATATCTGACCAACCTGATCGAGCGGAAGGTACTGGAGCTGAAAACTGCCAGCGGGAAACAATAAGGGGGGATTTCATGGAACTGGTACAGATCACTGCGGTTATTGGAGCAGCCGCTTCCCTTATCTGTACGCTGGTGGTAGGGGCACTGAGCTTTTTTATCAAACGCACCCTGTCCTCCCTGGAAAGTAATGACCAGAAAAATGCGGAGGAGATCCGGCGTCTGGGAAGGGAACTGAATGACCTGAAAGCAGACCTGCCTTTGATCTATGTCACAAGGGAGGACTTCATCCGGATCATGAACCGGGTGGAAGATAAGCTGGACCTGCTGCTGTACAACAGTCCACAGGAGAAACGAAAGGAGGAGTAAGAATGGCGATCTTAGACGACATGGACGAGCTGGAAGTGGAAAAGAACAAGGCTGTCCGTGGCTATATCATCCGGTCCCTGGCAAAGGGGAACCAGAACGCCATGCTGGTAAGGCAGATCACCAATGCACTGGTATCGGACGGGCTGATCTATTCCCCGGATATTTCCAAACATCTGGAATATCTGGAGGCAGGCGGCTACATTGAGTTTACGGATCGAAGGGCCAATGCCTACAACGTGTACCGTAAGGACGGAGTGGTAAAGCTGACTAAAAAGGGCGTGGATCTGGTAGAGGGTACGATCGAGGAGCCTGGGGTCGATGTCTAAAAAGGAGCGGCGCAGGACCCGCATCAGTGGAAGCGTGGACAAGCTTCCGGAAGGGATCCGGCTCCAGCTGGATGCAAAGCTCATGGACACATCCAACAGCTATACGGACCTTGCCTTATGGCTTAAGGAAGAGGGGTATCCTGTTTCCCGGAGCGCCATCGGGCGGTATGCGATCCGCTCCAACCAGGCAGCACAGAGGGTAGCAGAGACCCTGCAGCGCACCCAGGCGATCGCGGCGGCAGTAGAGGCGCATCCGGATATGGATTATACCAAAGCGGCCAGCATGGTTCTGATGGACGGCCTGATGCAGCGGGTCAGCACTGCGGAGGAGGACTTTGCGGAAATGCCCCTTGACAAGGCAGGACGTCTGATCGCAAGCCTGAACCGGGCAGCGACCTATGAGAAGAAGGTCAGGCAGGATATGAAAAAACGGGCCGAGCTTGCCTTTGAGGAGATGGAAACGGAGCTGATGGCGGCGATCCGCCAGGATCCGGAGCTGAAGGATGAGCTGCATGGCATATTGTTACGGGCAAAGGAGAAGGTACTGAGGGAAGATGGATAAATTAAATGCGTTTATTGAGCACCTGGAAGCAGATGAAGACAGGGAAGCCGCTGCCAACGAAGCGTACCAGCAGGAGCTTTTTAAAAAGTATGTCCTGCGGGGCGGGAACGAACCGGGGGAGCGCAGACGCCTCTGGAAGCTGTACCAGGAAGGGGCAGGGCTGACCGGCCAAAAGGGGCTGCGGAGGCAGCTGGCTGCCTTTGACCTGGAATATTTCGGCAGGGCCTATCTGTCCCATTACTTTGTCAATCCGTCACCGGCTTTCCACAAAGAACTGGATGAGGTGTGGATAAACGGGGTGATGAAAGGGATGAACCCCCTGGAACAGGCAAAGCGCATTTCCCGCATGGAGGGCTGCCGTAAGGCGATACAGGCCCCCCGTGGACATGCAAAGACCACGACCTTTACTTTCAAGGACAGCCTGCATGCATCCCTGTACGGATACAAGCATTATATCATCCTGCTGTCGGACAGCTCCGAGCAGGCGGAAGGATTTTTGGCAGGGATCAAGGACGAGATCGAGGAAAACGGTGCAATCCGGGAAGATTTTGGAAACCAGAAGGGAAAAGTCTGGAAGTCCTCAGTCATTTTATTTGACAACGGGACGAAGATCGAAGCCATTGGATCCGGTAAAAAAGTCCGTGGACGGAAGCATAAACAGTGGAGGCCGGACCTGATGCTGTGTGACGATCTGGAGAATGATGAGAATGTCGCCACACCGGACCAGCGCAGGAAACTGCGGAACTGGTATTACAAAGCGGTCAGCAAGGCAGGCGATACCTATACGGACATTGTGTATATCGGGACCCTGCTGCATTTTGACTCCCTGCTTGCCAACGTATCCAAAAACCCGGAGTACGATACCCGCAAATACCGGGGCGTGATCCAGTTTGCGGAAAATACCCAGCTGTGGGATGCATGGGAAGCCATCTATACCGATCTGGAGAACCCGGACCATAAAGCAGACGCCCTTGCATTTTTTAAGGCAAACGAAGCCGAAATGCTGAAAGGCACGAAAGTGCTGTGGGAGGAAAAGAACAGCTATTACAAGCTGATGGTTGACCGGGTATCTGACGGCGAGGCGGCATTTAATTCCGAGATCCAGAATGACCCCATCGATCCGGAAAGCTGCGCTTTTAACGAGGAGTGGTTTGATTACTATGACGATGAGGGGAAAATCCCGCCCGACTTTTCCGACCCGCGTTTCCTCTTTGTCGGCGGCAATGACCCATCCCTGGGAAAAAACAAGAAGTCGGATACCAGTGCGATCATCACCGTTGCCAAGGATGTACGGTCGGGGTATCTGTATGTTGCGCTGGCGGATATTGAGAAGCGCAAGCCCGACCAGATCATTGACGATGCTCTGGAAACCTCCAGGCGGATGAAACGGGACTATGGACGGGGATACACAAAGTTTGGAGTGGAGACGGTCCAGTTCCAGGCCTATTTTGCCGAGATCATGCGGCAGCGGTCTGCGCAGGCAGGGGAGTACCTGCCGATCGAGGAGATCAACAGCATAAAAAACAAGGATGCCCGGATCCAGTCCCTTCAGCCTTTTGTAAAGAATGGGTATATCAAATTTTCCAGACGACATAAGACGCTGTTAAAGCAGATGTCCGAGTATCCCATGGGGAAAAATGACGACGGGCCGGATGCCCTGGAGATGGTGGTCAAACTGGCGTTAGCCATACAGGGCGGGACAGCAGGTGACTATCAGAGCGTGGAGCACCGCTCCATGCGGTTTGGAACCGGGGCCTATTAAGGAGGTGGAGGCAGATGAGCAGGAAGAAAGAAAAGAACAAAGGGAAAGCCGTGATCCGGCGTCCGGAACTGGTGGAGCTGTCCCCCTCCCAGGTAACAGACAAATATTCCGACTATCCCAGCAACGGCCTGACGCCGGAAAAGCTGGCATCCATCCTGCGGGAAGGGGATGGAGGGGACGTCCTCAGGCAGTCCGAGCTGTTTGAAGAGATGGAAGAGAAGGATCCCCACCTGTTCAGCCAGTTACAGACCCGAAAGCAGGCGGTGGCCGGCCTGGATTATGAGGTGATCCCTTTTGACCCCAATGATGAGCGGGACAAGGAGATCGCAGACTTTGTGGAGCAGGCCTTAAACAGCCTGGAAGGGTTTGAAGAGGATCTGATCGACCTTCTGGATGCGATCGGAAAGGGGTTTGCTGTCAGTGAGATCATGTGGGGCTTCAAGGATGGCAGAACCGTCATAAAAGAGCTGAGGTCACGCCACCAGAAGCGTTTTTTCTGGGACAGCCTGGACGACAGCTTTAAGGTCAGAACGAAGGACAGCCCGGAAGGGATCCTGCTCCCATGCAATAAATTTGTGGTACACCGGTATAAGGCCAAAAGCGGGCATGCATCCAGGGCAGGCGTTTTAAGGATCATATCCTGGATGTATATGTTTAAAAATTACACGGTCAAGGACTGGGTGAGCTTCTGTGAGGTCTACGGGATCCCGCTCCGTCTGGGGAAATATTCCCAGGGAGCCAGCCAGGACGATAAAAAGGCATTGATGCGGGCGCTGCGCCAGATCGGGGCAGATGCATCCGGCATTATCCCGGACGGGACAGAGATCGAGTTCATCACCACAGAAAAGACCGGTTCGGTCGATCTGTTTGAACGCCTGGCACGTTATGCCGATGAGCAGATCAGCAAGGCCATCCTGGGGCAGACGCTCACCAGTGACTCTGGAGGCGGCAGCTACGCGCAGAGCAAGACCCACAATGAGGTACGCCATGACCTGACGGTGGCAGACTGCAAGGCGTTAGCCACCACGCTGAGACGTGACCTGATCCGCCCGCTGGTGTATTACAACTTTGGAGAGAACGACCGGATCCCATACCTGCGTTTTGACTGTGAGGAGAGCGAAAACTTGAAAGACCTGTCGGAAGTGATCTCCACGCTGGTATCACAGGTGGGCCTTCCGGTCCCGACTGCGTACCTGTATAAGAAGTTTGCGATCCCTAAGCCGGAGGACGGGGAGCCGGTAGCAGTCCCGTTCTCCCAGGTGGTGCGAACCGATCCGCAGCCGGCTGCATTTAAGGCATTCAAGGCCAGTCCCAGCGGAGGGAGCCAGGAACGCATTGACCAGATCGCAGACCAGGCGATACGGCAGAACGCCCCGGCGTTTAAGGCCATGTTTGCCCCTGTCTTAAAAATGGTAAAAGATGCGCAGAGCTTGGAAGAACTGAAAGCACAGTGCGAAAACGAGACCATATTGAAAGGCCTGTTAAAGGATATGAGGGCAGGGGACTTTGAGGAGCTGCTTGCTCGTACGATGCTTTTGGCAGACCTGGAAGGCAGGGGGATGGAGCATGAGTGATGAGGAGATCAGCCGGATCGTCCATGGAGGGGAGTTCCGTTTTGAGGAAGCGGTCAGCTACTTTGACAAAAAAGTCCCGGTGACTGCCGGTGTCTTTTATGATCTGGCAGACCACTACAGGGCCCTGGCATTTACCGTATCCGGCTACACGGAAGCCCAGATCATCAAAAAATTTTATGACGAGCTGCTGGACGCCCTGGAAAACGGGACCACCATGGAGCAGTTCAGGCAGTCCATGAGTGGGTTCCTGGAGCGGCAGGGATATGAAGGGCTTACCCCCTTCCAGGCAGACAACATTTTCCGGACCAATATCCAGACCGCCTACCAGGCAGGCCATTATGAGCAGATGACAGATCCGGATGTGATGCGCCTGCGCCCGTACTGGCAGTATGACGCGGTCAATGACAGCCATACCCGCCCGTCGCACCTGGCAATGGACGGCAGGGTTTTCCCGGCGGATTCCCCGGTCTGGGATACATGGTATCCCCCCAATGGGTTCCGGTGCCGCTGTACCGTCACCACGCTGTCAGCCAGGCAGGTCAAAGAGCGGGGGCTGAAGGTCGAAACGGAAGCGCCCCAGGCTGCGGACATCGGGGACGGCAGAATCGTGCAGGTCCTTCCGGATCCGAGCTTCCGGCATAACCCGGCCAAACGTCCGTTTAAGCCGGATCTGGAAGGATACCCGGAGGCCCTGAAACGGGCTTACAGATCCCAGGCCGCTAAACGGCAAAATAAGGCAACTTAGGGCATCAGGTGGTAAATTGCCCGTCCGAGATGGAACAGGGGCGTTAATAACAGCATTGACGGCGTTAATCGCCGTCCTGCGAAGGGAAACAAGACAAGGAGGACTGGAACATGGAGTATTACCAGTTAAAAGGCGAAAGCGTGGAGCTGAAAGACGCACCGGAAGTGATCAAATTACTGCCGCTGGGACACGTCCGTAGCGAAAAGGGTGACTTTGAGGTAGACCAGGAGAGCTTTGACCTGATGCGCCGCCGGTTTCTGGAACGGGGACTGGATCTTGTGATCGATTATGAGCACCAGACGTTAAAGGATGTACAGGCACCGGCTGCAGGATGGGTGAAGGATCTGATCCTCCAGGAGGATGCCATTGCCGCAAAGGTAGAATGGACTCCCAGGGCAAAGGAATATTTAAAGAACCGGGAATACCGCTATCTGTCCCCGGTCGTCCTGGTAAGGCGCAGCGACAATAAGGCGGTTGTGATGCACTCCGGTGCATTGACCAATACACCGGCGATCGACCATATGTTTGCAGTAGTAAATAAAGGATCAGACGGCGAAAAAGAAGGAGGAACCGGCATGGAAACATTATTAAAAAAGCTGGCAGCATTGTTAGGGCTGCCCGAAGAGGCATCCGAGGAAGATGTTTTAAAGGCATTTGAGGACAGGATCGGCGGGGGAAACGGGGAAGGAAACACGCCTGACCAGAAAAAGAAGGAGGGCTCCGGCGTTGAAACAGAGGACGGGGCAGCAGGGACTAACCTGGAGGAGGAAAAGGTAGTCGCTAATAAGATCATCTGCTCCCTTCTTGGATTAAAAGCAGGCGCCCCGACGTCGGAAGCCGCCGCAGCGATCATGGCATTAAAATCAGGGATCGACAGCACAGCCGCAGGAAGGCTCCGGGAGCTGGAGGAGAAACTGGCGAAACGGGATGCAGATGATGCAGTGGAAATGGCCCTTAAATCCGGAAAGATCGCACCGGCACAGAAGGAATGGGCCTCAGCCTATGCGTTAAAGGATCCGTCCGGCTTTAAGGATTTTGTTGAAAAAGCCCCGCAGGTGGTGCCAATGGAGGAGATCCAGTTTGCGACAGACGCAGCCGTCTTAAAGGGCGCACACCCGGAGGGATTAGACCGGGCGGCAAAGGCTGTATTTGCGCAGCTGGGAATCAGTGATGATGATTATAAAACATACGGGAGGTAGGACATGGCAGCATTGACAAGTGAAAGGGATACGGTCCAGGTGGCAAGAGGGGCCAGAACATTGGGACTGCCTGTTAAGGCAGGAGTTACGATCTATCAGGGGGCGCTGGTAGCAGTAGGAGCAGACGGATATGCTGTCCCGGCTAAAAAGGCAGAGAATTTAAAGGCAGCAGGACGCGCGGAAGAAACCGTTGACAACCGGGACGGAACGGACGGGGGCGCTGTAGTATGCGTATCCAGGGGGACATTTATCTGGGAAAACAGCACAGAGAACCCGGTGGCAGTCAAAGACCTGATGGGCCCCTGCTATATGGAGGATGACCAGACTGTGGGGAATGCCGGGGCAGGCGCAAGCCTGGCAGGCATTGTCCTTGCCGTGGATGAGGAAGGGATCACCGTGGAAACAGGGCTTGCCGTTACAGTGACAGCCGGAGCATAAAAGGAGGATTACATACATGGTTATCAATGGCGCAAATTTGAGGGCGATTTACCAGGGCTTCAATACAATCTACAATAAAGCGTTTGCGGAGGCAGAGCCGCAGTACCAGAAGGTTGCAACCGTTGTTCCGTCCACAACAGGGGAAGAAACCTATGCATGGCTGGGGGATATCCCCGGAATGAGGGAATGGATCGGGGATCGTGAGATCCAGAACCTGACGGCCAGCGATTACACGGTTAAAAATAAAAGCTTTGAGCTGACGGTAGGGCTGCCAAAAGAGGCGGTTGAGGATGACAAGATCGGCCTGTATAACCCATCCGTGCAGATGCTGGGACAGAGTGCTGCCCTGCACCCGGATGAGCTGGTCTTTGGCCTTCTCAAAAAGGGAACCACGGAAAAATGCTATGACGGGCAGGCCTTTTTCTCAGACAGCCATAAGATCGGCAAAAAAACGGTGAGCAACAAAGGAAAGAAGAAGCTGGGGGCGGAAAGCTATGCAGCCGCACGGTCGTCCATGATGTCCATCACCAACAGCAAAGGCCGTCCCCTGCGCCTGATCCCGGATCTTCTGGTGGTGCCGCCGTCTCTGGAAAGCACGGCGCGCAAGATCATCAAGGCGGATGAGATCGAGGGAACGACCAATACAATGAAAGATACAGCAGAGATCCTGGTGCTGCCGGATCTGGCCGATCAGGAAACTCAGTGGTATCTCTTATGTACCAGACGCCCGGTAAAGCCGCTCATCTACCAGCAGAGAAAGCCTGCAAAGTTCGTGGCAAAGACCAATGAAACGGATGACAACGTCTTTTTCTCCAAGCAGTTTTTGTATGGCGTGGACAGCCGGGGAAATGCAGGGTTCGGCTTCTGGCAGATGGCATATTTCAGTGATGGAACCGAGGCGTAAGGGGGAACAGCCATGTACAGCACCGCAGAAGAAGTAAGGGAAATGCTGAAAACAGACACGCTGGATGCCCTGATCGGCGACGCCTATATTGAGGATGAGAGGGAGCGGGAGGCAAAGATCCGTCCCCTGATCCTCCAGGCGATCCAGGACGCAGATGGGGAGATCGACGGGTATCTCGCAAAGAGATATACGGTTCCGCTTCCCAAGCCTCCCGGAAATATTGTCAAATTCAGTAAGGACATTGCAGTCTATAACCTGTTTTCCCGTATCGGCATTGATGAGGGGACCGAACAGAAGAACTTTTTAAACCGGTACAATGCGGCGATCAAATTCCTGACGCTTCTGGCGGAGGGAAAAGTATCACTTGGAATCGAAGGCGAGGGCGGGACCCAGGCAGCGGCACAGACCGGTTTTGCAGTGGACTCCAGCCCCAGGCTGTTTTCGCGGTCAAGCATGAAAGGATGGTAAACAGTGGCAAGCTGCAGTATTCGATTGGAAGGGGATATCCGGCGTCTCAGGAAACGGATGAGCCAATTTTCAGATCTGGATAAGAAACGGCTTAATAACGTGCTTTCCTCCGTGATCCGCGCCTCTACGATGGAACGGTTTAAGACCTCCAGGACACCGGAGGGAAAACGCTGGGAGCCGTCTAAAAGGGCGGAGCAGGAGGCAGGAAAAACACTGGTAAAGACCGGGACCATGAAAAATTCCATCCGCAGGTCTGCCAATGATTCCGGCTTTGCTGTCGGGACCAACAATATTTACGCGGCAACGCACCAGTTTGGAACCCCAGGGCGGCGTATCACGATCCGGGCAAAGACAAGCCGGGGGCTGATCTTTAAGATCGGCGGCCAGTGGATCCGGAAAAAACAGGTCACGATCCGGGTGCATATCCCGGCAAGGCCGTTCCTGGGGCTGTCAGAAGACGATATGGCAGAGATCAAGGGAACAGTGGAGGACTTTCTGGAAGAGACATAAAGAGACCAGAGGAGGAGCGGACGCATGTATGCGAAGTGCAGGGAATACCTGATCGACAGATTAAGGGCCAGTGGGATACAGATGGAACCCATCACATCCCTTAAGAAGCTGCAGCTATACCGGAACAGCCATGTAGGGGCCGTCCTGTTTGATGAGGAGACCCTGGAGCGGGATGGGAGCAGGCGTGTTTTTAAAGACACGGACGGGAACCCGAAGACCCGTACCTGCTTATTTAAGCGGAACGTGGTCTTTGATGTGGTGATCGGGGAATTTAATGCGGAGAAGCTGGATGCGATCTACCAGAGGTTTCTGGAGATACTGGGAAAGGGACTGTATATCAACGGCGATTTTGTTTACGTTGAACCATCTGAAGCAGAATGGGCGGAGGATGAGGACAGCATCCTGGCAGCTAAGATCGCCGTGAAGATAAGGGTCACATTTTCGGGCGGCGTATATGCAGACACACCAAGACAGAGCTTAAAAGACAAGGAGCTGGATATAGATCATGGACAAAAGTAAGGAAAGGGCAAGTGCCTCATTGCAGGAGATCGGTGGCTGGAAGCGGATGAAAGGGACCAGCGCCGCCCTGTATGCGGGTGCCTGTACCGCACAGGGATGGAAGCCGGGCCGTAGGGTGACAGAGCAGGAATATGATTCTGCCATTGCTGCCTTTGGCGGCACGGCAATGGACGGAAGGGAAAGAAAGGTTAAGAAGGAGGGCACGGGATGCTAGGAGATGTGTTTACAACGGTAAGTGACGGGCTTTTAGGGTTCTCCACGAATAAGGGGACCGGCATTTTTACTGCCATCGGTGCCTCACCGGTGAAGGCAGACCGGCCGGTGACGATCACCGGCAATATGGGGGTCCTTAAGATCCGGGAGCTTTTGGGACGTTCCCCTCTGGCTGATTCCGTCATGGACAGCGTGGAAAACGGGGCAGACCGGATCTATTGTATCCCGGTGGCTGCATCCACAGCCGGAACGATCGGACAGGTCACGGATTCCAAAAAGGGCAAGGGCAGCATGAAAGCCAGCGGAACCCCCTGCAATGCCTTTGAGGTAGTGGTTACGATCACAGGGAAAGGCGGCTTTAATAGTGCGCTGTTTATGTATTCCACGGACGGAGGCGCGACAAATTCAGATGACCTGACAGTTCCGGAGAACGGCAGCTATGAGATACCGGAAACGGGCATCACGCTGGCCTTTACGGAAGATGTGGAAAAAGAGGGATCCTTTGAGATCGGGGATGTGTACCGTTTTTCCACGACGGCCCCCAGGATGACCAGCCAGGACGTCCTTACGGCTGTGAGCCGGCTGCGCAGTTATAACGAGCTGTATGAGATGGTACATATCGTAGGCGAGAGCGATGCAGCCATGTGGGCGTCCATATCCACAGCCCAGCAGGAACTGGAGCAGGATCACCATAAGCCCCTTCTCTTTGTGATGGAGGCCTATGCCCCGGATGATGAGGAGGAGGTTTCGGACTATGTGGAGCGCCTGGAGCAGGATCGGAAAAAGGTCAGGAATTATGAGATCCAGGTCGTAGCTGCCAGAAGCCGCTACATCAAAATGGACGGACGGACCGCAGAACAGAACAGCGCCGGGATCGTGTGCGGCCTGTATGCGCGCACAAAGGTCCATCAGTCCATTGGCCGTACCGGGGATTCCTACCAGATGGGGATCAGCAGGGACAAGATGCTGGAACTGACCCCGGCCGGTATCGAGGATTCCACCGCCCTTTTGGATGCGGCGGGGTATGTAACCTTCAGGGAATATGACGGGCTGGAAAAATACTATGTATCCAATGCCAACGTCATGGGGCCGGAAGGCAGCGACTACCAGTATGCGGAGGATGTGAGGGTCCTTAATAAGATCATCCGGGAGGTGCGCAAGGAGGCACTCCAGCACCTGCAGGAGGATATCGACCTGACCGATACACAGAAGGAACTGGGGAAGATTGCGGAGTATGTGAAAGCCCCTCTGGACAGGATGGTCGAGGCAGGGGAGATATCGGATGCGGAGATTACAGTGCCGAACGGGCAGGACATACAGACAAGCAAGTCCCTGTCAATGGTGGTGCGGTATGCATCCCGCGGTTACATCCGCAGCATCCTGGTGGATCTGGGGCGTACCGGCGTGGTCATAAGCAGTTAGGAGGCAGCAGATAAATGTTAGAAGTAAATGGGCGCTCTTACTCATGGGGGGATGTGGATCTGGGGATCCCGGGCTTAAACCTGCAGATCCAGTCCATCGACTATGAGGATGAGCTGGAAAAAGAAGAGGTCTATGGAAAGGGGCAGAAGCCCCGCGGGTATGGAGAGGGCAACTATAAGGCGTCGGGCAAGGTTACACTCCTGCGAGATGACTATGACGGGCTGCTGGATTACTGCAAACGGACAGGCACACCATTGTACCGCCTGCTGTTTGGAAAAGTTACAGTCAGCTATGCCAATGACGGGGACCGAACCCGGACGGATGTCTTAAACAAGGTCACGATCACCAAAAACAGCCATAAAGCAGCACAGGGAGACAAATCCTTAAGCGTGGATCTGGATCTGCTGATCGTGGGCGGGATCGTCCGTGACGGCGTCAAACCGATGTAAATTGACAAGATAAATGGCAAAAAGGAGCAGAAAAATGGCAGAAGAAATGAAAAAAGAACAGGAAACAGCAGCGGAAACCCAGCAGAAGGAAGACGCATTGAAGGCAAAGTATGGAAAAATTTACCGGGTAGGGGTGATACTGACGCCGGATGATGATACAGAGATCGCAAAGTGTTATTACTTCCGTGCTCCAAGCGTGGCCAGCTATGACCGTTATGTCAAGACGGCATCCAACAATGCCACCCGTTCCCTTAAAACGTTCCTGATGGATGCAGTCCTCCCGGAGAGCGCCGGGGCCTTAACGGCTGACCTGGAGGAGTATCCGGCCCTGTCCATTTCCGTGGGAGAAAAGCTGCTGGCAATGATGGGACTGTCGAAAGAGACAAATTTAAAAAAGCTCTAAACAGCCACCTGGAGGCGGTCAAAGGAAGCATCTACGAGGCAGGCCGCCTGGAGATCCTTCATTTTGTGCCTCCGGACTGTTTAGGGCAGGCAGATCTTGAACACATGGAACTGGATGAATTTTTGCACTATCTGGCAATGGCGCGGTATATCCAGGAGCTGGAAAGCGCCATTATACAGCGGGGAGTAGTAAGTGCTTTCCCGGAAGAATAACAGAGGAGGGGAAGGATGGGGTTAGAAAGTGTATTTAAACTGTCCTTAATCATGTCCATGGTGGACAATCTGACCTCCCCGTTGTCCAAGGTGCAGGCAGGAGTCGGCGGCTCGGTTTCCAAGCTCCAGAAAATGGAGCAGGGGCTGGGAAGCATGACAAAGACCGGGATCGGTGTGGCAGTGGTCGGTGACCAGATCACGAAGGCTGCGCTTGCACCGGTCCAGGCAACGTTTGATACACGGAGGGCGCTGGGAGAGCTGTCCTCATTAGGTGTTAAGGATTTAAAGACCCTTGAACATGCAGCCACAGACTTCAGCAACACCTGGGCAGGTACGACAAAGGCAGAGTTCATCAGTGCTGCTTATGACATTAAGAGCGGTATTGCCTCGCTGAGTGATGAGGGCGTAGCACAGTTTACAGAACTGTCCGGCCTGACAGCCAAGGCCACCAAGTCTACCGTCGGGGAAATGACTTCCCTGTTTGCTACGGGTTACGGTATTTACAAGGACTATTACAGCGGCATGACGGATATGGAGTTTGGTGAGATGTTTTCCGCCGGGATTGCCAAGTCCGTCCAGCAGTTTAAGACCACCGGATCCGGGATGTCCCAAGCAATCGAATCATTGGGAGCGTCGGCTACCAATGCCAAAGTGCCTTTAGAGGAGCAGCTGAGTATCCTGGGTATGCTCCAGGCGACCATGGGAGGCAGTGAGGCAGGCACAAAATACAATGCATTCCTAAAGAGTGCTGCCAAGGGAGGCAAGGAGCTGGGGCTTAACTTCCTGGATGCCAATAACCAGCTTCTGTCCATGCCGGAGATCCTGGACAAGCTGCGCGGCAAATTTGGCGAGACCATGGATGCAGCGGAAAAGATCAAGATCCAGGAGGCATTTGGCGACCAGGAGGCTGTGGCACTCATCGACCTTTTGTACAATAAGACAGGAGACCTGCAGAACAATATCCTGTCCCTGTATGACAGCATGGGACAGGGCAGGGGAGTCGCGGAAGGAATGGCAGATGCCATGAACCAGATGGAGCCGGATCAGTTTACGGTCCTGCAGCAAAAGATCCAGAACGTCAAGGAAACACTGGGAAACAGCCTTATGCCGACGGTAAATGTGATGATCGACAAGGGAAGCCAGGCGGTGGATACCGTAGGAAGATGGGCGCAGGAGCATCAGGATCTGGTACAGGTGCTGATGCTGGTGGTCCTGGCGCTTGGCGGATTTTTAACTGTGGCAGGCTCCACGATTGCAGTTGTAGGTGCAGCAGGGCTGGTCTTTACCAAAACAGGAGGTATGGTTGTCGGGTTTATCGGACAGATCAAAAAGCTGCCGGATCTTTTGACAACGATACGGATATACGGTATGTATGCCGGGGATGGGGTAAAAAAAGGCTTCATGCTCATAAAGTCTGCCGGAGGTATTGCACTGGGCGGTGTCAAGCGGCTGGGGACCGGGATCTTTAACATGGGGCGTCAGGCGGTGACTGCGGCAACGACCGCAATGGCCCCTCTGATCACATCGGTCTGGGGGTTTACGGCAGCCCTCCTGGCCAATCCGGTTACATGGGTTGTTATAGCCATGATCGCCCTGATCGCAGTTCTGGTACTGCTGTATAACAAATGTGAATGGTTCCGGGATGGAGTCAATGCTGTGTGGGATTCGATCCTCTCCGGCGGCAGAGCGGTGGTGGATTTTTTTGGCGGGCTCTTTGGCGCTATTGGTTCCGGGATCAGCGCTGTTTTGGGAGCAGCAGAAGCTACCGTAAACGAAAAGCTTGGAAATATGCGGGCCGCATATGAAGCGCACGGAGGCGGCATCACCGGCATAGCAGCGGCTGCGATGGAGGGAATCAAAGGCTTTTATACGGCCGGTTTTACGTTCGTTGATAATCTCACTGGAGGAAAGCTTTCCGCGATCGCGGGTAAATTTACCGGCGGGATCAATAACATTAAGAATACAGTGACCGGTGCAGTGTCCTGGTTTAAGCAGTCAGGTGCAAAGATCATGGATACCTTCACGGAAGGGATCCGGTCTGCGATCAACAAACCGGTGGAGGCAGTGAAAGGCGGGCTGCAGAAGATCCGCAATATGCTTCCCTTCAGTGATGCGAAGACGGGCCCGCTGTCCACACTTACCCTGTCAGGCAGGAGGACCATGAGTACCTATGCCGAGGGGATCAAGCTGGCACAGGATCTGCCGGGACAGGCAGCAGATGCAGCGCTTTCCAATGTCCGCAGCCAGATGTCCAGTGAGGGGATTGAGACAACCAGGGAACCGGTACGGACGCTTCCAAGGGATACTGCCCGTACAGAGAAGGAAAACGTAGTAGAAGAAAAGACCGAAGACAGGGGCCTGACCATCAAAGAACTCCACCTGAAAGTAGATTTTAAGACGATCAAGGAGCTTCCCGCACTGCTGAAACTGCTCAAGGAGATCGAGGAATTTGCCAATGGCAGCGGATCCCTTCCGGGTGATGTTGTGATCGAGGAGGGATAGGCATGGTATATCAGGATGACCAGACGGTCAAGATCGACGATGTGATCCTGCCGGGGCTGGTCAAAAGCATGGAGATTAAAAATGATGCACAGGTGGATGAGCAGGAGGTTGAAGGGCAGAGCAAAAAGCCCAAGCAGGCGACCGGCTATGAGGATGCCAAGATAAACATAGAACTGATCCTTGAGGATACACAGGATGATGCCGGGACAGTCACTATGACCAGGATGCAGAAGCTCCAGCAGATACAGGCGCTGTTCCGGCAGCCGGGCCAGGCCCTGCCCGCAGTCCACCAGATTGTATGCGAAGATACCGCAGTCCGGGGGATTTCCCAGGTCATACTTAAAAATATGACCCATAAGGCGGAAAACAAAAAGCAGCAGATCACAGCCTCCTTAGAACTGTGGGAATATAACACGCTTATAATCTCCGCGGGCAGATCGGCAAGCAACAGCGGTGCCAAAAAAGACGCATCTGTGTCCACAGGGTCTATGCTGAATGAAGACTATAAAAGCTATCTTAAGGATGACAGGGGGACAGCCCCTGCCAGAAAAGAAACAGAACGTGCAGCCGGTAAGCTGTCACAAAGCCCGCAGAAAAAGGCGGCAGCCCAGGTAACCCCATCGGCATCAGCAGGGCTTGGCCGGATCGAAAAAATGCCATTTTAGGAGGCGGATATGGAGTTGTTTTATCCAGGGATAGGGGTCCAGATCGGCGCCTACTCTATCAAAAAAGGGATCGAGATCGAGACCTGTTCGGACGCAGAGTCGTACTTTGACTGGGCCAAGATCCGATTTACCGACCCTTACCAGACCCAGATTGGGATAGCAAAAGGGGATGAAATGAGCATCTATCTGGGCTACAGCGGGATCATGGAGGAAGTTTTTACCGGATATGTAAGCAGCCCCTACAACCGGGCACAGGGGAAAAATGAGATCCTGGCAAAAGATGAGATGCAGCGTCTGGAGGGAGTCACTATATCAGAGACATTTCTGGATGTGACCCCTCAGGAGATTGTCCGGTATCTTCTGGAGGTGGCAGGGATAAGCAACTTCCAGATCTCACAGGAGGTCTACCAGCCGAAAAAGGTCGTGCCGGTTGCACAGAAAAACGGGATACAGGTTTTGGAAGAGATCCGTAGGCTGTGGCAGATCCAGAAGCGGTTTTATTTCTCAGGCGGGGTATTTTACTGGTGTACGAACCCGGAGCAGAAGCAGACCTATCTGTTTGAGTACGGATCCAATATTATCCGCCTGGAGCGGAGCATGGGATCATGGGAACTGGAAACGGTATCCATGCCGTTTATCCATCATTCCCAGACGATCAAGGTCATACATCCCGCGTATACAGGCAGTGCCCTGGTAAAAAAGGTTTTATTTAAGACAAATGATGCCGGTTTTATCCGGACATATATCACGTTTGATTGAACAGTAAGGAGGCAGCCGGATGGGAGGAATGCTGGAGAACATGATCCGCGGGGTCATGGAGAGGAAGATCGGCGAGGAATACCCGCAGGCACAGCTCCCGCCCGTCATGCTGGCACAGGTCAGTGCCGTTTCTGAGTCAGGAAACATAAAAGAGGAGCACAGGCAGGTGCAGGTGGAGCTGGAGGACGGGCCGAGGACTGTAGAGACAGTGATACGGAAAAAAGGTTATGTGTATTCCCTCCGCATCATCGGCAGGGACGGGGAGCCGGACAGCCGGTATCCCGTGATCCCAGGAGTACGGTCACTGATACAGGCGGATCCGGGCGATACAGTGGCGGTTGCTATGCTTTACGGGGCATTGGACCCTTACATCATAGGAGAGGTGATTTGATGGCAGGACTGCATGATACAGACATCCGCCTGTCAGAGGACTGGCAGCTCACTGCATCCAGTACAGGGGATGTCCCCCTGTGCAGTGCCAGGGACTGTTTCTTGCAGGATATCCGGCTGGAGGCAGTCACGACACCGGGAGAGGTATTCTATAATCCGTCCTGGGGCTGGGGATTACAGGAGTACCTGCATAGGGAATATGACAGCATGGCCCAGCTGGAGATCAGCCAGAGGATCCGGAGCAAACTGTCAGAACGTCCGGAAGTGGACAGCCCTACAATCGAGGTACAGATGGAGTTTACAGGGGACCGGATAAGGATCGATATTTATTTCCGGTTTGTGGAGGAGAGCGGGCAGGAGCACCTGCAGGTATCCATTGACCGGGTGCGCGTGGAGGTGGTTGACATTGCTGAATGAAAAAATTTTGGACGAAGTGCTTCCCGTGCCGGAGCTGGCTGAACTGAAGGATCAGACCGTGGAGCAGTTAAAAGAGGAGGGCTTTGCAGTCACCAACTTTTCTGCCGGAGGAGTCTTTTACCACCTTATGCTGATCGCCCTGCAGGTACGCATTGAGCTGGTCCAGCTTCTGCGCATGGTCCTTGGAAATATGTTTGTGTACTCTGCGTCTGATGTGTGGCTGGAGCTTAAGGCAGCAGATTTTTCCAAGCGGCGCAAAGCCGCAGTTAAGACTCAGGGCAAGGTGACCGTCAGCCGGACAAGCCCGGATAAACAGGGCAGTGCTGCCATCGGTGAGGCAGTCAAGATCGCAAAAGGGTATATCTTTAAGACAGCCAAGGATCTTAATGGTGAGGAACTGCGTTTTTTCGTAACAGAAACGACCATCCTGCAAAAAGATACGGACAGCGTGGAGGTGCCGGTTGAGGCAGAGCAGCCGGGGGCAAAGTACAATGTGGGTCCGGGGCAGATCAACAAGTGCCTGATCTATTTAGACGGAGTACAGGGGATCACAAACAGATCCGGCTGGATCACAAAAGAAGGGGCGGATAAAGAGGACCTTGAGAGCCTGCGGTCCAGGGTACTGGGAGCATGGTCCGAACTGTCTACCCTTCCGACCCGTGATAAGTACAAAAATGTCTGTGAGGCGGTGCCGGGTGTCCTGGCAGTAACGGTACATGACCAGCATCCCAGAGGACAGGGAACCGTGGACATCGTGGTTACCAGTACAGCGGGACAGGCTACGGAGGGGCTTCTGGATGCTGTACGCAAGGCAGTGGATACCATAAAAGGGCCCTATGATAATGTACTTGTCAAAAGCTCAGAAACCGTGGAGCAGGATATCTCTGTTACCGTTACGGTTCCTTCCGGGCTGGATACCACAGGATTAAAAGAAATCGCGGAGGCAGGGATCATGCAATATATGCAGATCGGAAAGCAGCGGGTACTGTATGAACTGTATACATTCGACCTTGCCTGTGCAGTCAGGGATGCGATCAAGGGGACGTACCAATACAAAAATATCCGGGTGACGGTTCCTGATAAGGATGTGATCCTGGACAATGACAAGGTGATCACACTGGGAACCTGTACAGTGATGATCGAACAGGGGTAAGGAGGCAGAATGTTTGACAACTATGCGGATTATATGTACAGCCTGCTGACAGCCCCTTTGAAGCAGGTAAAAAAGGCATCGAACCAGTTTTATCTTTTCTTTAAAGTGGTTGGTGCCCTGTATGACCAGACAGTCCAGGATATCCAGAGAGTCCGGGAAGAGAGCATGGTGGCAACGGCCAGCGAGATCATGCTTACAGAGCACGGGCGGGATCGGAATATGCCCCGTCTGGAGAATGAGTCTGTGGAAGATTACAGGATCCGTCTGGCGATGAAAGGGATCCTGGCAGAACAGGCAGGAACCAAGGCAAGCATCGAATTATGCCTGAAAGCGTTCAGCGCTGCGGGAGAAGTGATCCCATATCATACCATCGATCCTGAAAGATGGGCTGAGTTCCTGGTCCGGATCCGGCTGGATATGGACCACAGCTACATCCCTGTGGAGCGTATGAGGGAACAGGTCCGGGAGGTCAAGCCTGCCAGTGCCAGGGACAACTATCAATTTATCATGCAGGCAACAGGCGGAGGCCATGTGGATTACCGTGTCCTGATCCATATGGCGATCAAGGGATATTCCTGGAAAAACCAGAACCCCCTACTTTTAAACGGCCTCTGGCTGCTGGATGGAAGCATGGAATTAAACGGATACAATGACCAGAAAGAAATGCAGGATTACGGTATCCGGATCCGCATGGGGATCACCGGCAGGGTACGGCTGGCCGGAGCTGGCACGATGGACTGCCAAAATACACTGGATGGAGAATGGCTCTTAGATGGCAGCCGGAACTTAGACGGCGGTATTTACTATAAGGAGGCAACGGATCATGTCAAAGCTGATCACAACTAAGATCGGGCTTAAGAAGCTGTGCAAGGCACACGCCGGGGCGATCACCCTCCCGCCTATCACAAAGATGGTATGGGGGTCTGGCGGGCTGGATGAGGGAGGAGATCCCAAGAATGTAACGGGCGATGAGACAGGGCTGTCGGCCCTGCTCCTGGAAAAAGAAATAGATGGATATGATTTTGTCAATGAGTCAGAAACCTCCTGCTGTTACCATGCAACGATACAGGAGGAGGAACTGGTAGGAGAGGCGATCTCGGAGGTGGGGCTTGTGGATTCTGAGGGCGATCTGGTGCGTTACAAGACCATGCCCGCTTTTATCAAGCCGGATGATGTGGCATTACAGTATGATCTGACGGAAGTTTTTGAGGAGGAATAAAAAGTGGCAAATTGCGAGATCAATGGCAAGTTTACCGACCAGATCCCCAAATGGGACCGTAAGACAAGAGCAGACGGCAATGAGATGGGTGGAGTAATTGAGCTGCTTGTCAACAATGATGTCAACTTAAAGAAACGGGCGGAGCTGATGGCAGGGGAGCGGCAGGCAGCCTTCAGCGCAGCAGGCTGGGGAGACGGCCCGCCATATACCCAGACTGTACAGGTGGAAGGGATGAAGGATACAGATAAGCCCATTCCGATGTTTGTGGATGACGGTACAGATGAAAAGGACAGCAAGGGACGGAAAAAGGCTTATGGCTGTATCTCCCATTTTGACAGTGCGGAAGGATCTGTAACAGCAACGTGCCGGTTTAAAAAGCCGACAGCCGATTGTACGGTTAATTTTAAGGGGGTATAGGGATGGCAAGATTTTATCCAGTAGGAGGCTCTGGTGGGGTTTCAGGGAGTGATGACTGTACCGGAACAGCCGCAGAACTGCTGAAAGGCTACACGGGAATACTGAAAGGATCAGATGATGAACCGGTTCAAGGCAGCCTGGAACTGACAGGGAACGCCCAGGCAGCCCATGTGCTGAATGGAGAGACGTTTTATACGAACAATGCCAAAAGCAAACAGACTGGCACCATGCCCAACCGTGGCGATTACAACGGCTGGGGCAACAGCAAGGGCAATGATGCAGGCAATCAGCGGATGTGGGTCAAGGTTCCTAGCGGATATTACAACGAGAACGCCAATGTGTTCCTGTCATGGGAGGATATCCGCAACATGGCGGGGATTACGCCGGAGAAGATCAAAAAAAACGAGCCGATAATGGGTATTATCGGAAGTTTCCAAGGTTGGGTTGGCGACGCAGGTGATCTATATATTAATGGTGCGAATAACGCAGGTTTTACATCTATAAGTGGGGCAGGCTTCCTCCAAGACCGAATTTCTGTTGGTGGAACCAGCATTAATATAAAGGCTTCAAAAAGTTATACTATAACAACTTCTCAAAGGTTATACATACAAGGAGATGTATATGGGAGTTTTGGTGCTGGACAATCGGGTTATCACTACCTTGAATTGAAAGATGCCATCAGTGGTAGCACTGTAACTTCGATAAAAACAAGTGATGCATCTACAGGTAATGGCTTTTCATTCCCTATAAGCAGAAATATTACCTTTACACCATGGATTATTTTTCCATACGCTGCCAATGGTTGGAGAGGTTCTATTACTCGTATTTATATAGCTTGATTCGTTTATTACGCAACGGCTATCTGATAAATCCAACCGTTGAATGCTGAAGTTGACCAAGTTGGATCGGAATCGCTCCCACTAGCATCGTTATAAAATTCTGTTTCTAAAATAACTTGTAATATGCTAGTTGCCGCGTAAGATGAGATATTTAATTCCATCATATACATAGTATTGAGATTTCCACCGAATGAGGCCTCAGCAATTTTTGTTGATTCGTTGTAAATATGGAATTTAAAAATATAGTTAGAATCGCTGTAATGTTTAATCTGATCCACCAAGAACCATATCCGAAGTTTTGAATACGGGACAAAGTTGAAAGCCCCTGACGATATAATTTTGAAATCCGAGTCTCCATAAGGACTTTTTACGCCAACAAATCTCAGCCCACCCGATTCGTTTGTAACATTAGTTCCTGTGAAATTATAAGGATTTTGACCACGATTATACAAATCGGTGGGACCAGCTACATACCCCTCAAAACTTCCGATAATACCCATTATCGCAAATAAGGAAAGGAGATGATTCAAATGATTACATAATCAATTAACAAAACCAGAGCAACTACTATTATATCTAAATTATGGAGGACAAAATTATGGCAAACGCAACAAACAAACATCAGGACAAAAGAACAGCAGAGCAGAGACACAACGATACAGCCCAGAAGGCAAGACCCAAGGGCGCGCAGGATAATGCTTATGTTACCACTGGCCCAGCGACCGGTAAGGAAGACGAGAGAGCGGTAGGCACGGAAGATAAGTAATCTGTGCGATAGCGCAACACAGACAGGCTCTGGGACAATCCTAGAGCCCTTTTTGTTGGAGGTAAGAGGTAATATGATTACAGCAGTATTTACAGATGGTGATGATTGCGTCTGGGCTTACGGCCTATGGCAATGGGACTATGGCCAGCAGCTCCGGATTGAGGGACTACACCTTCCGACGGTGGTGGAGATTCATTTTTCGTTACAGGAAGCAGGCGGAGAGGCCGTCCCCCGCGTGGGAGTGACCAAAGACGGCGTAACAACCGTCACGATTCCAGACAGTATGTTAGAGGGCACGGATGCCGTAAGGGATTATCAAGTCTACGCATGGGTGTACCTGTCAGACCGGACATTCGGCGAGACCACTAAACAGATTATGATGAAAGTCAAGGCAAGATCTAAGCCAAAAGCCTTTGATGCACCCGGAGATGGTGAGATATTCCATGAAGCCATTGAGGCCGTCAATGACGCTGCCAAACGGGCAGAAGAGGCCGGTGACAAGGCTGTATCCGCTGCGGATGAGGCCAAGGCAGCAGCCACCCAGACAGCGGAGCATCTGCAAGCAGTACAGAAACTTTCGGAACAGGTAGAGATCAATGCCGACACTGTGGCGCAGGATAAGCAGACTGTAGCAGGGATGCTCTCCCAGACCCAGCAGGCGGCCTCAGATGCGGCGTTATCAGCACAGGAGGCTAAGTTATCAGAGACAGCCGCAGTACAGGCACAGGCGGGCGCTGAGGCGGCTGAGGATGGGGCAAGACAGTACGCTGAGGAGACAGGGGCAGACCGTCAGGCAGTTGCCAATGATAGGCAGGCAGTCAGCCAGATGAGGGAAGCAGTGGCGGCAGATCGTCAGGCAGTGGAGCAGACAGCTGCGCAGTTTGGACAGACCGCTCAAGACGCCCTTACAGCCATAGGGCAGGCTCAGAGCACGGCTGTGGGAGCTGTTGAGGTCGAGGGGCAAAAACAGACCACAGCAGTACAGGAGGCAGGCACACAGGCAGTCAATGAGGTTACTGAGGCCAAGACTACAGCAGTGCAGGCAGTCACCACAGAGGGCGATAAGCAGACCAAGAGGGTTGAGGATGCGGCTGCCGGGATTGTGGCGGATAGGGAGCAGATCAACCAGAATAAGGCTGATATAGCCGGCCTGGTGGAAGGGATGACCGATCTGGCACCGGCAATCCTTAATACAGCGTCCGGCTCCGTCATTACCGCCGATGATGCTGCAGAGGGTCGTCCGTTTCGGGGGCTGAGGGTGTTTGGACAGACGGAGCAGCAAAGGACTACAGGAGCACAGCTATTTGATGCTAAGACATTTCTCAAATCGCAAATCGAAAAAGGTGTTGTGTCAATTAATAGTGACGGCAAAATTGTATTAAACGGTGTAATTGATGCCAATAATAGAGCTTTTACCGTTACACTACAACCCGGTACATATACTTTATCGGCAGACAAACCGTCTACTTGGCACATCATAGCACCTACTGATGGGGTATTTAATCAAAAAATAACTGTGGACGTAGAAACAACTTATAATTGCTATATAGCCAACGGAACTTATAACAATATAGAAACCACCCCTATGATTAATGTTGGCTCTTCGGCTTTGCCATACGAACCCTACACCGACGGCAAACCATCCCCCAGTCCAGAGTATCCGCAGGAGATAGTGAGTGTTGGGGAGGACGGGAGTATTACGGTGGAGGTGGGTGGAAAGAACCTGTTTGATGCAGACAGATTAAGTAACGGAAATTTTGTAGAGTTTCGTGGAGTCGAGTGTTACAAGTACGTTGATACAGACAAAGGTTTTGCATTTGATTTTTCCAAGAATAACTCAGCAAATCAATTGACATTTACGATAAAAATGTATCGAGAAACAAATCTAAACAACGCCGCTGGTTTTAGATTTGAATATTCAGATGGAACTAATGAATCGCACAATATCAAGCACGATACACCGAAAACAGTGGTGACGACTAAAGGAAAAATTTTGAAAAAAATTACAAGCATGCACGCTTATAACGAGGTGTGTTACATAGATCTGTCGGTTACGCAACTCGAGTATGGCACTGTCCCAACTCCCTACGAACCACCACGCATTCCCCAGACCCTCACCCTTCAAACCCCTAACGGCCTCCCCGGTGTACCAGTCAGCAAGGATGGCAACTACACAGATTCGGACGGTCAGCAGTGGGTTTGTGACGAGATTGACTTGGGGCGCGGGAAGTATGTGCAGAGGGTGAATAATTTCGTATTTAATGATAAAGCACTTTTTAGTGTTGATATTGAAGCTAAACACGAAAACAGTATTCTCATTAACATTCCTGTTACAGATGCTTCTAACTTTAATACGCTAGGTGCAAATTCGATGCTATGTGACAGGTTGAAAGCATGTGAACATAATATATACAGTATAGATGAAGTTTCGTGCGGATATACTGGCGGAGCAAACTATTTGAGAGTTAGACTTCCAATATCTGCTGGCACAGAGATTGAAGAAATTAAAAATTATCTGGCAGACAAATCTTTTAAAATTTTGTATATCATCGCCACCCCCATCGAGCGTGATCTCACCCCAGAAGAGATTGCCGCCTACAAGGCCCTGCGGACATATGGCCCGACTACGGTTGTGAGCAGTGACGCAGGGGTACATATGGAAGTAACGTATGTAGCAGATACGAAAAACTACATACGCAATCTGGAACAGCGTTTAAGTGCCAAGTTGGTTAATATCCAGTCGGCATTGATTAGTCAAAAAACCAGTGGGGGGGGGGGTATTTAACAATAGCCGATAGCTCACCACTGCCAATAGAAGAGTTTTCCATGACTGGCAAAACGGAACAGCGGAAGATGAGTGGAAAGAACCTGTTTGATATTAACAGTTTAAAAAAATATGAGGTAGACAATAACGATTTAAAAGCATCTGTCGATAATGACAAAATAGTCTTGGAAGGAAAGGGAGTTACGACAACGGAAGTAATTTTCTTCTGTTTGAATAAAACTGATGATTTATTAAAACTTAATCCCGGAAAATATACACTTTCTTTTAAAAGTAATATGCCGATGGGAACTGCTCATAAAAGTAAGACTGTCGAGGCCTTTGCTATTATTAAAAAAGCTGATGGTTCGAGTGATTATTCATCAACTGGAAGCAAAGGATGGACAACATTTGATATTGCAGAAGGCGATATGATGTATTTTCGTTTTGATATCAATAACGGAACTATGACGGCTGAATTTTATGATATCCAATTGGAATACGGTTCTTCTGTCACTGCCTATGAACCTTATACTGGCGGTCAACCTTCTCCATCACCAGATTATCCTCAGTCCATCGAGTTGGCAGACCAACCCATCACCGTCACGATTAAGGGCGGTACGGAGAGCCAGTCCATCATTTTAACGCCGCCCAGACCATTTACCAAGTGGGACAAACTGGAAAAGGTAAATGGTGTGTGGTGCTGGGTATACCAGAGCGCATACACTCCATCTTATAGTACAGAAAACATTGCAACAGAGTATTATTCCACAACAGGAGAGTTGAGCGCAGGGGCAGAAGTGTATTACAAGACAGATGCTCCAGAGAATATCCCCCTCACCCCATCCGAACAGGCTCAGCTCAACGCCCTCACCATGTATGCAGGCACCACCGAAATCACCAACAACGGCGGCTGTACCATGGATTTAACCTACACCGCAGACACCAAAACCTATATAGATAACAAGTTAGCGGCTATCAGTGCCGCTATGATAGGAGGTACATAATGTACGATATCATTAAAAATGTAATCACGTCCGGAAGCTATGAGCTGACGGACATCCTCAAAAAGATTGACACTATCTGGCTCCAAGGCACCCTCACTGAGGAGCAGCGCACGGAATTGATTGATCTGGCCCGCACCAGTGCAGACCCAGAAAACAGTTATGCGCCACTCCAGAAGCAGATTGACACTCTGTATGCCAATATGACCGAAATGGGTAAGACGATCCTCAGCCTGGCTGACAAAATTACTAAGATGGAGGGCGGTAGCATGATGCCGCCAGAGACAGAGGAGTATCCTGCATGGGTACAGCCTACAGGTGCACATGATGCCTATAACACAGGCGATAAGATGACATACACAGACGGTAAGCGGTATATCTGCCAGATGGATAACTGCGTATGGGGGCCGGATGCGTATCCGGCTGGCTGGAAATTAGCGGAGGAAGAGTAATGGAGATAAGACGAGAGATTAAGCAGATAAACTGTTACGCAGGTCAAAACCGCCCAGCATGGATTGTGATCCACGAGACGGACAACTACAAGATGGGTGCCGGTGCCCTTAAACACTCCGAAGCCCATCGAAACGGCAACCTGTCCACCTCTGTGCATTGGTATGTAGACGATACGGTGGCTGTACAGACCTTATATTACAGCGACGGTGCCTATGCAGTCGGTAGACAGTACGGTACGCCTCTGGTAGCAGGAGTAACCAACACAAACAGTATCAATATTGAGATCTGTGTCAATCCAGACTCTGATTACGATCAGGCCCGTGCAAACTGCATTGAGCTTGTGCGCCAGATTATGGCAGAGCTGGAGACTGATGCCGATCATGTAATCCGGCACTACGATGCCAAGCGCAAGCACTGCCCCCGTAAGATGCTGGATCAGCCGCAGTTATGGACAGACTTCAAGGCGGCGTTGTCAGAACCTGTAAAGAAATCCGGCTGGCAACAGGAAGATGGCGGTTGGCGCTACTACCTCGGCAACGGTCAGCCAGTCCGAAATGACTGGTACTGGCATGAGGGCAAGTGGTACTGGTTCGACGGCTCCGGCATAATGGTGCATGATACATGGTACAAGTATAAGGATCATTGGTACTATCTGGGCGCTGACGGTGCCATGGTAACAGGCCAGCAGACCATTGACGGTAAGTGGTACATCATGGATACTGAGGGCCGGATGATTGCAGAGCCGGTGACGCTTACTCCGGATCAGGATGGAGCACTGAGATGGCCGGGGCTGGCGTATGATTAAAATGTAAAAGAGAGTGGGGACTTAAAAAGTTTCCCACTTTTTTAAAATTATTTTAGATTCTTCTTGACTATTCGTAACGAATATGTTATAATCTTATATAGAAAGGAGGTAATAAGAAATGTCAAAACAAAAGAAAAAAGAAAAGCACCAACTTGAAAAAGTAGCTCTTATAGTTAGCATAATCAATATGGCGACAACCTCGATATGCTTAATCTATACGACCTTCTTCAAATAGGTGCTAGGCGGTGGAGATAATCTCCACTGCCTTCATTATAAGACATTTCCGAAAGAAAGTCTATGAAAAGAATAATATTACTTACAAATTTATCAACTCTATGTATTTGGAGTTACTTTGCAGTAAAAGAAATCAATGTTGTAAATAGTATTGCATTACTGGTAAGCATTATTGCCAATGTTGTTACATGGTTATGGATTCTTGCCGCAAGAGGGGAAACTGATGGAAGTAAGAGACGCTAAGGTAATATTTAATAAATCAGGTGGGACGAGTAGTCAAGGAGGATACACAACTAGAGTTACAATCCCCATCAGTTGGATTAAACAGATGGGGATTTCTCCAGATGACAGAGAAATTACGATAAGTTTTGATGGTGAAAAAATCATCATTGAAAAGAAACTATAAACCCAAAATAGAAAAGATTTAAGACAAGATAGATGGCAAAATTTTTGTCATTTATCTTGTCTTTTTTTGCCAAAATTCTTGTCCGGCTACACTGAAGCAGGGGCAAACCATGTGATGGAGAAGGGACTGGGCGATCCCAGGGTGCTGGAAGCAAATAAGGCTGTGCTGAATTACTCCAAATTCCCGCTGGATCCCAAGTTTGATTCCAGCAATTTGATGGCATCTCCGGATGGCGTTTATGAAAAAGTATTCGGAAAGCTGTCAGCAGGAGAATGTGACGCTGCACAGGCGGCAAAAGAACTGGTTGACGGCGTAAAGGAAACATTATCAGAATAAAAGTAAAAGGCAGGGCCTGCTTTCCGTTTGTGAAGGCAGGCCCGGATTGTCAGATAGAAAGAAGAAGGAAAGAAAGATGGAAAAAATAACACTGGATTCAAGGATATATTTCGATCAGGGCAATCTGGCAGTGTGTCTTGCGGTTGAAAATTTAAAGCGGGATATGAGCCGTGTTCTGTGTCCGGGAGAGGATCAGATGATGAGGGGAGGCGTAAACGGTACCCCCATCCGCCTTGTAAATGCAGAACTCCCTCCTGAGATGTGGGAGCTGGAATTAAAGAAGGGGGAGTTTCTTTTGAAGGCCGGATCTCCTCTTGGCTTTGTATACGGTATTTATGAAATAAGCCGCAGCTTTTTGGGCATACAGCCCTTCTGGTTCTGGAATGACCAGGCATTTGAAACGAAGCCCTTTGCAGAGATCCCGGATGGGTTCTATAAAAGATCAGAGCCCTTTCGGGTAAAACTGAGAGGCTGGTTTGTAAATGATGAGGTTCTTTTACATACATGGAAGGTAAACCGGGATCCGGCAGAGCCCTGGCGCATGGTGTTTGAAGCCCTGCTGCGTCTGGGGGGAAATATGGTGATCCCGGGCACAGACAGGAATGCACACCGCTACAGAAAACTGGCCTCTGACATGGGACTGGCGATTACGCATCATCATGCGGAGCCTTTAGGGGCAGAGATGTTTGCCCGTGCCTATCCGGCTCTGAATGCCTCCTTTGCGGAGCACAGCGACAAATTTTATACGCTGTGGGAGAAGGCTGTGAAAGAACAGAAGGATATGAATGTGGTATGGAATCTGGGATTCCGGGGCCAGGGGGACTGCCCCTTCTGGGAATCGGATCCCCGGTATGATACGGATGAAGCCAGGGGAGAGCTGATGAGCCGCCTGATCCGGATACAGTATGAAATGGTAAAAAAGGAAAATCCTCAGGCGCTGTGCTGTACGAATCTCTACGGTGAAACGATGGAGCTGTATAAGAAGGGATATCTGCAGCTCCCGGAGGATGTGATCCATATATGGGCGGACAATGGATTTGGAAAAATGGTTTCCCGCAGGCAGGGAAACCACAATCCCAGGATTTTGGCCCTTCCGGAAAAAAACAGCGAAAAAAAACACGGTATATATTACCATGCATCTTTTTATGACCTTCAGGCTGCCGCCCAGCTGACGATGCTGCCCAATTCGCCGGAGTTTGTGGAAAAGGAGTTAAAGCAGGTGCTGGAGCAGGGGGCTGACGACTACTGGCTGATCAACTGCTCCAATGTAAAGCCCCATGTATTTATACTGGATGAGATCGCACAGCTTTGGAAAACAGGAACACTGTCAGAGGACTGGGCAAAGGGGTATGCGGCCCGCTATTTTGGTGAAAAGGGAGCTGCTGAAATTGCGGCCCGTTATCTGGAGTTTTCCGGCTGTGCTGTCAAATACGGGCCAAATGAGGATGACCGGGCAGGAGAACAGTTTGCCAATCATGTACCGAGGATCCTTATGACACAGTTTATACAGGATAAAAACAGCTGTGCGCAGGCATTTTTGTGGGCTTTCAGAGCGGATACCTTAAAAGAGCAGGTGAGGTGGTACGAGGCTCTGTGCAGACAGGCAGTCCGTTCGTATGGACGCTATCTGGAAGCGTGCAAAAAAACCGCCCTTGGGCTCTCCGGACGGGCCCGCAGGCTGTTTGAAGATTCTCTGCTTTTGCAGGCGGATATTTTACATGGCTGCTATGAGGGTGCTCTGGAGATATGCAAAAGCCTGCTGTGCGGTTTTGGCGGAGATAACCTGGGAGGTTTTTACCATGCAGGAAAGGCGGCGGAATCATACCGGAATACAGATGGGAGGATGCGGGCCAGAGAGCATGGAAAATGGCATGGCTTTTATGAAAATGAGTGCCAGGCCGATATCAAGCAGAGCAGCTGGGTCGCGCAGACCCTGATGGGATATTTCAGAGTTTTGGGAGACGGGCCTCATTTTTATCAGTGGCAGAGGGAATTTTCGGATACAGAAGAAAATAAGAGAGTAGTCCTGATTTTAAATATGGAAAACCATCTGACGCATGAGGAACTGTATGAGCGGATGAAGGAAAGATGGGAGGAAAATGAAACCGATGGAAAATAAAACCGATGGAAAATAAACGTCTGCATATAGAAGCAACGGAGGAAGCCATTACCGTATACTGGGAAAAAATGGCAGGAGAACAGGGACTGCGGTATCGGATTTATCTGAATGGAACACAGGCGGCAGAAACAGAGAAAACACATGGAACATTAGAGGGATTAAAAGGACAGAAAAGAACGGGGAACCCAAAGAAGAACTGATCTGGGAAAGCAGCTGTACGGTACGTACCCCGAAAAGAAAACGCCGGATTGACATTACCCAGGCTCCCTATCTGGCAAAGGGCGATGGAAAGGCGTTAAATACAGCAGCCATACAACAGGCCATAGAGGACTGCAAAGAGGATGAGATGGTTTATGTCCCCGCAGGAACCTTTTTGACAGGGGCCCTGACGCTCCATGATCATATGGAGCTTTATCTGGAGGAGGGAGCTGTTCTTCAGGGAAGCAGTAATCCTGAGGATTACCTTCCCAGGATTCCAAGCCGTTTTGAAGGCACAGAGAGGGAGTGTTATCAGAGTCTTTTAAATCTGGGCGTGATGGACCATCGGGCGGGATGTACCAGTGAGGATGTTTTGATCCGCGGAAAAGGAACCATATCCGGCGGCGGCCGGCTTCTGGCAGAGCGCATGATGGCGGCGGAACGGGAACGGCTGAAGGAATATATCCATTCTCTGGGAGATAAGGTGCTGGAATGTGAAAATGCAAATACCATACCGGGGCGCGCCAGAGGACGCCCGATCCAGATATGCAATGCAAAAAATGTAAGGATTACAGGGCTTACTCTCCAAAATGGACCCGGATGGAACGTACATATGATATATTCGGAACAGATTGTTACCGACCACTGCATATTCCGCTCGGAAGATATCTGGAACGGGGATGGCTGGGATCCGGATTCCTCATCAGGATGTACCATATTTGCCTGCACCTTTTATACGGGAGATGATTCAGTGGCGATTAAATCGGGAAAAAACCCGGAAGGAAATGAGATCGGACGCCCCTGCTCCCATATCAGGATTTTTGACTGTATCTGTGCCTATGGCCATGGAATTACCATGGGAAGCGAGATGTCGGGAGGAATTGAGGATGTGGTTATATGGGACTGCGATCTTGGAAATTCGCTCTATGGGCTTGAGATAAAGGGAACGAAAAAAAGAGGCGCCCTGTGCCTCCGGTATTTGAAAAATGCCTCTTTGAGGATACGGATATTTTGGGAAGATATATGGGTAAGGACAGGGAGTACCAGCCATGCAGGGTCATTGAGCTGGAGGGTTTTGACGAAGAGGGGTATGAGATCCGGGGGATTGTATTTCGCAGGATTCGTTTTGGCTGCCAGGAGTTTCAAACTCAGCCGGAAATTTTTATGAAATATTGCAAAGAAATCAGCCTGGAGGATGTAAGCACGATTTCTCCATCCGACTCTGCGGGTACAATATAGTTTGAAAAAGAGAAAAATATGTCAATCCGGAAGAAGAATCTGTCCTATGTCTGTGATACATTGTAGCTGTTACCGGCAGACAGGCATTTCTAGCCTGTCTGCTGAGAGCATGGAATGGTGAAATGATGCGCTGGGGATGGGAGGCTTTCTGTCAGGGAGCCGGACTGTCGGGATTTTTTCGGTATTTTAAGGGTGACAGAGAGGTATAGCGTTTGAACATCCGTTCAAAATAGGTCACGCTTTCAAAGCCCAGCAGGTGGGAGAGCTCGGATATGCTCAGATCCGTTTCTTCCAGATAACGCTTGGCTTTGCGGATGCGGTGAATGTTGGTATATTCGCTGACGGTATACCCGGTGACCTCTTTAAATATCCTGCAGATATAGGATTTACTGAGATAAAATTCCGTACAGAGTTCATCCAGAGAAACGGGCCGTTCGCAGTTTTCAGAGAGATAATCTGCGATGCGGTAGACAGCCAGATATTTGGGATCGTCAGACTGGAGGGGAAGCTCCTGATGCTTCTTTTGGACGAATTTTATGATCTTAAAAAGCCAGGATAAAATATCCAGATCAATGCCTGTGCGGTAATCATGGGAGCGGTCTAAAAGACTGTGGCGGATGCTTTGAAAGAGAGATAAAATCAGCCGTTTCTGTTCCTCATCCAGGTGGTAGATGCCGTAGTAATCATCAAAAAAACGGGTCAGGTGCAGAGAGGGAAACAAAGCTTCATAGGACTTCATTTTCTCCCGGGAAATATAGAGGATGATCCGGTTATGCCCCTGGTCAAAGCTGTTTGCAGAGCGGGTCATATGGATCAGATTGGAATTGACAAGAATCAGATCCCCGGCTCCTGCCTGGTACTCTCTGTTATTAAAAAAGAAGATCCGTTCCCCCTCGACGATATAAAAAATCTCATACTGGGGATGGAAATGCTTTACACGCATATTAAAGGTTCCAGACCGAACCATTTGTTCCAGGGAAATACCGTCTGTTTCTCCGTAATAAGTCACTTTTTCCATGCGATCAATATCCTTTCAACGGTTAAAATTATATAATATGAGAATGAAAAAATCCAGTGGTGTTCTTATTTTTGAAAAGGCATACCGGATTGGATGGAGGAAAAATGAAGGGGATCGATCAGAAAGAATTAGAACAGAAGTTAAATTTGGTCATTGAAAAGCTGATGCATCTGGGAGGACCGGAGGATGAAGCGGATTTGGAGGCAGGCGGTGAAAAGATTGGATTTTTCCGTAGGGATTTCGGCATCCATGAGTGGGACTGGCCTCAGGGAGTCGGGCTTTACGGCCTGTTGAAAATCATGAAAATAAAGAAAAATAAAGAGTATACGGACTTTTTATATCACTGGTTTGAAGACAATATCCGTCAGGGGCTTCCCTCTAAAAATATCAATACAACCACTCCGCTTCTGACTCTGGCAGAGTTTAATGAGGAGTGTAAAAATCCCGAATTTGAGGCCCTTTGCTTAAAGTGGGCAGACTGGCTGATGAATTGTCTGCCAAGGACGAAAGAAGGCGGATTTCAGCATGTGACCAGTGCAAATGGAGATCGTCAGGGTGTAAGATTAAATGAAAATGAGATGTGGATCGATACGCTGTTTATGACGGTTCTCTTTTTGAACCGTATGGGACAGAAGTATGGCCGTAAGGATTGGATTGATGAATCCATCCACCAGGTGCTGATGCATATCAAATATCTGTGTGATCGGAAAACGGGCCTTTTTTATCATGGCTGGACTTTTAACGAAAGGAATAATTTCGGAGGCATATTCTGGTGCCGGGGAAACAGCTGGTTTACCCTGGGAATCCTGGATTACATTGATATGTTTGAGGGTACTATGAATGCAGGCTTAAAAACATTTATCATAGATACCTATAAGGCTCAGGTGGAGAAGCTTAAGGAGCTTCAGGATCCCAAAACCGGACTGTGGCATACGGTTCTCACAGCCCCGGACAGCTATGTGGAAACCTCAGGTACTGCAGCGATTACAGCGGGGATTCTCAAGGGGATCCGCTGCGGCATACTGGATGATTCCTATCTTCCATGCGCTGTAAAGGCCATTCGGGGAATTTTAGACCGTATTGATTCAGACGGAACGGTTCTTGAAGTGTCCGGAGGCACAGGAATGGGGATGGATGCAGAACATTACAAAAATATCCTGATTGCTCCTATGGCATATGGACAGTCTCTTACCATACTGGCCCTGGCAGAAGCATTGAACGTTTAAACCGGAGTTTACAGGCAGATGAATACAGGAACCCAAGGGCTTCCTGATTGCGAAAGCACAGGCAGTATGGTAAAATGAAGGCAGTTATTTCAAAATATCAGGAGGTCGTTTCATGCTTGCGTATACCTATGTGGAAAAGGGAAAATTTAAACTTCTTGACAAACCGGTTCCAAAACTTTCAGATGCAAGAGATGCGATTGTGCGTGTTACCATGTCCAGCATCTGCAGCAGTGATCTTCATATCAAGCACGGTTCTGTACCCCGGGCAGTTCCGGGAATTACAGTGGGCCATGAGATGGTGGGAATCGTGGAAGAAACAGGAAAAGATGTAACCAAGGTAAAGCCGGGAGACAGGGTAACGGTAAATGTGGAAACGTTTTGCGGAACCTGTTTTTTCTGTCAAAACGGATATGTAAACAACTGTACCGATCCAAACGGCGGCTGGGCCCTGGGATGCCGGATCGACGGCGGGCAGGCAGAATATGTGTGTGTTCCCTATGCGGATCAGGGATTAAATAAAATTCCGGATGAGGTCAGTGATGAGCAGGCTCTTTTTGTGGGGGATGTGCTGGCGACCGGCTTCTGGGCAGCCAGAATATCAGAAATTACAGAAGAAGACACCGTGCTGATCATTGGCGGCGGCCCCACAGGCATCTGTACCCTGCTGTGCGTGATGTTAAAGAAGCCGGAAAAGATTCTGCTCTGTGAACAGGATGAAGACAGACGCCGTTTTATAAAGGAGCATTATCCAGAGGTAATTATCCTTTCTCCAGAGCAGATCCGGGAAGCGGTAAAGAGAGAAAGCCGCCATGGAGGGGCCGATGTGGTTCTGGAGGTAGCAGGGACAGAGGATACCTTCCGCATGGCCTGGGAGTGTGCCCGCCCCAATGGAGTTGTAACAATAGTGGCTCTCTATGACAAGCCTCAGGTATTGCCTCTTCCTGAAATGTATGGGAAAAATCTGACCTTTAAAACCGGCGGCGTAGATGGCTGTGACTGTGAGGAAATTCTTTCGCTGATCCGGGAGGGGAAGATTGATACCACACCATTAATTACACACCGGTTTGCTCTGTCAGAGATTGACGCTGCCTATGATGTGTTTGAAAACCGCAAAGATCATGTGATCAAGGCAGCGGTAGTGCCGGACAGGCAGATGTAGGGGAAAAGCCGCGCTGTTCATTCAAATACATTTGTGATATAATAAGAGCATCGACTGCAAAAAGACGCAGCCGGTGCTTTTGTTTACAGATCAGGCAGATATAAGAGAAAAGAGGTGCGGAATGAATGTTAGAGAGTCATTAGAGGCCCTGGAGGAACAGACCTTAAGTCCATATGCTTCCTTTTCTTCCCGGACGAGGGGAAGGGATCATGCAGAACCGCTCTGTGATATACGGCCGGAGTATCAGAGAGACAGGGATCGGATCCTCCACTGTAAGGCATTCCGCAGGCTGAAGCATAAAACCCAGGTGTTTTTGGCGCCGGAGGGAGATCATTACCGCACCCGGCTGACGCATACTCTGGAGGTATCCCAGATTGCCAGAACCATTGCCAAGTCTCTGCGTCTGAATGAAAGCCTCACAGAGGCCATTGCCTTAGGACACGATCTGGGCCATACGCCCTTTGGACATTCGGGAGAAGCTGTTTTAGATCAGATCTGCGAGGATGGCTTTACCCATTACGAACAGAGCGTCCGCATCGTAGAGGTTCTGGAAAAAGATGGAAAGGGTCTTAATTTAACCTGGGAAGTCCGGGACGGGATTTTAAATCACCGGACCGCAGGCCATCCATCCACGCTGGAGGGTGCCATTGTCCGGCTGTCGGATAAGATTGCCTATATCAATCACGATATTGATGATGCGATCCGTGCCCGTATGTTTGCAGAAGAGGAGCTCCCAAAGGAGTATACGGATGTTCTTGGAAACAGTGTGCGGGAACGGTTGAACCGTATGATACGGGATCTTATTTTAAACAGTATGGATCAGCCTCAGATTATCATGTCTTCAGATATGGAGGAGGCGATGAAGGGCCTGCGCCGGTGGATGTTTGAACATGTATATAGAGATGACATTCCAAAGGCAGAAGAAAGCAAGGCCCAGGAGATGATCGCCAGACTGTATGAATATTATATGAAGCATGCGGACCGTCTTCCCATGGAGTATATTCTTTTAATGGTAAATGGGGAGAAAAAGTCCCGGGTGGTCTGCGACTATATTGCGGGAATGAGTGACATTTATGCCATTGACCGGTTTGAGGCGCTGTTTGTGCCTAAACGGTGGAATGTATACTAAAACAAGTCGGAAGGGAGAAGATGCATGTACTATCCGGATGAAGTCATAGAAGAAGTGAGAATGAAAAATGACATCGTGGATGTGATCTCAGGATATGTAAAACTGCAGAAAAAAGGAGCTAACTATTTCGGCCTGTGCCCGTTTCACAATGAAAAATCGCCTTCCTTTTCCGTTTCTCCGGGCAAGCAGATGTACTACTGCTTTGGCTGCGGGGCGGGCGGAAATGTGCTTACCTTTGTGATGGAATACGAAAACTATACTTTTCAGGAGGCGCTTACCGCTCTGGCAGACCGGGCCGGGGTCAGTCTCCCCAAGATGGAGTACAGCAAAGAGGCCAGAGAACAGGCAGAGTTTCGCTCCAGGCTCCTTGAGGTAAACAAGCTGGCTGCCAATTATTTTTATTATCAGTTGAAGCAGCCCCAGGGAAAGGCCGGATATGAGTATTTTAAGGAAAAGCGCGGGCTTACGGATGAGACCATCCTGCGCTTTGGTTTGGGCTATTCCAATAAGACCAGTGATGACCTGTACCGGTTTTTAAGGGAAAAGGGCTATGAGGACAGCTTTTTAAAGGAAACAGGCCTTGTGACCGTAGAAGAACGCGGCGGCAGGGACAAGTTCTGGAACCGTGTCATGTTTCCCATTATGGATGTAAATAACCGTGTGATCGGCTTTGGAGGCCGTGTGATGGGAGAAGGGGAGCCAAAGTATCTAAACTCTCCGGAAACCAGGCTCTTTGATAAAAGCCGCAGCCTTTACGGCTTAAATTATGCCAGAACCACCAGGGAGAAGTTTATGCTGATCTGCGAGGGTTATCTGGATGTGATCTCTTTGCATCAGGCCGGTTTTACCAATGTAGTGGCCTCTCTTGGGACTGCCTTTACCAGTCAGCATGCGGGGATTTTGAAGCGGTATACGGATCAGGTGATCTTAACCTATGACAGCGATGGAGCCGGTGTAAAAGCAGCCTTAAGAGCCATCCCTATTCTCAGGGAAGCAGGGCTTTCAGCCAGAATTTTAAATATGAGCCCCTGTAAGGATCCAGATGAATTTATCAAACAGATGGGGCCGGATGCGTTCAGAAAGCGGATTTTGGAGGCAAAAAACAGCTTTCTGTTTGAGATTGATGTGCTGAAACGGCAGTATGCGCTGGATGATCCGGAGCAGAAAACGAAGTTTTATCAGGAAACAGCCAGAAAGCTGCTCCAGTTCGGGGAACCCTTAGAGCGGGAAAATTATCTTCAGGCAGTAGCCAGAGAGCATATGATTAAAGAGGATGAGCTGCGCCAGCTGGTAAACCGCATGGGTATGCAGCTTGGATTAAAGGCAGGTGACAGCTACCGAGAGGACGCGGGAGGACGTGGCTACAGAGAAACTGCACCGGATGAAGGGGCTTCCTTTAAAGGTGCATCTGAAGGCCGGACAGGGAACGGGGATGGAACGAAATCCCGCCGCCGTCCGGAAAGAGAAGACGGTATACGCCGCTCCCAGCGTCTGCTTTTAACCTGGCTGATCGAGGATCCGGCTCTGTTTGATAAGATCCGCGGAGTTATAACCGCAGATGATTTTGTGGAAGAGCTGTATCATCAGGTGGCGGTGATGGTCTTTGAAGGCCATGAGCAGGGCAGTTTAAATCCGGCTGCGATCCTCAGCCGTTTTATCAATGATGACGATCAGTACCGGGAGGTGGCGGCTCTTTTTAACGCCAGCCTGAAGGAGTCTTTAAGCAATGAGGAGCAGAAAAAAGCTTTTTCAGAAACGGTTTTAAAGGTGCGCAGACACAGTCTTGACACGGCCAGCCGCAATGCAAAGGATATTGCCCAGCTGCAGGAGATCATAAAGCAGCAGGCTGCCTTAAAGCAGATCAGCATTTCTCTGGATTAGCGCATAAAAATTATTACACGAACAGGAAAATGAATATGACGAATCATACAGCAAATTTTGTTCCCCGTCTGTCTGAGCGCCTGAAGCTGGTGGCTTCCTTTGTGCCCCAGGACAGCCGGATCGCAGACATCGGTACGGACCACGGCTTTGTTCCCATCTGTCTGGCAAAAGAAGGCCGCATAAAAAGCGCCCTTGCCATGGATGTGCGGACAGGCCCTCTGGAACGGGCGGAGGCTCACATAAAGGAGGCGGGAATTTCAGATATCCCTATAAGCACCCGTTTAAGCGACGGATTAAAAGAGTTAAAGCCCCAAGAGGCAGACACGGTGATCATCGCCGGAATGGGAGGCGAATTGGAGATAAAGATTCTGCAGGAGGGAAGGCATCTATGGAGCACGATCCGGCGTTTTATCCTTTCGCCTCAGTCAGATCTTGAAAAGGTACGCCGCTTCCTTTCAGAAGAGGGGTTTCTCATTGAAAAAGAGGCCATGCTCCGGGAGGAAGGAAAATACTATACGGTTATGAGCGTGGTGCGGGGAGCTATGGTTTATAACAGGACCATTGAATACCGCTATGGAAAATACCTTCTTGAACAGAAGGAACCCGTTTTAAAAGAATATTTAAAAAAAGAGGAGGAACGGGTTTTGGCAATCCTTGCATCGCTTTCCGCAAAAGAGGAAGGGGAGCTTACAAAAGGGCAGGAAAAAGCCAGACAGTCCCTTTTAGAAGAATTATCACAGATCAGGGAGGCAGAATATGAAGTGCAGTGACATCATAAAGATATTACAGGAAACGGCTCCGGAAAGCTGCGCCTGCGACTGGGATAATCCCGGTCTGTTAGCGGGAAGAAGCGATAAGGAGGTAAAAAAGATATACATTGCCCTGGATGCCACGGATGAGGTTGTAGATGCAGCCATTCGTGAAAAGGCGGATCTTCTTCTTACCCATCATCCCCTTATTTTCCGTCCTGTTAAGAAGGTAAATGACCAGAATTTTATTACAAGGCGGCTGGTGCGGCTGATCCAGGCAGATATTTCCCTGTATGCCATGCATACAAATTTTGACGCCGCGCCTGAGGGAATGGCAGCTCTGGCAGCAGAGCGGCTGGATATAAGGGAAATACGTCCTTTAGAGTGTATGGGGGAGATGAAAGAAAATGGAACATCCGTCCCCTACGGGATCGGGGCTGTGGGCAGCCTTTATGAGCCTATGACGGTGAACGGTCTGGCGGAGAAGGTAAAGAAAGCTTTTGATCTTCCTTTTGTGCTGGTTTACGGGCCGGGACTGATGGACAAGGAAGTGAAAAGGGCAGCTCTCTGTCCCGGCTCAGGATCAAGCGTTATTGAGCAGGCGGTTTTGGCAGGAGCCGATGTTTTGATCACCGGTGATATCGGCCATCATCCGGGAATTGACGCGGCAGCCAGGGGACTTGCCGTCATTGACGGAGGCCATTACGGGCTGGAGCATATTTTTATCCAGCATATGGCTGAGGTTCTGCGGGAAAAACTAAAAGGTGAGGCAGCGCTTGTTCTGGCAGAGCCGGCCTGGCCGTCCGTTCTTTTATAGGAAAGCGGCAGCTGCTTATAGCGGCAGCAGAAAATCAGAAGTGGGGAGGTAAGCATATGGTACGGGTGAAAATTGGAACAGACATAAGAGAATATCCTCAGGGAACGACCTGGGCGCAGGTGGCAGAAGAGTATCAGAGTGGTTTTGAACATGATATTTTGCTGGTACAGATTGGTGGAAAGCTCCAGGAACTTCACAAGACCGTCAGGGACGGCAGTCTGCGCTTTATCACTGCAGAGAAAAAGCCGGGAATGTCTGCCTATCAGCGCAGCGCTACCCTGCTGATGCTAAAGGCCCTCTATGCAGTGGCCGGGGCAGAACGGGTGGAAAAGGTGATCGTGGATTTTTCCGTAGGAAAGGGTTTTTTCGTAGAGGCAAGAGGCGCATTTACTGTGGACGATGGTTTTTTGGAGCAGGTAAAGGCAAAAATGGAAGAATATGTAAATCGGAAAATTCCCATCCAAAAGCGCAGCGTATCCACGGATGATGCGATCGAGCTGTTTCACGATCATCATATGTATGATAAAGAGCGGCTGTTCCGTTACCGCCGTGTCTCCCGTGTGAACATGTACAGCATTGACGGCTTTGAGGATTACTATTACGGGTATATGGTGCCGGATACGGGATATCTGAAATATTTTGATTTAAAGCGGTATCAGTATGGCTTTGTCCTCCTTCTTCCGACAATGGGAAAACCAAAAGAACTGCCTGAGTTTGTACCCCAGGATAAGCTGTTTGCTACGCTGGCCGAGTCCGCCCGGTGGGGCAGGGGAACGGATCTGGAGACCGTAGGAGCTTTAAATGATACCATCGCCGCAGGAGGGATGGCTCATCTGATTTTAATTCAGGAGGCGCTTCAGGAAAAGAAGATCGCGGAGATCGCGGCGCAGATCGCGGAGAAGAAAACTGCGAAATTTGTTATGATCGCAGGCCCGTCCTCTTCTGGAAAGACCACCTTTTCCCATCGTTTGTCTATTCAGCTTGAGGCTGCCGGGCTGCGTCCCCATCCCATTGCGGTAGACAATTACTTTGTAAACCGGGCAGACAGTCCAAGGGATGCGGAGGGAAATTATGACTATGAGAGCATTAAATGCCTGGATGTAGAGCAGTTTAACCGGGATATGACGGCTCTAATGGCAGGAGAACGGGTAGAACTTCCGTATTATAATTTCAAAAAGGGCATACGGGAGTATAAGGGTGATTTTCTGCAGCTGGGAAAGGACGATATCCTTGTGATCGAGGGCATCCACTGCCTCAATGACGAGCTGTCCTATGCGCTTCCGAGAGAAAGCAAATTTAAGATTTATATCAGTGCATTAACCCAGTTAAATATTGACGAGCACAACCGGATTCCTACCACGGACGGGCGGCTGATCCGCCGCATGGTCCGGGATGCCAGGACACGGGGCTCTTCTGCCAGAGAAACCATCCGTATGTGGCCTTCTGTTCGCAGAGGAGAGGAACAGAACATTTTCCCCTATCAGGAGGAGGCGGATGCCATGTTTAACTCCGCTCTTATCTATGAACTGGCAGTATTAAAGCAGTATGTGGAGCCGCTGCTTTTTGGAATCCCAAGAGACTGTGATGAGTATGTGGAAGCAAAACGGCTGCTGAAATTTCTGGATTATTTTATCGGGGTCAGCAGTGAGGATATACCGAAAAATTCCATTCTTCGGGAATTTATCGGGGGAAGCTGTCTGGATGTATAAGGGGTACGGACAGAATATGACATCAGAGGGCAGAAAAAATACAGACTTGTAGCTCTGCCGGGAAGGAAGTATATAATATGGAAGCAATTGGAGCAGATCTCAGCTTTGTAAACCTTGGGATCACCTTTACCCACCTGCCAAACAGCATTTCCGTTTTTGGATTTCGGATTGCTTTTTACGGGGTCATCATCGGGCTTGGGATGTTAGCCGGCATGGCGGTGGCATTTTCAGATGCAAAGCGCAGAGGACAGGATCCGGATCTCTATCTGGATTTTGCCCTTTACGCCATTGTGTTTTCCATTATAGGGGCCAGACTTTACTATGTGGCCTTTGAGTGGGACAACTATAAAAATGATCTTCTTCAGATCTTTAATCTCCGGGCAGGAGGTCTGGCAATCTACGGCGGAGTGATTGGTGCGGTAATTACGCTTATTGTATTTACCAAAGTACGCCATCAGTCCTTTTTCTCCATGGCAGATACGGGAGTTTTAGGACTGCTGACAGGACAGATTATCGGCCGGTGGGGGAATTTCTTTAACTGCGAGGCCTTTGGAGGATATACAGACAGTCTGTTTGCCATGCGCATTAAGGAAAGCATCGTAAACCCGTCCATGATCTCACAGGAGCTGATCGACCACAGGATTGTGGAAAATGGGATATCCTATATCCAGGTACATCCCACCTTTTTATACGAATCGGTGTGGAATCTGAGCGTCCTTCTCTTTATGCTATGGTACAGAAAACGCAAGCGTTTTGACGGGGAAATGCTCTGGATCTACTTTTTGGGCTACGGCGTGGGACGTTTCTGGATCGAGGGCCTGCGGACAGATCAGCTGAAGGTTCCGGGAACCGCTCTGGCTGTGTCGCAGCTTCTTTCCGCTGCTTTGGTGGGAGCGGCAGTGGGAGCTTTGACCTATCATTATAAAAAATTAAGCAAAAAAGAAATATAAAATCCATATATGGATCAAAAGAGGCAGACAGGAGGCGAAAGCCGTTGTCTGTCTCTCATTTTTTCCAGAAAATTCCTTCTCTTTTTTGAAAGAAAAACGTAAAAACTTCTTGCCAATTCCCAGTTTCTGTACTATTATGGACGTACAAGTGGTAGAAAGTGGTGCAAAGTGGTAGAGGATGGTTGTTGCGTGGATGAACGGGGGATTTGGGATTTTCCTCCGGCCGCGCTGATTTGCCATGGGATGTACAGCAGGTGATGAGCTATGTTCATGGGTGAATACAATCATACAGTTGACGCAAAGGGACGTCTGATCGTTCCGTCGCGGTTTAGGGAGCAGTTAGGGGAGGAGTTCGTGATCACGAAGGGACTCGATAACTGCCTTTTTGTGTATGATCATTCAGAATGGACCGCTCTTGAAGAGAAGCTTCGCTCCCTGCCTCTTACCAATGCTGCCGGACGTAAATTTTCACGTTTTCTTTTAGGAAGCGCTGCCACCTGTGAAGTGGACAGACAGGGAAGGATCCTGCTGCCCTCTGTTTTACGGGAATTTGCAGGCATCGAAAAGGATGCCGTGCTTGTAGGTGTTGGAAGCCGCATTGAAATCTGGAATAAGGATAAATGGGCTGAGGCCAATACCTTTGATGATATGGAAGAAATCGCAGAACATATGGAAGGCTTGGGTATTTGATGGAGGAACATGGATTTGTACATAAGTCCGTACTGTTATATGAAACAGTGGGCAGCCTGAATATAAAGCCGGGGGGCATTTATGTAGACGGCACACTGGGCGGAGGCGGCCATGCATACGAGGTATGCAAGCGTTTAGGAAGCGGCCGGCTTATTGGGATCGATCAGGATGCGGACGCTATTGAGGCGGCGGGACGCCGTCTGGCTCCATTTAAGGACAAGGTTACCATTGTCAGGAGCAATTACCGCAGCATGGCTGATGTTTTAAAGGAACTGGATATCCCGCGAGTGGACGGAATCTATCTGGATTTGGGAGTTTCTTCCTACCAGTTAGATACAGCTTCCAGGGGATTTACATACAGAGAGGACGCGCCTCTTGATATGCGGATGGATCAGAGAAAGGAAGAGACAGCCGCTGATATTGTAAATGGATACAGCGAGATGGAGCTGTTCCGCATTATCCGTGATTACGGAGAAGACCGCTTTGCCAAAAACATTGCAAAGCATATCGTAAAGGCACGGCAGGAAAAGCCGGTTGCCACTACAGGAGAACTGTGCGAGATCATAAAGGCAGCCATTCCCGCCAAGGTGAGAGCCACAGGCGGTCATCCTGCCAAGAGAACCTTTCAGGCTATCCGCATTGAGCTGAATCATGAGCTGGATGTGCTGGAGGAGTCCATCGACGGTATGATAAGACTGTTAAATCCAGGAGGAAGACTCAGTATTATTACATTCCATTCTCTGGAAGACCGTATCGTGAAGAGCCGGTTCAGGATCAATGAGGATCCCTGTATCTGCCCTCCCGATTTTCCGGTCTGTGTCTGCGGAAGGAAAAGCATGGGCAGGGTGATTACGCGAAAGCCCATCCTTCCTTCAGAGGAGGAATTGGAGGAAAACAGCCGCTCAAAGAGTGCGAAGCTGAGAGTGTTTGAACGGGGAGAGTGAGAAGAAAATCAGGCAGGACAGAAGATTATGAAGGGAGGAATCAGCCATGGCCCAGAGAATGGGAAGACCCACAGGCAGAAGTGGGGCGTACAACAGAAGAAATACCCGTGATATGGCTTATATCGGGGGTACAGCCGCACCAAAGCTGGAACCGGAGTACAGACCGGAAAGAAAAGCTCCGGTCAGACGGAAAAAGACAGGGCTGCATCAAAATCAGCAGCTGCGCCGTAACCGGGAGAGAGCCATGGCTATGGATCTGCCCTATGTATTTCTTTTGGCAGCTGCCTGTATTTGTACATTATATATTTGTGTCAGCTATCTGCACCTGCAGTCCGGAATTACAGCCAGAATGCACAATATTGAACATCTGGAAGCGCAGCTTGAGAAAATGAAAACGGAAAATGACGCGCTGGAAACCAGCATCAACAGCAGCATTGATCTGAATAAAATCTATGAGATTGCAACCAAGGAGCTGGGCATGGTTTATGCCAGGAGAGATCAGGTGCTCTTATATGATAAGACAGAAAGCGAGTATGTAAGACAGTATGAAGACATCCCGGAACACTAGGCCGTCCCCTTATGGGGATCGGTCTGAGGGCCGTAAAAGGGGATCGAAAAGCGGCCATTCTAAAAGAGTATTTACAGAGCATATGAGGGGGAAGCTGGCAATCACGGCAATCGTGATCACGCTGGCTTTATTTGCACTTATATGGGTATTGTATGGAATTATAAAGGAAAATAACGATCAGTACAGCAAGATCGTTTTAAGCCAGAGGCAGCAGGAATTTTCCAGCCGGATCCTTTCGTACAGACGGGGGGATATTGTAGACCGCAATGGAACGCTGCTTGCTACCAGTGAAAAGGTGTATAACCTGATCCTGGATCCCCAGCAGATCATGAAAAAGCCGGAATACTATTTAGAGCCGACCATTCAGGCTCTGGTGGACTGCTTCGGTTTTGATTCCGGGGAAATCCGCAGCCTGATCCAGGAAAAGAGCGACCGGGCATATGTTCCTTATAAAAAGGGCAAACAGTTAAGCTATGATCAGAAGGTAGCCTTTGAAACCATGCGCAAAGAGCGCAATGCCGCCTATTATGCAAGTGAGGATGAGAGCCAGTCACGCTTAAGGATCATGGGTGTGTGGTTTGAGGATCAGTACCGGAGAGTATATCCCTACGGTTCAGCCGCCTGCAGTGTGATCGGTTTTTCCAGTGCGGACGGCACGGTGGGAACGGGCGGGATCGAGCAGTTTTACAATGAAGATCTGATGGGAGTAAACGGCCGTGAATACGGCTATCTGGATGAGGAAAATAATCTGGAAGGCGTGTTAAAAGAGCCGACAAACGGAAAAACCGTTGTTTCCACCATTGATCTGAATATCCAGAACATCCTCCAGAAGTATATTGATGAATGGCAGACTACTGTGGGAAGCCATGTGACGGCTGCCATTGCCATGAATCCCAAAAACGGAGAGATCCTGGGAATGGCAACCAGCAATAAATTTGATCTGAATGACCCCAGAAAGATCGAGGGCTATAGTGATGACCAGCTTTATGAGCTTGGGAAAAAGGATGCGGTTTCTGTATACAAAAGGGAGCATCCGGATACAACCCTGACCCAGGAGCAGATGATCGCGGATACGAAACGGGAGGATGTGATCTCCTATGGACGTCAGGTGGTCTGGAACCAGATCTGGAGAAATTTCTGTGTCAGTGATACCTATGAACCCGGTTCTCCGTCCAAGATCCTTACTGTAGCGTCAGGACTGGAGGAAGGCGTTTTAAAAGGAAATGAATATTTTGACTGTGAAGGTCTTTTAAATGTGGGCGGCTGGCCCATTAAGTGTACGGCTTATGTAAAAGGCGGCCATGGCTCCTTAAGCCTTCAGGAGTCCATCATGCAGTCCTGCAATGTAGCTATGATGCGGATCGGCGCCATGATGGGAAAGGATATTTTCACAAAGTACCAGGCCATTTTTGGAATGGGGCAGAAAACAGGAGTAGATCTTCCCGGTGAGGCGGATGGCGCAGGCCTGATCTACAGCGCGGAAAATATGGGGCCGACGGAGCTTGCCACCAATGCCTTCGGACAGAATTACAACTGTACCATGATCCAGATGGCTGCCGCACTCTGTTCTGTCATCAATGGAGGCTCCTATTATGAGCCCCATGTTATGCGCCAGATCATGAATGAGCAGGGTTCCGTGGTAGAGACAAAGGATCCGGTTCTGGTTCGTGAGACCGTATCCTCTTCCACTTCGGAATTTCTGAAAGAGGCCATGTTTCAGACCGTGGAAAATGGTACGGGAGGAGCTGCAAAAGTAGCGGGTTATCACGTTGGAGGAAAGACGGGAACCGCAGAAAAGCAGCCACGTTCGGCTAAAAATTATCTGTTGTCTTTCGCAGGCTTTGCTCCTGCAGAGGATCCGCAGCTTTTTGTCTATGTTGTGGTGGATGTACCCAATTATCCTCCGGGTCCCCAGCAGGCTCACAGCTCCTTTGCCAGCGGCATTTTCGCCAAAATTATGGCAGAGGCCCTTCCATATATGAATGTATTTCCTGAAGCGGGCGCTGAGGAGGAACAGGCTGGCGATACGGCGGCGGACGAGGGTATCAATGAGCCTTCCGGATCGGAAGGCGAAGAAACAGAGCCGGAGACTGAAACACAGGAAACAGAAAAGGTATATGAAACAGACGAAACCATAGGAGACGGCTATGAAAGCGGCCTTCCCGATGGGGTACCGGCAGATCCAAATGCACCTTCCCTGTCGTTAGAGGAAACATCGGATGGATGGAAGGAAAAGAAAGAGAGCCAGTCAGAAGAGAAGGAAGACCTGGAAGGCACTGCTGGTGAAACAAAAGCTTCCTCTGAAGCCTGATGGGAATAAAATCCCCCGGGAATCCGTATATTTAATATCAATGGCGGATGGGGAAGTTATCAAATGAATCCAAATTTGACAAAGCATAGAAAAAACATAGCCGTCCTGGGCCTGCTCATTGCTGTAGCGATGACCGGACTTTTAGGGCGGCTTGGTTTTCTTATGCTGGTCCGGGCGGATCACTATGGTGAGATGGCCCGGGATCTTCATGAAAGAGAGCGTACCATCAAGGCGGCCAGAGGACGGATTCTGGATGCAGGGGGAAATGTGATCGCAGATAACAGGACGGTTTGTACTATTTCCGTGATCTATAATCAGGTCACGGATCGGGAAGAGGTGATCCGCTCCCTTTGCAGCATATTGGAGCTTTCAGAGGAGCCGGTCCGAAAAAAGGTAGAAAAACGCAGTTCCAGGGAGATCATAAAGACAAATGTGGATAAGGAAACCGGAGATAAGATACGGGCATTAAAGCTGGATGGAGTAAAAGTGGATGAGGACTATAAACGGTATTATCCCATGGGCAGTCTGGCTTCCAAGGTTTTGGGCTTTACTGGAGGAGACAATCAGGGGATTATCGGCCTGGAGGTTATGTATGAAAAGTATTTAAAGGGAAAAAACGGAGTGATTCTTACGCTGACAGATGCAAGGGGAGTGGAGCTTGACAAAGCAGCAGAAGACAGGATCGAACCGGTGGCGGGAAATGATCTTCAGATCAGCCTGGACGTAAATATCCAGCTGTACGCCCAGCAGCTTGCCTATCAGGTTATGGAACAAAAAAATGCGAAAAAAGTTTCTGTGATCGTGATGGATCCCCGGAACGGCGAGCTTCTTGCAATGGTCAATGCGCCGGAATTTGACTTAAATGATCCTTTTACGCCGGATCAGAATTTAAAAAGCCAGAGCCTTAAGGAAGAGGCGGCGGCCCGGTCGCAGACCATGGGGCTCCAGGACCGGCTGAATGCCATGTGGAGAAATACCTGCATCAATGATACATATGAGCCGGGCTCTACCTTTAAGATCATCACAGCGGCAGCCGGTCTGGAGGCGGGGACAGTAACGCTTGAGGATACCTTCAGCTGTCCGGGCTTTCGCGTAGTGGAAGACCGGAGGATCCGGTGCCATAAGGCAGGAGGCCATGGAACAGAAACTTTTCTTCAGGGAGCAATGAATTCCTGCAATCCTGTGTTTATTGATGTGGGACAGCGGCTGGGAGTGGACCGGTACTATAAGTATTTTACCCAGTTTGGTCTTAAGGGAAAAACAGGGATCGATCTTCCGGGAGAGGCAGCCACGATCATGCATAAAAAGGAGAAAATGGGTGCTGTGGAATTAGCTACCGTATCCTTCGGACAGTCCTTTCAGATCACACCCATTCAGCTTATTACGACAGCGGCTTCCATTGTAAACGGCGGACGCCGGGTTACGCCTCATTTTGGCGTAAGGGTGATCCGCTCGGATGGAGGTGCTGTAAAGGAACTTTCTTATCCTCAGGGAAAGCAGATCCTGTCTTCTGAGACCAGCGCTTCCATGCGGTATGTATTAGAACAGGTTGTGGCAGAGGGAAGCGGCAAACGGGCGGCGTTAGAGGGGTTCCGCATTGGAGGAAAGACAGCTACCTCAGAGAAACTTCCAAGAAGCCTCAAAAAATATATTTCCTCTTTTCTTGGCTTTGCCCCGGCGGACGATCCCAGGGTAATGGCCCTGATCACCATTGACGAACCCCAGGGAATCTATTACGGAGGAACCATTGCGGCTCCCGTGATCGGAGAATTATTTAAAAATATTCTTCCATATATGGGAATCCGGCCGGAGCCGAAAGCTGGTTGATTATTCTCCGAAAAAGACGTATACTATTATTGCTGTCCGGCGTTTGCCGGCAGAATACATATGAGATTGAGGTGCCCTATGATTCATGAGACGATATTAGCGATTATTATTGCATTTGCCATCAGCGCCCTGCTGTGTCCGATTATCATTCCCTTTCTTCACAAGCTGAAATTCGGCCAGCAGGTCCGGGATGACGGGCCTCAGAGCCATTTAAAAAAGCAGGGAACTCCTACCATGGGAGGACTGATCATTTTATCCAGCATTATTATCACATCCCTGTTTTATATTCCTTCTTATCCGAAGATCATTCCGGTGCTTTTTATGACGGCCGGTTTTGGGATCATCGGCTTTCTGGACGATTATATCAAGATCATCCTGAAGCGTTCGGAAGGATTGACTCCGCTCCAGAAGCTGGCAGGACAGATCGTGATCACAGGCATTTTTGCCTGGTATGTGCTTAACAGCGGCGAGGTGGGAACCGATATGCTCATTCCCTTTACAGGCGGGTTTGAGGATGGAAAATTCCTTTCTCTGGGTATCCTGTTTGTTCCGGCTCTGTTTTTTGTAACGCTGGGAACGGATAACGGTGTGAATTTTACCGATGGACTGGACGGTCTGTGCACCAGCGTAACCATACTTGTAGCGACTTTTTTAACCATTGTGGCCATTGGGGAGGATATGGGGATCAGCCCCATTACAGGAGCTGTGGTGGGAAGCCTTCTGGGTTTTCTGCTTTTTAATGTATATCCGGCAAAGGTGTTCATGGGAGACACTGGGTCTCTGGCGCTGGGGGGCTTTGTGGCTTCTGCAGCATATATGATGCGTCTGCCTCTGTTTATTCCCATAATCGGTCTGATCTATCTGGTAGAGGTTCTGTCTGTTATTATTCAGGTAACGTATTTTAAAAAGACAGGGGGAAAGAGAATCTTTAAAATGGCACCCATCCATCACCACTTTGAACTGTGCGGATGGTCTGAAACAAGGGTTGTAGCCGTATTTTCCATTGTTACGGCCATTTTATGCATGGTCGCTTATCTGGGACTGTAAGAGCGCCGGCAGCTTAGGCAAAGAAGGAGGTTTAACCACGAATGGATCAAAGTCAGAGAGTATTAGTTGCGGGAACCGGCAAAAGCGGCATTGCTGCGGCAAAGCTGATTCTTAACCGGGGAGGAGAGGTAGTTCTCTATGATGGGAATACAGCTCTGGATGAAAAAGAGATCAAGGCCCGGTTTGAAGAGGGCGCTAAGGTAAACGTTGTTTTAGGGGAGATCAAGCGCTCCGACCTTCTTGGGGTGGAGCTGTGCATTATCAGTCCGGGAATTCCTCTTACAAGTCCTTTTGTGGCAGTAGTAGATGAGGCCAGGATCCCAATCCTTGGAGAAGTCGAACTAGCCTATCAGTGCAGCGCAGGAAAGCTGGCTGCCATTACGGGAACAAACGGAAAGACGACCACCACAGCTTTGACGGGAGCGATGGTAAGGAAAAAATATGAGGAAACTTTTGTAGTGGGAAATATCGGCGAACCTTTTACTGCAAAAGCAGCAGAAATGACAGAGGATTCGGTTGCCGTAGCTGAGATCAGCAGCTTTCAGCTGGAAACCATTATGGATTTTAAGCCCAATGTAAGCGTTATTTTAAATATTACGCCTGATCATCTGGATCGTCACGGAACCATGGAAACGTATACTCAGATCAAAGAGTGCATCACCATGAACCAGACGGAGGAGGATACGGTTGTCCTGAATTTTGACGATCCCATTTTAAAGGAATTTGGTAAAAAAGAGGGGATGAAGCCAAAGGTAATCTGGTTTTCGTCAAAAGAGAGCTTAAAGGACGGATTTTTCCTGAAAGGAGAAGAAATCATATATGCAAAGGCCGGAAAAGAAACGGTTCTTTTAAATGTGAAGGAGCTTCAGCTTTTAGGCCAGCATAACTATGAAAATGTGATGGCTGCCGCTGCTGCTGCCATGACCCTTGGCATATCCCTTGAGGCGATTGGAGAAGCGGCCAGGGAGTTTAAGCCGGTCGAGCATCGGATCGAGTTTGTGCGGGAACGCACCGGGGTCCGCTATTATAATGATTCCAAGGGAACGAATCCGGAGGCTGCCATCCGGGCTCTTAAGGCTATGCCGGGGCCGGTGCTCCTGATCGCAGGAGGGTATGACAAACACAGTGATTACAGTGACTGGGCCAAGGAATTTTCCGGCAGGGTAAAGTATCTGGTGCTGATCGGACAGACCAGGGATCGGATTGCGGCCTGTGCCAGGGAGCACGGCTTTACAGATGTTATGTATGCGGAGGATCTTCAGGAGGCGGTGCAGGTCTGCGCTGTTTATGCTGATTCCGGAGACTGTGTGCTTTTAAGCCCGGCCTGTGCCAGCTGGGGGATGTTTAAGGATTTTGAGGAACGGGGGCGCGTCTTTAAGGAATGCGTGATGGCTCTGTAGGAGGTAGAAAGGAATGGCTGGAAATAAGCGCCGGGCAGCGAGGCCGGGAGGAATGACGGGAGCAGCGGCGGCCAGAGTGCCGGTGCGGTATGATGCAGCCCCGGTGAGAGACGTCCGGTCTGCGCAAAGACCAGGAGGCAGTAAAAAGAGAAAGACAGGGACCGGCAGTCGTACAGTGCAGAGGACTTCCCGGAACAGCCGGTATGAGCAGGATGAAAGAAGGCGTCAGAGCGGACGTTCCCCTCAGGCCCAGAGGGTGCAGAGAGAGCCCCGCCAGGGACAGGGTCAGAGAATGCAGCAGGGTAGCCGGACGCAGGCGGCCCGTGCAGCATATGAGTATGGGAATCAGAAGCAGGCTTATGAGGCAGGAGCGGTTCCGAAAAAGAAAAGGGAACGCAGCTTTTACGATCTGAGCCTGGTGGTGATCATTATTGTCCTCACCGTTTTCGGACTGGTAATGATCTACAGCGCCAGTTCCTATACGGCCCAGCTGAATGATGACCTGAATAATAACAGTGCCTATTTTATGCAGCGCCAGGGTGGAATCGCCCTGGGAGGCTTTATCTTTATGCTGATCATTTCCAAGATGGACTATCACTGGCTCTACCGGCTGGCCGTGCCATCCTATATATTGTCTCATATTCTTATGGTTATTGTAACCTTGGTGGGACGGGAGGTAAACGGAAAAAAAAGATGGTTGGATATAGGCCCCATCGGATTTCAGCCTTCTGAGTTTGCAAAAATTGCGTTGATCATCATGCTGGCAGCAGTGATTACGAAGCTGGGAGGAAAAATTAACCAGTGGGCCGTTATGGGAAAGGTATTTTTGCTGGCGGTTGCCATTGGCGCGATCGTAGCGGCAAATAACCTGAGTACAGGTATTATCCTGGTGGGAATCGGCTTTGTTATGCTGTTTGTAGCCTGTAAGGTGAAGTGGCCCTTTTTCCTGGCCGGCGGAGGGGCGCTGGGTATCCTTATGACCGCCGGGCCTCTGGGTAAATTCCTTTTAAATATCCATGTTCTTAAGCCGTATCAGTATAACCGGATCGAGGCATGGCTGAATCCGGAGCTGGATCCGGAGGGAAAGAGCTTCCAGATCCTTCAGGGACTTTATGCTATTGGCTCCGGAGGCCTGATGGGGCAGGGACTGGGCGAAAGTATCCAGAAGCTGGGATTCCTTCCTGAATCACAGAATGATATGATTTTTGCCATCATCTGTGAGGAACTGGGACTTTTTGGAGCCATTGCGGTTATCATACTGTTCCTTCTGATGATTTACCGGTTCGTGATGATCGCCAATGATGCGCCGGATCTGTTTGGCGCTCTTTTGGTTGTGGGAGTGATGGCCCATATTGCCATTCAGGTTATTTTAAATATTGCCGTAGTAACCAATACGATTCCCAATACGGGAATTACCCTTCCCTTTATCAGCTATGGAGGGACGTCTGTGCTGTTTCTTATGGTAGAAATGGGAATCGTGCTCAGTGTATCCAATCAGATACGGGCAGCCGTATAGGTGCGGCAGCGAACAAAACATAAATGCACAAACAGCGGATGAAGGGCATATACTTTCGTATAGTATAATTGCTGCGGAGGTGGTCTTTTGTCCGCAATCCGTGTCAGTGGATGCATACCCTTAAAGGGGGAAATTTCCATTCAGGGATCAAAAAATGCGGCCCTTCCCATGATGGCGGCCGCTCTCCTGCATAAAGGCCTTACGGTTCTTACCAATGTGCCGAAGATCCAGGATACTGCCTGCATGATGAGGATCCTGGAGGCTCTGGGCTGCAGCTGTATCCGCCGCGGAGGAAGTATAGTGATTGACGCCGGTGAGATAAAAAGCACACAGGTGCCCCAGGAATATGTCCGGTCCATGCGTTCTTCCATTATTTTACTGGGAGCTCTTCTGGGCCGTATGGGCCAGGGAAGCTGCTGTTATCCCGGCGGCTGCCTGATCGGAGCAAGACCCATAGATCTTCATCTTATGGCATTAAAAAAACTGGGAGCTGTGATCAGTGAAGAAGATGGGATCATAGAGGCCTGCGTAGGAGCAGGCGGGCGTCTTAAGGGGACGGAGATCATTTTTTCCTATCCCAGCGTGGGAGCCACCGAGCAGGCGGTTTTGGCCGCTGTGCTCGCAGAGGGAGTGACGGTAATCCGTGGAGCTGCCATGGAGCCGGAGATCTGCCAGCTGTGCGGCTTCCTTAATAATATGGGAGCCGTGATCTGCGGCGCAGGTACAAAAACCCTGATGATTCAGGGGGTACGGTCTTTAAAAGACAGCGCCTTTCGGGTAGAAGGGGATCGGATCGTGGCAGGAACCTATGGGGCGGCGGTGATGGCAGCCGGAGGCGATGTGACCTTAAAAGGTGTTCGTCCGTCGGCTTTGAAGCTTCCTCTGGCTCTGATAGCCCGGTCCGGAGGAACTGTTACGGTTTCGGAAAGCAGCGGTCGGCTTCAGGCGACAGGGATCGGCTCTGAGGAAGAGGGACGGATTCGGATCAGAAACGAAGGTCCTGCCGGGCCTCTCACTCTTAAAACCGGGCCTTATCCGGAATTCCCTACGGATCTGCAGTCTCCGTTCATGGCCTTTCTGGCTGCGGGACGGGGCGTGAGCCGGATAGAAGAGCGTGTGTTTGAAGGACGGTTTGGTACGGCCGGAGAACTTGAAAAAATGGGGGCCTTAATTCGGCTGGAGGGGAAAACGGCCGTTATTTACGGAGCCGGTTCCCTAAAGGGCTCTGCCGTAAAGGCAGCAGATCTTCGGGGCGGGGCGGCGCTTGCGGTAGCGGCGCTGACTGCAAAGGGAGAAACGGTCATCGGGGACTGCCGGCATATTGAACGGGGGTATGAGGACATCTGTCGGGATTTATCGGCTCTCGGAGCCAGGATCCAATGGATAGGAGAGTGATATACCGCATGAGAAAAACAAACGAAAAACAGCATATGATCCTGGGGATTGCCGTGGCGGTTTTTCTGCTCACGGCGATCCTTGTGCTGTCTGTCCGCATCCAGACGATTACGGTATCAGGAAGCAGCCGTTACAGTGCACAGCAGGCGGAGGAGCTGCTCTTTTCCGGCCGGATGGGAAAAAATTCGGTCATTGCCTATATAAGGGACAGGCTCAATCCCCATAAACAGATTCCCTTTGTGGAAGACTATAAAATCGTGTTTCACGGCCCGTTTCATGCGGAGGTCATTATTTATGATAAAAGCATTGTAGGCTACGTTTCCTATATGAGCAGCTATATGTACTTTGACCGGGAAGGCATTGTAGTAGAAAGCTCAGGCAGAAAGCTGGAGGGAATCCCATGGATCACGGGAATGGATCTGGGAAGGGTGGTGCTCTATCAGCCGCTTCCGGTTGCAGACCGCCGCATCTTTGAGGAAATTTTAAACCTGACCCAGCAGCTTTCCCTTTATGAGATCCAGGCGGATCAGATCCGCTTTGACGCCTATAATCAGCCGGTTTTAACCATCGGACAGATGGAAGTGATCCTGGAAAGTATGGGAAATATTGACAGTAAGCTTTCTGTTTTAAATGATATCCTCACAGATCAGCCCCAGCTGAGGGGGATCCGCGGAACGCTGGAACTGGGGGATTACAGCGAGACAAATGACCGGGCGGGAATCACATTTAAAAAGAAATAAAATACAAAATTCAGGGTTGATTTTTTTAATAAAATCAAATATAGTATTAGTTAGGCTAAAAGCATGACATATGAAAGAATATCTGAAGAAAAGAGAACAGAGATGCATTCTCAAAACAGACTCTGAGAGCCGGGATGCATGAAAGGGATAAGGAGGATAAGTATCTTGTTAGAGATTAAGATAAATGAGTCAGAAAATGCCGCAAGGATCATTGTAGTAGGTGTAGGCGGCGCAGGCAACAACGCAGTAAATCGCATGATCGACGAGAACATCGCAGGCGTGGAGTTCATCGGCATCAATACGGATAAGCAGGCCCTTCAGTTCTGCAAGGCTCCCACAGCCATGCAGATCGGTGAGAAGCTGACAAAGGGACTGGGTGCAGGCGCCAGACCGGACGTAGGCGAAAAGGCCGCAGAGGAAAGCTCTGAGGAGATCTCACAGGCATTAAAGGGTGCGGATATGGTATTCGTTACCTGTGGTATGGGCGGCGGAACCGGAACCGGAGCTGCTCCTGTTGTTGCGAAGATTGCCAAGGATATGGGAATCCTGACAGTAGGCGTAGTGACAAAGCCCTTCCGTTTTGAGGCAAAGGCCCGTATGACAAATGCTTTAAACGGAATCGAATGTTTAAAACAGGCAGTGGATACTCTGATCGTTATCCCCAATGACCGCCTTTTGGAGATCGTTGACCGCCGGACCACCATGCCGGATGCCCTTAAAAAGGCAGATGAGGTGCTTCAGCAGGCAGTTCAGGGAATTACGGACCTGATCAACGTTCCAGGCCTTATCAATCTGGACTTTGCAGATATTCAGACCGTTATGATCGACAAGGGCATCGCACACATCGGTATCGGAAAGGCAAAGGGCGACGACAAGGCCATCGAGGCTGTAAAGCAGGCCGTTTCCAGCCCGCTGCTTGAGACAACTATTGAGGGTGCAAGCCATGTGATCATCAATATCTCCGGTGATATCAGCCTGATCGAGGCAAATGATGCCGCAAGCTATGTACAGGAGCTGGCAGGAGATGATGCAAATATCATCTTTGGTGCGATGTATGATGAAAATGCTCAGGATGAGGCAAGCATTACCGTAATCGCTACTGGCCTGGATGAGCACAATTCTACCTCTTCTGTGACAAAGGCAATGGCAGGCTTTACAAACTTTAAGCCCAAGGCACCTGCTGCAGCTTCCGCAGCCCAGACAGAACGTGCCGCAGCTCCGGAAGCCGCAGCTACTGCTTCCACAGGCTTTACAAGACCGGCTCAGCCTTCCTTTAGCCACAGCTTTGGACAGCAGAGCACAGGAAACAGCACGCCATCCTTTACAGCGCCAAGATTTGGACAGAATACGGGAAGCTTTAGTTCTTCCGGTACAGCTTCCGCTCCGGCAGCAACTGCAGCCGGCAGCAATGCAGGCAGTACAGCTGCTCCGACTCAGAATCAGACACCTTCCTTCCGTCCGACTGCCAATAAGGAAATGCAGATCAACATTCCGGATTTTCTGAAAAATAAGAGATAATCAATTTTAATGAACTGATTTGACCGTTGAAATGGATCAATGTATATCATGATCCGTTTCAACGGTCTTTTTTTGTCGAAAAATTCTTTCTGTTTTCCCCCTCCCTTCGACAGCATTTGCATAGGAGAAACGTTATAATATCCATAGGACAGCCTGATAGGGGAGGTGAGGCCAAAACGAGGTGGTTTATACAGTCTACATAGATGAAGTATTTGCTGTAAATATGGCTATGGATTTGATGGTGCTGATGGCAGTGAATCAAGTGCTTTGTTACCGGGCAGGGGCCGCGCAGATCGTGAGGGGTGCAGCATTGGGGGCGGCCTGGGCCTGTGTAACAGCCATATTTCCGCAGATGCCGCTGACCTTTAAAGCGGCAGGAACCTATGGAGCAGCAGGTGCTGTCATGGCAGTAACCGCATTTGGGGTAAAGGGCATAAAAGAGATCGGCCGGGCGGCGGCGGGAATCTATCTGGCCGCTGTCATTCTCGGGGGAGCCATGATGGTTTTTGAGGAGCAGCTAAGGCCCGGAGGGATCTTTTTTCCACTGGCCTGTGGTCTTAAGGTACTGGGGATACCGGATCTGTCCGGAGCGCTTATGCTCCTTGGAGGCGCAGCATCCGTTTTTGGGGCAGTCTGCTGGCTCAGAGGGCTTACAGCGTCGCTTTTGCAAAAAAAGGTCCTGTGCAGGGTAACCCTGCGTCAGGGCAGCCGGATGTATGTGGCATCAGGGCTGATCGACACAGGAAACCGGCTGAAGGAGCCGGTAAGCGGAAGGCCGGTTCACGTAGCCGTTCGGGAAGTGATAGAAGCCATATCGCCCAGAATACAGGGAGTGACCTATATCCCCTACCGCAGTGTAGGAGGAGAAGGGCTTCTCCCGGCAGTAACATTAGATGAAATAAAGGTGGAGCAGCAGGGGAACTGCTATACACTTGCGAGACCTCTGGTGGCTGTGGTAAAACAGCCTCTTTCTCCGACCGGAGAATATGAGGTCCTGATACAGGAGTTTGACGGCGGCGCCGGAAGATAGGGGAATCGCGGCGCCATAAAAACAGGAGGAAGTAAAATGATCGTTAAAGTATCCATACCCAACCGTTTTCAGTTTAAAACGGCTCCGGGTTTTCGTACGATGCTGATGCAGAAGCAGGGGGAGGTTCATTATATCGGGGGCGCTGATATCCTTCCGCCGCCTCTTGAGACAGAGGAAGAGGGGCGCATGATCGATCTTTTGGGAAGCCCGGAAGATCGCCAGGCCCGTTCCTGCCTGATCGAACACAATCTGCGTCTGGTAGTATATATTGCAAAGAAATTCGATAATACCAGTGTGGGAGTAGAGGATCTGATCTCCATCGGAACAATCGGCCTTATAAAGGCCATCAATACCTTTAAGCCGGATAAAAACATAAAGCTGGCCACCTATGCTTCCAGGTGTATTGAAAATGAGATCCTGATGTATTTAAGGCGCAACAGCAAGACGCGTCTGGAGGTTTCCATCGACGAGCCGTTAAATGTGGACTGGGATGGAAATGAGCTTCTGCTCTCAGATATCCTTGGAACGGATGAAGATGTGATCTGCCAGGGGATCGAAGATGAGGTGGAAAAGGATCTTTTAAATACAGCCATCAGCCATTTAGAGCCCAGAGAACGTAAAATTGTAGAACTGCGTTATGGCCTGGCAGATGAGGACGGCGAAGAAATGACTCAGAAAGAAGTGGCCGATCTTCTCGGCATCTCTCAGTCCTACATATCCAGACTGGAGAAAAAAATCATGAAGAGACTGAAAAAGGAGATTGTCCGTTTCGAGTAGATGACTGGAGAACTGAATGAAATATGCTCTGGAACCATGAAAAAATGAATGGTAAGCCAGAGCATATTTTTTTTGTGCATATTTTATAATAATATAAAAAATAAATAGGCATTATATCACAAACACACAAAATACTATTGACAAAGTAGAAAAAACGTACTATTGTATAATCATAGTTAGCGAACAAGTGAATAGATGAGTAATATAATAGCAATCAAATGATATATATGAGGAGGTAAAAATTGAAGATAACAAAAGTGGAAGTTTTTCGTTTACCAACTGCTAATAGTAAGCAAAACAGCCCGATAGGCTGCCGGATTCACACAGATCAGGGAATTTATGGAGATGGAGAGGCTGGAATGGCTTATGGAATTGGAGGAACTGCAGCATATGGAATGATTTGTGATCTGGCAGAATTAATCGTGGGAATGGATCCCCTGCAGACCGAGTTGATTTGGGAAACCATGTACAAACGTACTTTTTGGGGACAGAATGGCGGACCAGTAGTATTTTCTGGAATTGCAGCTATTGATGTAGCTTTGTGGGATATCAAAGGAAAATATTTTAATGTGCCAGTATATCAATTGTTGGGGGGCAAGGTTCGTGATAAGCTACGCACATATGCAAGTCAGCTTCAGTTTGGATGGGGTCAGACGGGAATTTCAGAACATCTTTGGGCTGTAACCCCAGATGATTATGCGTATAATGTGAAACTTGCTATTGAAGAGGGGTATGATGCCGTTAAGATTGACTTTTTTGATCGGGATGAAGATGGGAAACCGCTTACATTTCTCGATACAACCGGATTTTTAACACCTAGTCAGTTAAAAATGGTGGAAGATAGAATGAAGGCTGCAAGAGAGGTTGCTGGTGATAAAGTGGATATTATAATGGAGAATCATTCTTATCCAGATGCTTTAGGCGCCCTGCAGTTGGCAAAATTGGCTGAAAAATATAATATATTGGCATTTGAAGAACCAAATACGCCAACGGTTCATACGGTCGAGTATATTACTAAATATACATCTGTTCCTATTGCAAATGGAGAGCGTCTTTTCTCAAGATGGCAGTATGCAGAGTATTTTAAAAAAAATTTACTTCAGCTGGCTCAACCAGACATCGGAAACTGTGGAGGTATTTCTGAAGTAAAAAAAATATGTGATATGGCCCATGCATTTGATGTAGGAGTACAGGTACATGTGGCGGGGAGTCCACTTGCTACTAATGCAGCTCTTCATGTAGAATGTACGATTCCTAATTTTATTATTCATGAACATCATACATGCAATCGTATGGATACATGTCTGGGATTAACAAAATATAATTTACAGCCAGAAAATGGATATTTTAAAATACCAGATTTGCCAGGAATTGGAAATGAATTTTTACAGGAGGCTATTGGCAGGGCAACATTATACAAAGTCATAAAGTAGAAAGATGAAGGAGAAGGGATTATGGCAATTAAAGTTGTAAAAGAACCGGCTCCAAAGCCGGGAACATTGGGAAGGGTTGAGTTGTATGCACTGGCAATTGGACAGGTAATTGGAGCAGGGGTAATTACACTGATTGTACCAGCAATTAAAATGACAGGATATTCAGCGTGGCTTGCCTATTTTGTAGCTATTATAATGGGCTTTATAATGGTTTTGCCATTTGTTTTTATTTCTTCTACCCTTCGTTTAGGCGGCGGAAATTATTCTATGTTATGTGATTTGGCAGGCCCGTCTACAGCAGGTATTTTTGCGTTTATGTATTTGACACAGTGTTTGTCTTTATCCTTATTTGGAACTTCTGCTGCTGCCTATTTAGGTGATATTATTCCGGCTTTAAGCGGACATCTTCCAAGAATTTTAGTAGGTGGAGGTTTGTTGACATTTTTCTTTGTTGTGAATCTTATGGGAGTAGATATTATGGCAGCAGCTCAGAAGATGATGACATGGCTTCTTATTGCTGCATTGGTTATGTTTGCGATTGCAGGATTTACTAAAATGGAACTCCCGGTGTTCGATTTTACAGATCCCCAGTTTATGATAAATGGACCTGGAATTACATTTGAAAATGGGCAGATCAGTGGTGGTTTTATCGGGGCAGTATTGTTGTTTGTATATTCGACACAAGGATATTATATGACAACAGCCTATGGACGTGATTCTAAAAATGCCCGCAGAGATATTCCTGTGGTTCTTTGTATGTGCGTTCCTACGCTGATTGTCCTTTATGTGGGTGTTGCTATTGCAGGTGTAGGGTGTATGTCTGTGGCAGAATATGGTGAATCTACTACATTAGTATTTGCAGCCCGAAAGATTCTTCCTACCGCTTTATTTTACTTCTTTATTATTGGTGGACCGATTATGGCGCTGCTGTCTACGTTAAATTCAAGTTTTGCTTATAATGCAATTACAATTGGACAGTCTTGTGATGATGGATGGTTGCCGGCTGCTTTTGGAAAAAAGAATAGGGCAGGAGCAAGGGTATATATTCTTGTTTTTATGTACATACTGGGTCTCATTCCAATTATTTTTGGTCTTTCTATTACAACTATCACCAATATGGTGCAATTAATTACATCTGCGTATGCATTGTTAAATTTTTATGCTATGATACAGCTTCCTAAAAGATATCCGGAGGCTTGGAAGAAAGCAAGATTCCATGTTCCAAACAGCATTTATTATACGATTTGTTTGGTATCCCTGTTAGGATTTTTAATAGTACTTTGGAAATCTGTATTGTCTATGAGCCGTGGTTTGGCAGCTGCGAATGTTGGAATTATTATAATTGCTGCAATTATTGGATTTTGGCGTGCTAAAACAGGAAACATTGAGATCCATACTTCCGTATGGGCGGAAGATTAACAAATAATTATTAATAATGGAGGTTTTTTTATGAAGATTACGAGTGTTGAATGTTATCTGGGTAATTTTATTACGGTAAAGGTTAACACGGATGAAGGAATTAGTGGATGGGGTGAAGCAGGCCTAGCATATGGAAACTGTTGGGAAGCAGCTTTTGGCCAGTGCCAGGATTTTGCAAAGCTGGTTATTGGTATGGATCCATTTGACACAGAAAAGATATGGGAGCATCTGCATCGCCATACGTTCTGGGGAATGGGAGGAGGCGTAGTAATTACATCTGCTATGGCTGCTATTGATACGGCATGCTGGGATATCAAGGGTAAAGCCTTTGGGGTACCCGTTTATAAGCTTTTAGGCGGGAAGACAAATGATAAGCTGAGAGCATATGCGAGTCAGTTGCAGTTTGGCTGGAGAACGCAGATTGAAAAGAATGACAGCCTTACATTGCTTTATGATCCACAGGACTATTATGATGTTGTAAAGGACGCAGTAGCTGAAGGGTATGATTCTGTGAAGATTGATCCTGTATTCGCGCCTTATGAAAAAGGAGATATTGGAGCTATTTTTTCGACTCAGGGAACGCATCACAGAGGATGTTATCGTCAGCATGACCTTGCACGATCTGTAGAACGAATTGCAGCTGCAAGGGAAGCTGGTGGACCAGATATGGATATTATTGTAGAGATTCATTCCCTTCTTGATGCAAATACAGCAGCTGATTTAGGAAAAGCATTGGAGCCATATCGTATTATGTATTATGAAGAGCCTACAATGCCATGTAATCCATCTGTATTTAAACATATTAAAGAGCGTTGCGGGCTTCCTTTGGCAACAGGTGAACGCAGTTACACACGTTGGGGATTCCGTCAATTCTTTGAAGATCGTACGTTGGATGTTATCCAGCCGGATTTGTGTAATACAGGAGGAATTACAGAAACAAAGAAGATTTGTGATATGGCACAAGTTTATGACATTGGTGTTCAAATCCATGTTTGTGGAGGGCCAATTGCTACAGCTGCAGCTTTGCAGGTAGAAGCAGCAATTCCTAATTTTGTAATTCATGAAGAGCACAATGCTAATCTGTTGACCAAGTTTAAGAATGGTGGAACAAATTATTACTGTCCAAAGGATGGGTATTACGATATACCAGAGCTTCCTGGCATTGGGCAGGAAATGAGTGAGGAAGAATTATCACACTGCAGAAAAGTTGTAATTGATGCCTCCACTCCCGCCGCTAATTTTGTAAAGAAGTAATGTAATGATATATTGTTGATAAAGTATGAGAGGCAGAGCCGTTACCCCAAAATGGCTCTGCCTCTTTCGGTTAAATTGTTTTGAAGCGGAAAGTATGCGAATTTATTGACATTTTATCTAAATTTCGATACGATACAAGCAAGGTGAGAAAGATGAAAAGAAAGGTGACTTTATATATGGGTGATATAAAAAGAGTAAAAAAGGCAAAGGCTATCCATCGGATTTCAGTGGTAGATCAGGTGAGCGAAGCTATTAAACAGAATATTTTAGATCATGTATGGAATGTGGGAGATAAGATTCCATCAGAGAGTGAGCTTGCAGATGAATTTGAGGTTAATCGTCTTAGTGTGCGTATGGCATTGCAAAAACTCAGTACCTTGGGATTGATCGAAACGAGGGTAGGAGAGGGGTCATTTGTCACTAAATTTTCACCAAAACCATTCTTCAGTGAACTTGCAGCTGTTTATCATGACAAAGATCGATATCAGGATGTAGTACAGCTTCGCAATCTGCTGGAAGGGGAAAGTATGCGTTTGGCGCATTTGAATGCCAACGACGAGGATTTGAAAAAATTAAAGGAATGTCTGGACTCCTATTATAATGCAACAGACATATATAATAAAGACATTGACAATAGGGAATATTTGGAAAATCTTGTAGATGCAGATTTAGCTTTTCACTATGAAATAATTAAAATCAGCCATAACCATCTCTATGTGGCCGTTTATCAGGTGGTGCAGGAACTGGTAAGAGATCATATTAAACAGTTATTGTATAAACGTACTCATGATCGTAAAAGAGCAGGATATCCTGCAAAATTAGAAGATGATACTCATATAAAGATGTATCAGAGCATATTAAATGGAGATCAGGAAGAAGCAAGAAGATCAAGAGAAGAAACATTGGGTATTGTGCAGGTGCATGGTCTTGATTATTTTGAGAGCGGGAATGATTCAATATAATAAGGCAGAAGAAAACACCCAAGATTTAGACGTACAATCTAAGTCGGGGTGTTTTTATAATCTGATGAAATGCTATACAGATACCTCTACCGCAGCTGAACCATATTATCCTTGATCTTAAAGGTTCCAAAGCTTCGGATAAAGCTGGAAATCCGGCTGAAGCCGTACTGCTTTACATCAAAATCCGGGAATTTCTTTTTCAGCTCTTCGTGGATGATGCTCAGATTATCCACATGCCCCCTGTTGTTCTGGATCAGGCGGATGATCTCTTTTTCGATATCAGCCTTGGAGGTGGAGGCGGATTTTTCCTGAACAAAGTAGCCTCCATGGAGCTTTACCACCTGAAAATCACTGTTATTTAAACTTTCTAAGAAGGTGGAAAGCTTGGAGTAGCCGTAATTGCGCACATCAAAATCAGAGAAGCGTTTGGTGAGGAAATTTCCTACCCGTGCCAGGATGATAGGCTGATTCTGGCTGTTGTTTTCGATCAGAAGCTTTGTAATGGCTTTCTGGATCTCGTCAATACCGGTGATGGTTTTCTGGATTTCGTCAATCGAGGGTACCTCGGTTTTGGAAGCTGTAAGGGCATTTGCCCGTCCTTTGTTTATCGGAGCGGTCTCTGCCGCATCTTCCGAAGAAATGATTTCCAGAAGCTTAAACGTATCGCAGGCTGCCCGGAACGGCTTTGGGGTTTTCTGCTCCCCGATGCCCATGACAAACATACCGGCTTCTCTGAGTCTCTGGGCCAGTTTGGTAAAGTCCGAATCGCTGGACACCAGGCAGAAGCCGTCTACATTTCCCGAATACAGGATATCCATGGCATCGATGATCATGGCGGAATCGGTGGCATTTTTGCCGGTGGTGTAGCTGTACTGCTGGATGGGGTTTACGGACCAGTCCAGGAGCACATTTTTCCATGCCCGCTTTTCATTGTCCGTCCAGTCGCCGTAAATGCGTTTATAGGTGGCGATCCCGATATCGGATACCTCATCCAGAATATATTTGATATATTTGGGAGATACGTTGTCTGCGTCGATCAATACTGCAAATCTGCGTTCATTCTGTTCCATATGCTGTGTGTTCTGTCGCTTTCCTAGAATTATCCCATGTGGGACTGTTAAACGTATAATCAGTGTATCATATTCGGGCGGCAGGCACAAGAGGTCACAGGTTTTGACTTGCTGGATCTGGAGAGATATCAGCTGGTCAGATAGCTGCGCATGGATTTTAAGGCGCTTTTTTCAAGCCGCGATACCTGAGCCTGGCTGATATGGATTTCCTTTGCAACTTCGGTCTGGGTTTTTCCTTCAAAAAAGCGCATATCGATGATGCGGCGTTCCCGGTCCGGCAGACGTTTCATGGCTTCTACAAGGGAAAGGTCCTCTACCCAGTTTTCTTCCAGATTTTTCTTATCGCTGATCTGATCCATGACATAAAGCGGATCCCCGCCGTCGGTATATACCGGCTCGTAAAGACTGACCGGAGTCTGGATGGCATCTAGGGCATAGGTGATATCCTCTCCGGAAATACCGATCTCCTGAGAAATTTCCATCAGAGAAGGTTCTTTGGAGTGACGGCGGGTGAGCTGTTCTCTGGCATAGAGGGCTTTATATGCGGTGTCCCTGAGGGAGCGGCTGACGCGGATGGAGTTGTTGTCACGCAGATAGCGGCGTACCTCGCCAAGGATCATGGGTACCGCATAGGTGGAAAATTTTACATTCTGGGTAATATCGAAATTGTCAATGGCTTTGATAAGGCCGATGCAGCCGATCTGAAAGAGATCATCGATATTTTCCTGGCTTCCGGCAAAACGCTGGATTACACTTAAGACCAGACGCAGATTTCCTTTGATATATTCTTCTCTTGCATCCATATCCCCTTTCAGGATCCGGGAGAATAAGCGCTCTTTTTCTTCATTGCTCAGAAGCGGCAGTTTGGCAGTGTTGACGCCGCAGATTTCAACCTTATAGCATGACATGGTCCGTACCTCCGTTTGGTTGTGTTATGCACGGAAAGCTTTTCGTATTTCCATTCCGGCTATAAGAGAATGATGGACGGATACGGACGGTTTTATACTTTTTTTTCTATCCAGAAAATGGGAATCGCAGCAAAGAAGAGGCAGATACAAATAAAAACAGCCGCAGCTTTTGCTGATTTGCAAAAAACTGCGGCCCGGTTTCTACTGTGTATTTTTTCGGTAGAGGATTAAAAGTCCCTTTAATAAAAGGGCGTCATCGTAAATGATCGTATGCCTGCACAGAGGCGTGATAAAGCGGGCCAGACCTCCGGTGGCGATGACAGTGGGAGCTTCGCCAAGCTCCTTTTCCATTCGGTCTAAGAGGCCGTCGATCATATCCACATTGCTGAAAATGATGCCGGCTCTCATGCAGTCAATGGTATTCTTTCCAATGACCTTATCCGGCACTTCAAGACTGATGTAGGGAAGCTGGGCGGTTTTTCCGCTTAAGGAGTTTAAGGATACACGCAGACCCGGAAGGATCACGCCTCCGATGTAATTTCCATGTTTATCCGCCACGCTCATGGTAGTAGCGGTACCCATGTCGATCACTACCAGGGGAAGGGGGTGCTCGTGGATGGCAGCAGCTACATCTACGATCAGATCGCTGCCCAGCGTTTTGGGATTATCCATGAGAATATTGATGCCTGTTTTGATGCCGGGGCCGACTAAAAGCGGACGGATCCCCACAACCTTTTCTACCGCCCTCAGGATGGTGGAGTTTAAGGGGGGGACCACAGAAGAGAGAATGGCTCCCTCAATGGCAGAGGGATGGATTTCATGCATTTCCAGAACATTTTTAATTGTAACTGCATATTCTGTATCCGTGCGGTTCTGGTCCGTGGTGACCCGTTCGATAAAATAGGTCTTTGTCTCATCAATCCCGCCGATCACGGTATTTGTATTTCCCATATCAATGGCTAAAATCATATAGAAGACTCCTTTCTGCGGATGGTATTTCCATCAAAGAAAAATTGTGCTATGATTGTAACATAGAAAAAACGGAAAGACAACCGGAGGAAGCGTATGTTAAAAGGAAAAACCATACTTCTTGGAGTTACGGGCAGCATTGCTGCCTATAAGATCGCAAACCTGGCCAGCGCCCTGGTAAAGCAGGGAGCAGAGGTCCACGTTTTAATGACGAAAAATGCTGTGAATTTTATCAATCCCATTACTTTTGAGACACTGACAGGCCATAAATGCCTGGTCGACACCTTTGACCGGAATTTTGAATTTAGCGTAGAGCATGTATCTCTGGCAAAGACGGCAGATATCTTTTTGGTGGCCCCGGCCTCTGCCAATGTGATCGGAAAGCTGGCCCACGGGATTGCGGACGACATGCTGACCACTACCTTTATGGCCTGCACCTGTCCGAAGCTCGTCTCACCGGCCATGAATACCAGGATGTATGAAAATGAAATCCTTCAGGATAATCTGAAACTTCTGGAGCACTATCACATCCGGGTCATCCGTCCTGCGAGCGGTTATCTGGCCTGCGGCGATACCGGGGCAGGAAAGATGCCGGAGCCGGAGCTCCTTCTGGAATACATCCGGTACACCCTTGCTCCAAAAGACTTAAAGGGAAAGAATATTCTTGTTACAGCAGGCCCTACCAGAGAAGCCATTGACCCGGTGCGCTATATCACCAATCATTCCACCGGGAAAATGGGGTATGCCATTGCAGAGGCGGCTGCGTACCGCGGAGCAGATGTAACCCTTGTGACAGGCCCGGTATCCATAAAACCGCCTCTGTTTGTGAAAACCGTACCTGTAGAGAGCGCAAAGCAGATGTATGAGGCCGTTGCAGGAGCGGCGAAGGAGCAGGATATTATCATCAAGGCCGCAGCGGTGGCCGATTACCGACCCTCTCATCCGGCTGAGGATAAGATCAAAAAAACGGAGGGAGACATGAAAATCGAATTGGAACGCACGGATGATATTTTAGGCTGGCTGGGCGCCCATCGGAGGGAAGGCCAGTTCCTCTGCGGTTTTTCCATGGAAACAAGGGATCTTCTGGCAAATTCAAGAGCAAAGCTGGAACGCAAGAAGATTGATATGATCGTGGCGAACAACCTGAAAACAGAGGGAGCGGGCTTTGGTACCGATACCAACGTAGTGACCCTGATCACCAGAGAGGGCCAGACAGAACTTCCCAAGATGACAAAACAGGAGGTAGCCCACTGCCTGCTGGACGAGATCAGGAACCGTCTTGACTTTACCCTTTAATCATAATAAAATAGGTAGGATACCAGGGGGAAAAAGGTTGAAATCCGACGCAGGCTTGCCTGCAGGAGGATTTTGAATCCTGGGCCCCGCCAAAAACAGGAGTAAGCAGCCATTTTTCAAAGAAAAACATCCCGCCCCTTTAAGGGGCGCAATCAGCAGGAACGGAGGATAAGACCATTGTCACAGACAGATGATCAGATGATAGAACAAATAAAAAAGCGCAGAACCTTTGCCATTATTTCCCACCCCGATGCAGGTAAAACCACACTGACAGAGAAATTCCTTCTTTACGGAGGCGCCATCAATCTGGCAGGTACGGTAAAGGGCCGCAAGGCGGCAAAGCATGCAGTTTCCGACTGGATGGATATCGAGAAGGAGAGAGGTATTTCCGTTACCTCTTCCGCCATGCAGTTTAATTATGACGGATTCTGCATCAACATCCTGGACACGCCGGGACATCAGGATTTCTCAGAGGATACCTACCGTACCCTCATGGCTGCCGATTCCGCCGTCATGGTAATCGACGGTTCCAAGGGTGTAGAGGCCCAGACCATTAAGCTTTTTAAGGTCTGCGTCATGCGCCACATTCCGATTTTTACATTTATTAACAAATTTGACCGTGAGGCCAGAGATCCCTATGAGCTTTTAGATGAGATCGAGGACGTGCTGGGCATCCGCACCTGTCCGGTGAACTGGCCCATCGGCTGCGGAAAGAATTTCAAGGGTGTTTACGACCGCTTTACAAAGAAAATCTCCACTTTTACCGCTGCCATGGGAGGCGCAAAGGAGGTTGCAACCAGGAAATTTGAGGCAGAAAGCCCGGAGGCAGAATCCGTCATCGGCCCCATTTATTACCAGCAGCTGATCGACGACATTGAGCTTTTGGACGGCGCCAGCGATGAGCTGGATATGGACCGGGTGCAGAGGGGAGATCTTTCTCCTGTATTTTTCGGTTCTGCCCTTACGAATTTCGGTGTGGAGACCTTTTTGGAGCATTTCCTGAAAATGACCACCTCTCCCCTGCCAAGAAAGTCCCTTACAGGAGAGATCGATCCATTCCGCAAGGACTTTTCCGCCTTTGTCTTTAAAATCCAGGCAAATATGAACAAGGCCCACAGAGACAGGATCGCTTTTATGCGTATCTGCTCCGGAAAGTTCGAGGCAGGCATGGAAGTGAACCACGTTCAGGGCGGAAAAAAGATCCGCTTAACACAGCCTCAGCAGCTTATGGCACAGGATCGTAAGATCGTGGAAGAGGCGTATGCGGGCGATATTATCGGCGTATTTGATCCGGGTATTTTCTCTATTGGAGATACGCTGTGCACATCCAATGAAAAATTTGAATTTGAGGGGATCCCGACCTTTGCGCCGGAGCATTTTGCAAGAGTGCGCCAGGTGGATACCATGAAGCGCAAGCAGTTTATCAAGGGGATCAACCAGATTGCCCAGGAGGGTGCGATCCAGATCTTCCAGGAATTTAACACAGGTATGGAAGAGATCATCGTAGGCGTAGTAGGCGTACTTCAGTTTGAGGTATTAACCTACCGTCTGCAGAGCGAATACAATGTAGAGGTTATCCTGGAAAAACTGCCTTATGAGCATATCCGCTGGGTGGAGAATCCTCAGGAGGTGGATGTGGCTCGTCTGATGGGAACCTCCGACATGAAGCGCATCTGCGACTTAAAGGGAAATCCGCTGCTTTTATTTATCAACAGCTGGAGCGTAGGTATGGTATTAGACCGCAATCCGGGTCTTAAATTAAGCGAGTTCGGCACCAATTAGCAGACAGGTTTCCTGTCCGGCTGCTGTGCCCTCATAGATAAAGGAGGTTTTAGAGATGTCAAAGGTAGAAGTAGTAAGAGCCGCTATGGTACAGGCCATGAAGGCAAAGGATAAGGCAAGAAAGGAGTCCCTTTCCATGCTGCTTTCCGCTCTTAAAAATGCGGAGATCGACAAGAGAGAGCCCCTGACTGAGGCCGAGGAAAATGCAGTTGTCAAAAAGGAAATCAAGCAGACACAGGAGACGTATGACCTAGCTCCTGCAGACCGTGAAGATATCCGCAGCGAAGCTGCCCAGAGACTGGCTGTATATAAGGAATTTGCTCCGGAGGATATGAGTGTGGATCAGATCCGCCAGGTGATCGCAGAGGTTCTTGCAGAGCTGGGGATCGATGCGCCCTCTCCCAAGGATAAGGGTGCGATCATGAAGGTTCTGATGCCCAGAGTGAAGGGAAAGGCAGACGGAAAGGTTGTAAACGAAACATTGGCAGGTATGTTTAAGTAAATAAGTGCCCATACAAAAAGGGCGGCAAAAGGAGGACAATATGTACAGAAAAGAAATAGAGGGATTTATCGATTCCCACAGGCAGGAGATGATTGACGATATCTGCAAGCTCTGCCGGATTAACAGTGAGAAAATGCCCTATACCGAGGGAAAGCCTTATGGCGACGGCGCATTTGATGCCCTTCACGCTGCTCTGGCTATGATGGAGGATTATGGTTTTTCCATTACCAATTATGATAACTATGTGGGAACAGCTGATTTAAATGATAAGGAGCGCCAGCTGGATATCCTGGCACATCTGGATGTGGTTCCCGCAGGAGAGGGCTGGACCGTTACAGAGCCCTTTGAGCCTGTGGAAAAGGATGGAAAGCTGTATGGCCGCGGTACGGCAGATGACAAGGGGCCGGCAGTGGCTGCTCTTTATGCCATGCGTGCCATAAAGGAGCTTGGCATCCCTGTAAAGAAAAATGTGCGCCTGATTTTGGGAACCGATGAGGAGTGCGGAAGCAGCGATATCGAGGTGTACTATAAGCGTGAGAAGGAAGCACCCATGACATTTTCACCGGATGCCTCCTTCCCTGTGATCAATATTGAAAAGGGACGCATCCCAGGGGGCTTTTCTGCTTCTTTTGAAGCTTCTGAGGCTCTGCCAAAGATTGTTTCCATTGACGCTGGCATTAAGGTAAATGTAGTTCCCGGCAAGGCAAAGGCCGTAGTGGCAGGTCTTGAAGCAGAGGTTCTCACTCAGGCTGCGGATGCGGTTGAAGAGCAGACGGGACTTTCCTTCAGCTTTGGAGAGACGGAGGACGGAATCCAGATTACTGTTGAAGGAAAGGGCGCTCATGCATCCACTCCGGATGAGGGAAATAATGCTCTTACAGGCCTGTTATCCTATCTGGTAAGCCTGCCGCTGGCAGACTGCCCTCAGCTTCAGGCAGTAAAGAGCCTTGTAACCCTCTTCCCTCATGGTGATACCAGAGGAAAGGCTGTAGGAATCGCCATGGAGGATGAACTTTCCGGTCCTCTGACCCTGGCATTTGATATGCTCACCCTGGATAAAGACCACCTGAAGGGAGCGTTTGACTGTCGTGCCTGTCTGTGTGCTACGGAGGAGAACAGCTTAAATGTGATCCGCGCCCGTATGGCAGAGGAAGGCCTTACCTTACAGGCAGACCATATGACAGCGCCTCACCATGTAGACGGAAACTCCCATTTTGTAAAGACACTTTTAAAGGCCTATGAGGAGTATACCGGATTAGAGGGACATTGTGAGTCCACAGGAGGCGGAACCTATGTGCATCATCTGGAAAATGGAGTTGCCTTCGGCGCTTCCATGCCAGGTACTGACAATAAGATGCACGGAGCCGACGAGTTTGCAGTGATTGACGAGCTTCTTACCAGTGCAAAGATTTTTGCTCAGGTAATCGTAGATCTGTGCTGTTAATTGCCTAATTGCCTTTCAGAGCCGGATGGCAGGAAAAAATTCTTGACAAACCGGTATAAGTGCGGTATCTTTAAAACTGACATTATTCCTAGCAGTATTATAGGAAATGATTACCAGTCCAGGCAGGAGGATTTTCATGAATCAGTTCAAAGCCATGCAGAATATGGATATGATGAACAGCATGTACATGTGCTGTGTATCCGCGTGCTTTGAAAACTGAATGGGAAACGATCTGTATGGATTTGGAATCATGATATCAATATATTTTGGAGAACGTATCATTCGGGGTTGCAGGTCCGTGCAGGACTGCGGCCCCGTTTTGTTTCTTAGCCGGAGGATGGGAAACAGGGGAAGGATTAGAGAAAGGAATGAAGAAATGGATCAGAATAAAGAAGAGGCCATCATACGCCTGGAAGGTCTGGGCAAACAGTTTGCCACGTCAAACGGGACCGTGACTGCTTTAGATGACATCAATCTGGAAATCCGCCGGGGAGAGATTTTTGGTATCATCGGTCTTTCCGGAGCAGGAAAGAGTACCCTGGTGCGCTGTATCAACTATCTGGAGGAACCTACCTCCGGCCGGGTAATCTTTGAGGGAAAAAATCTTTCCGCCATGAAGGAAAAGGAAAAGCGTCTGGCAAGACAGTCCATGGGAATGATCTTTCAGCAGTTTAACCTGCTGGCCCAGAGAAATGTGCTGCAGAACGTGTGCTTCCCCATGGAGATTGCTCATATGGACAGCAGAAAGGCCAAAGAGAGGGCAAAGGAGCTGTTAAAGCTGGTTGGACTGGAAGAGCGGATGAACGCATATCCGGCCCAGCTTTCCGGCGGACAGAAGCAGAGAGTTGCCATTGCAAGAGCCATGGCGACAAATCCCAGAGTTTTATTATGCGATGAGGCAACAAGCGCCCTGGATCCCAATACGACAAAGTCCATTTTGGAGCTGCTAAAAAAGATTAACCGGGAAATGGGGATCACAGTGATCATGATCACTCATGAGATGGCAGTCATTGAGGCCATCTGCGACCGGGTGGCGATCATCGACCACAGCCATATTGCAGAGTCGGGCAAGGTATCGGATATCTTTTCCGGTCCCAAATCTGATATCGGACGCCAGCTGATTTTAGGAGATACCTCTGATCAGACAAAGAATTTCGGCGGTTCCCGTATGATCCGTGTGATCTTTGACGGACGGGAATCCTCTGAGCCGATCATCGCAAATATGATCCTGGCCTGCAAGGCCCCGGTGAATATCATGCATGCGGATACCAGAGATATCGAGGGAAAGGCTATGGGGCAGATGCTTCTGCAGCTTCCTGAGGATACCGTGGATGCAGACCGGATCTGCAATTATCTGAGAACAGCCGGAGTAATATTTGAGGAGGTGCACTAGAGATGACCTTTGATCAGACAACGATCGATATGCTTTTAAAAGGAATCTGGGAAACCATATACATGGTTTCACTTTCCTCATTTTTATCCTATGTGATCGGTATTCCCGTGGGAATTGCCCTTGTAGTCACAGACAGGGATGGAATCAGTCCCTTTCCGTTGTTTAACAAGGTGCTTGGCGTTGTGATCAATCTCCTTCGCTCCATTCCCTTCATCATCCTTCTTGTAATGGTCATCCCATTTACCCGCATGATCGTAGGAAAGATCATCGGACCCAATGCAGCGGTAGTGCCTCTGGTGATTTCCGCGTTTCCTTACATCAGCCGTATGGTGGAGTCCTCTTTAAAGGAGGTTGACGCAGGAGTGATCGAGGCAGCCAAGTCCATGGGTGCGTCTGCGGGACAGATTATATGGAAGGTGCTTCTTCCAGAGGCCAAGCCATCCCTTTTAGTGGGGGCTGCCATTTCCATTACAACGATCATCGGCTACTCTGCCATGGCAGGTACGGTAGGTGCAGGCGGTCTGGGAGATATTGCCATCCGTTACGGTTACCACAGATATGAGACAGAGATGATGCTCATTACAGTAGCCCTTCTTGTAGTGATCGTACAGATTGTTCAGGAAGTATTTATGCGCATATCAAGAAAGAGCGATAAGAGGATCCGGTAAAACGGATCTTAAGCGGCTTAAAAACCGCAGAATACATATCAGGGCCCTGGGCCTGAAAAGAGGAGGAACTATTATGAAAAGAAAGACATTAGAAACAGCAGTAATCGCAGCAGCATTAGCTGCATCCCTGTTAACCGGCTGCTCCAAACCGGCCGAGGAGACAACAGCAGCGGCAGAAAAGCAGGAAAGCAAAGCCGATGCAGAACAGGAGAAGAAAGAGAGCCCTGAAAAACTGGAAGAGCTGACCGTAGGCGCAAGCCCTGCCCCCCATGCGGAGATTTTGGAGGCTGCCAGAGAGGTTTTGGCTTCTAAAGGCTATGACTTAAAGATTGTAGAGTACACAGATTATGTGCTTCCGAACAATGCGCTGGATTCCGGTGATCTGGATGCAAACTATTTCCAGCACCAGCCTTATCTGGATTCCTTTAATGCCCAGAACGGCACAGAGCTTTCCGGTGTGGCGGTGATCCACTATGAGCCCTTTGGTATCTATGCAGGAAAGAGCGCTTCTTTAGACGCGATTCCGGAAAAGGGAACCGTTCTTGTTCCAAATGACCTGACAAATGAGGCAAGAGCCCTTCTTCTTTTAGAGGCCCAGGGTCTGATCACCTTAAAGGAGGATGCAGGTCTGGAAGCAACGAAAAATGATATTGTAGAAAATCCAAAGAACCTTGATATTGTAGAGATCGAGGCAGCCCAGCTTCCCCGTTCCTTACAGGACGGCGATGTGGCAGTTATCAACGGAAACTATGCCATCGAGGCGGGCTTAAAAGTAAGCGACGCTTTGGCAACAGAGGACGCGGAATCTCTGGCAGCCCAGACCTACGGAAACGTGATCGCCGTAAGAGCGGGTGAAGAGGAAAGTCCAAAAACAAAGGCTCTCATTGAGGCGCTTACGAGTGATGAGGTAAAATCATTTATGGAAAGTACCTATGAGGGTGCGGTTGTCCCTGTATTCTAAATTTTATATTTGAAATTCCCTGTGCATAGGGAGCAGAATGGGCCGGAAATGAATACTTCCGGCTCTTTCTGCGTATATATGGATAAGAAATAAAACTGCCAGGCAGGAGGGGAAAAATGACGATTTGCGATCTCAAACAGAAAGAGGTCATAAATATAAAGGACTGCAAACGCCTGGGTTTCGTAGGAGATGTGGATTTTGATATGAAAACGGGATGCATGACCGCTTTGATCGTTCCGGGGCCCGGATGCATCTGCGGTTTTCTGGGGAGGGAAAAGGAGTATATCATTCCCTTTTGCGATATCTGCCAGGTCGGAAATGATATTATCCTGGTGGATGTGAAGGAAAAGAATGTAGAGGAAAAGGTAAAGTGTTAAACGACTGCCTGCCAGTGACGGGGGATCACTGGCAGGCAGTCGTTTTATGAGAAAAAGCTGTATGAAAAGCTTGTGCGGGCTTTTGACTTTGGAAGGGAGTGCCGGAGCTGTTGGGGGGGATGAACCGGCACTCTGTAAGGAAACACTGACTAAAAACTAACACATTTTTTGCTGAAAGGGAAGGGGAATTACTGAAAATGAAATATATTTACTATTATAGAAATACCCTATGTCTGCTACAGATTATTATGAAGAATATCCAGCACACATTTTAGCTCTCTGGCATCGATCTGTCCGGGAGCGGATGCCTGTCCTGCCAGACCAAAAGTAAGACAGGAGCCAAAGATTTCCCCCCAGACACGGCTGATGAGCCCTGTTCCCGCCATGGCCATGGTGACTACAGGACAGGTGAGCTGGCGTCGGGCTGTAACGGTAGCTGTAAGCAGCGTAAGCACATCTTCCGGACACCGGGGCATCACGGCGATTTTTGCAATATCGGCTCCCAGCTTTTCCATGTGGCGCAGCCGTGACAGGAGTTCTCCGCAGGAGGGGGTGGAGTAAAAGTCATGACTGGAAAAAATGGTTTTTACTCCTTTTTCTTTTGCAAGAGCTGTAAGCTCTGTAATGCTGTCCGGATCAGAGAAAAGTTCGATATCGATCAGATCGATACAGCCGGAGGCGATTGCCTCCATAGCCAGTGTTTTATATTGCTGAGGCGAGGCCTGGCGCTGTCCGCCTTCTTTTGTGGTACGGAAGGTGAAAATAAGAGGCGTATTTCCCAAATGTTTTCTGAGACGGGGAAGAAGACCAGTCAGCCGCCCTTCATTAAAAATATCATTCATGTAGTCTGTCCGCCATTCCACCAGATCCGCCGGATAGGAAGAGAGCGCTTTGATCTCCTCAAAAAGAGCTTCATCCGAAGCTCCCACAAGAGGAATACAGACCTTGGGAGTGCCTTCTCCCAGACGCAGATTTCTTACATATACACAATTCATTTTGATCCGCCTTTCACTGCAGTATAGTTTGTTTTTTTATTATAGCAAAAAAATTCCGATCCATCCAATGATTTTCATTGGTCTGGTTACAAAGTTCTTGCACTTGAGAAGTGTTTCGGTTAAAATAAATGCAAATAAAGACATAAATTGTCATCATTTTATATAAAGAAGGGAAGTGCAAGCCATATGAAATGCCCCTATTGTAATGAAGCAGATACGAAAGTAATTGATTCCCGTCCCGCAGACGATAACAGTTCCATCCGCAGACGCCGCCAGTGCGAGCGCTGCGGGAAGCGTTTTACAACCTATGAAAAACTGGAAACCATGCCCCTTATGGTGATTAAAAAGGATAATACCAGAGAGGCATATGACCGCTCCAAGATTGAAGCCGGTATCATCCACTCCTGCCATAAGCGCCCCGTATCTCCCCAGCAGATCGGAGTTATGATCGATGAGATTGAGAATCAGATTTTTAATCGGGAGGAGAGAGAGATATCTACTGCGGTGATCGGTGAACTGGTTATGGAAAAGCTTAAGCAGGTGGACGAGGTTGCATATGTGCGTTTTGCTTCCGTGTACAGAGAGTTTAAGGACGTGAGCACCTTTATGGAGGAGCTGGGAAAACTTCTCAAAAAATAGGAGAAAGGCAAAAGGATTATGTTTGAACCATTTTACCCTCAGGAAATTTGGGACTCCACATATGATATCCCCTTTGAAACCTGGAAGGACAGGGGGATTAAGGGCGTGATCTTTGATATTGACAATACGCTGGTGCCTCATGGCGCACCTGCCGATGAGAGAGCCATTGCTTTGTTTGAACATTTAAAAAAGCTGGGATTTAAAACCTGTCTTCTTTCTAATAATAAAGAAGCCAGAGTAAAGCCTTTTGCGTCGCAGGTGAAAAGTCCTTATATCCATAAGGGAGGAAAGCCCTCAAAGAGAGGGTATAAAAATGCCATGGCCTGTATGGGGACAGGGCCGAAGGAAACTCTCTTTGTGGGAGACCAGCTGTTTACGGACGTATATGGAGCAAACCGGGCAGGACTTAAAAGCATTCTTGTAAAGCCCATTGACCCTAAAGAGGAGATACAGATCGTGCTCAAACGGTATCTGGAACGGCCTGTGCTTTATTTTTACAGAAAAAGCCGTAAAAAGAACTTGAAAAACATGGACACATAGTATAAAATATAAAAGATTAGATATACAGGGGACCGCCAAAGGCAGGTCATGCCCTGGCGGGCGCTGGAGAGAAAAGCGTCCTGTACAAAGAACGTTAAGGAGGAATATCTTTATGATATCAGCAGGCGATTTTAGAAATGGAATTACACTGGAGATCGAAGGACAGGTAGTGCAGATCCTTGAGTTCCAGCACGTTAAACCAGGCAAGGGCGCTGCTTTCGTACGTACCAAGTTAAAAAATGTGATCAACGGCGGTGTGGTTGAGCGCACCTTCCGTCCAACTGAGAAATTCCCGGCAGCAAGAATTGACCGTGTAGATATGCAGTATCTGTATGCAGACGGCGATCTGTACAACTTTATGAACACAGAGAACTACGAGCAGCTGGCATTAAACCAGGATCTGATCGGCGATGCGTTAAAGTTCGTTAAGGAAAACGAGATCTGCAAGGTCTGCTCCTACAACGGCAACGTATTCTCTGTAGAGCCTCCTCTTTTTGTAGAGCTGGAGATCACAGATACAGAGCCGGGCTTTAAGGGCGATACAGCAACCGGTGCAAGCAAGCCTGCAACTGTAGAGACCGGCGCTGTTGTAAGCGTACCGCTGTTCGTAGAGATCGGCGACAGGATCAAGATCGATACAAGAACCGGCGAGTATCTGTCCCGTGTATAATTCATTTGTATGTGAGAAAATGTAGGATTGCTCCGGCTTCACTGCCGGGGCAGTTTTGCATCTATAAGAAGTGCAGAAAAGGAGAAACGTGGAGTGAAGAAAATTCTGGATCTGATGGAGCAGAAGCTTAAGGCGGCCTTTACAGCCTGCGGCTATGAGGATAAATTTGCCAAGGTGGTTTTGTCCAACCGGCCGGATCTGTGCGAGTACCAGTGCAACGGAGCCATGGCAGCAGCCAAGGCGTATAAAACCAAGCCGATTGATATTGCAAATGCGGTAGTGGAAAAATTGACAGCAGAAAGGGAGCAGCCCATGTTTGGCGAAGCAGTGGCTGTGATGCCTGGTTTTATCAATCTGAAGCTGTCAGAGGCGTTTCTGGCAGATTATATGAAGGGTATGGCAGAGGCGGACAAGCTGGGACTGGAAGAACCTGAAAAGAAGGAAACGATCATCGTGGATTACGGCGGCGCCAATGTGGCAAAGCCCCTTCATGTGGGCCATCTGCGTTCTGCTATTATCGGAGAGAGCATCAAGCGCATGGGCCGTTTTATGGGATATGAGATGATCGGTGATGTTCATCTGGGCGACTGGGGACTGCAGATGGGTCTGATCATCGAAGAATTAAGGGACAGAAAACCGGAACTGGTATACTTTGATGAATCCTATACGGGTGAGTATCCCACAGAGGCTCCCTTTACCATCAGTGAGCTGGAGGAGATTTATCCGGCAGCCAGCGCCAAATCAAAGGTGGATGAAGCGTTTAAGGAGAGAGCTCATCAGGCGACCTTAAAGCTTCAGAAGGGATATAAGCCCTTCAGAGCCATCTGGGATCACATTCTGGCTGTATCTGTGGCAGACCTTAAGAAGAATTACTCTAATTTAAATGTAGATTTCGATCTCTGGAAGGGCGAAAGCGACGCAGAGCCATATATTGACCATATGGTGCAGATGCTCATTGACAAAGGACTGGCCTATGAAAGCCAGGGCGCCCTGGTTGTGGATGTGGCCCAAGAGGGCGATACTAAGGAGATTCCTCCCTGTCTGATCCGTAAATCAGACGGAGCTTCCCTTTATGCTACCTCTGATCTTGCCACGATCGTTGAGAGGGAACAGGATTTTAAACCAGACCGCTATATTTATGTAGTAGATAAGCGCCAGGCTATGCATTTTGAGCAGGTATTCCGGGTGTCCAGAAAGGCAGAAATCGTAAAGCCGGATACAAAGATGATCTTTTTGGGCTTCGGCACCATGAACGGCAAGGACGGAAAGCCTTTTAAAACAAGAGAAGGCGGCGTGATGCGTCTGGAAAAGCTGATCTCAGATATTGATGAGGCTGTATTTAACCGCATCATGGAAAACCGTACTGTATCAGAAGAGGAGGCAAGGGAGACTGCAAAGGTAGTGGGTCTTGCTGCGTTAAAGTATGGCGATCTGTCCAATCAGGCTTCTAAGGATTATATATTTGATATGGATCGGTTTATTTCCTTTGAAGGAAATACAGGTCCCTACATCCTTTATACCATTGTGCGTATTAAGTCCATTCTTGGAAAATACAAGGAAAATGGAGGAAGTGTCAGCGAGCTGGCCGCTGAGAAAAAGATCCTTCCGGCAGCAGGAGCTTCTGAAAAGGCCCTTATGCTTCAGCTGGCAAAATACAGCGAGGTACTGGAAAACAGCTTTGCAGAAACAGCTCCGCACAAGATCTGCCAGTATGTCTATGAGACTGCTAATGCATTTAACAGTTTTTACCACGATACCAAGATCCTCTCTGAGGAAGATGAGGCCAGAAAGGACAGCTACATCGGCCTGATCACCCTTACTAAGCGGGTGCTTGAGACTTGTATCGGCCTTCTGGGGATCGAAGCGCCGGAGCGGATGTAAACCAGAGCCTGTAAAGGCAGGATGGATTTCATGTCAATGAAGATTGAAAAAATGGAAACCAGCAGCTTTTGGAAAGGAGAGGCTGGTGTAAAGGGCCTGGTAGAAGACCAGGCCCATACTTATAAGGTTCAGCTGTATCTTAAAAATGACCAGGTAAGGGATTATTCCTGTACCTGTGCAGAAGGGAATTCTTACAGGGGCATCTGCGCCCATGGGGAGGCCCTTTTTGCATATTATAAGAAATATAAAAAGGAAGCCCTGAAGCCTCCGATCCGTACTTCTTTTCAGGCTCATGCCATGATCCGGGAGTATACAAACCGTGCAGTAGCGGATATTCTGGAAGAAGAGGAGGGCTCCCAGGTACGCATCGAACCAGTGTTGTTTCTGGAAGGCCGGGATATACAGGCGGAATTTAAGATCGGAAGAGAGCGTATGTATGCATTGAGAGATCTTCCGGCCTTCTGTACAGCCCTAGAGGGGGGAGCTTACGTATCCTATGGAAAGGAGCTGGCCTTCCATCATCAAAGAACGGTCTTTGAACCGGTATCGAGGCTGCTCGTGGATCTGATCCTGGAGCTTATGGAGCATCAGAAGGCTCTCAGACGCGTGACTTTAGGCAGACTGGACCGGGATCGGTTTTTTGAGATTTTATTAAAAAATACATCAGGAGAAAAAGGGCTGGAGGTTCGCCTGCCTCAGGGCAGCGGAGGGATATTTTCTCTGGAATGCTCAGAGCCGGAACTGGCGGTTCTGGTAAACCGGTACGGGAGAGATGGTATTCGGGTACGTTTGGAGGGGGTTCTGGAACAGGATGGTGAACAGGAAACCCCTCAGGCAGTGCAGGCAGTTTTTGGAGGAAGCCGTCATTTATATCTTGCAGCCGGAAAGCGTCTGTATTGCTGCGGTGAAGCATTTTCACGTTCGGCAGCGATTTTCCTGGAACAGATCCGCACAGACAGAGAAAGCCAGATCCTGATAGCAGATAAGGATATTCCTCTTTTTCAGCAGCGAGTATTAAAACGGATCCAAGGATACAGCCGGATCCGTCTGGAGGAAGTGGAATTAGACAAGTATGAGCCGGAACCGTTAAAGGCAGAGTTTTACTTTGAAGCAGGAGAAGATGGAACGCTCTATATGGAGCCATATCTGTCTTATGGAGAATACAGGTTTCATCCCATAGAAGATGAAGCGCTTCCCAGAACGGTCTGTCGGGATGTACCGGGGGAATTTAAGATCAGCCAGGTCATTGGAACGTATTTTAAATGCAAAAGCAGCACAGACGGACGTTTGGTGATCCGCAAGGATGAGGATGCCCTGTATCGTCTGCTGGGTACCGGGATGGATGAATTTAAGGCTCTGGGAGAGGTTTATCTGGCAGAAAATATGAAAAACTGGAGAGTGATCCGAACACCAGGGATAAAAGCAGAGGTACGTCTGGCAGCCGGGTGGCTGGAGCTTACGGTGGATCCGGAAGAGTTTTCTGTGAAGGAACTGACAAAAATCCTGGAGGCCTACAGCCAGAAAAAGAAGTATTACCGTTTAAAAACAGGACAGTTTTTAGAGCTGGGAGAAGGGGGCATCTATACAGTGATGCGCCTGGCAAAGGAACTTGGCATAACGAAAAAAGAACTGGAAGCAGGACAGATCCGGCTCCCGTCCTATCGGGCTTTGTATGTGGATCATCTTTTAAAAGAGGGGTCAGGAGTGGCGCTTTACAGAGACCGGTTGTTTAAGGCTGTGATCCGGGGGATCCGTTCTGTAGAAGACAGCTCAGATCCGCTCCCTGAGGCTTTGGAAGGTGTGCTGAGAGAATACCAGAAAACGGGATATCGCTGGATGAAAACTCTGGATCAGTACGGGTTTGGCGGGATTTTAGCAGATGATATGGGGCTTGGAAAAACGCTTCAGACCATTGCTCTTTTGGAGGATGCCTACAGCCGGGGGGAGACGCTTCCCAGCCTTATTGTCTGTCCGGCTTCTTTGGTATATAATTGGGAATGTGAGATCAGGAGGTTTGCTCCGAAACGGCGCGTCTGGTCTTTGGCCGGCTCCAGTACGGCCAGAGGGGAACTGCTGCAGTCTGTAAGGGAAAATCCTTCGTTCTGCCAGATCCTGATCACATCCTACGATCTTTTAAAACGGGATATTTCTCTTTATCAGGACATCCGTTTCCGATTTCAGATTATTGACGAGGCCCAGTATATTAAAAATGCAGCCACACAGAGCGCTCGTGCGGTAAAGGCAGTCAGCGCACAGTCACGGTTTGCGCTTACGGGGACGCCGGTGGAAAACAGGCTGGGAGAGCTGTGGAGCATTTTTGATTACCTGATGCCAGGCTTTTTATTTGGTCCGTCGGTTTTTCATAAAGAGTATGAGGTGGCGGTTTTAAGAGATCAGGATCAGGAGGCGCTTTTGAAGCTGAAGCGGCTGATTGGTCCCTTTGTGCTGCGCCGTGTGAAAAAGGATGTATTAAAAGAGCTTCCTGATAAGATCGAGCAGGTGGTATATTCCCATCTGGAGGGAGAGCAGAGGATGCTTTATGTGGCTAAAGCCCTGGAACTGAAACGTACATTTTCTCAGGATATGCCGGGAAATGGGGCAAAGCTTCAGATCCTTTCCGGTCTTATGCGCCTGCGGCAGATCTGCTGCGATCCCGGATTGTGCCTGGAGGGATGGAGATCCGGTTCAGCTAAGCTGGAAACCTGTATGGATCTGATCCGGCGGGGAACAGAGGGAGAACATAAAATCCTTCTTTTTTCTCAGTTTACCTCTATGCTGGAGCGGATCAGCCGCCGGCTGGAAAAAGAAGGGATTGAGAGTATCTGTTTAACAGGAGCCGTGCCGAAGGAAGAGCGATTAAAGCTGGTGGAGCGGTTTTCAAAGGAGAATGTTCCTGTTTTTCTCATCAGCCTCAAGGCAGGAGGAACGGGGTTAAACCTTACAGCAGCGGATATTGTGATCCATTATGATCCCTGGTGGAATGTGGCCGCCCAGAACCAGGCCACAGACAGGGCTCACCGCATTGGCCAGGAAAAACAGGTCACAGTTTACCGTCTGATTACCAAAGATACCATTGAGGAAAATATTTTAAACCTTCAGGAGGCAAAGAGAGCGCTGGCAGATCAGATTGTCACAGGGGAAGGGATTTCCCTGTCTGATCTTACCGCAAAAGAGCTTTTGGACTGTATCGGAGAGATATCAGAAGATTCTGTTTAAGAAGAAAATAAAAAATCAAGCAGGAGGATATAGAATATGAAAGTATTGATGTTAAACGGAAGCCCGCACAAAGAGGGATGCACATGGAGAGCGCTGTGTGAGATTGCAAAGGAACTGGAAAAGGAAGGAATTGAGTCTGAAATTCTTCACATTGGCGGACAGCAGGTATGGGGCTGCATGGGCTGCGGAGCCTGCGGCACACTGGGAAAATGTGTCCATGATGAGGATCTGGTAAATACGGCAGTCGCTAAGATGAAGGAATGCGACGGTCTGATCGTTGGCTCTCCGGTTCATTATGCATCTGCCAGCGGAGCCATAACCTCCTTTTTAGACCGTTTCTTCTACTGCGGCGGAAGCGCTGCAGCTCATAAGCCGGGAGCGGCCATCGCCTCCGCTAGAAGAGCAGGAACCACAGCAACTCTGGATCAGTTAAATAAATATTTTACCTTTAATCAGATGCCGGTGGTTTCATCCCAGTATTGGAACATGGTCCATGGAAGAAGTGCAGAGGAAACCGTTCAGGACGAGGAAGGGATGCAGATCATGCGTACCCTTGGCCGGAATATGGCCTGGCTTTTAAAGTGCATTGAGGCCGGAAGAAAGGCTGGAATTACGGTTCCTGAGGCGGAACCGGAGAAAAAGCGCACCAGCTTTATCCGTTAAATATCTGAGACGAAAGATGTCACAGCCGTAGATTGGAATGCAGCAGAGCGAAATAGTTCTGCTGCATTTTTTGGATTAAAGTGAACAAATTAGAAAACAATGCTTAATTGATAAAAAATAAACAAAATAATTAAAAATTTAACGATTGGTTTACATATTGTATACACGCTTTATTTATGCTATACTGATAAGGCTGTGAAAGATCTATAAAAAATGTGAAAGATTCACAAAAAAGAGAAAATGTACAAGAAAGAAGGGAAAAATCTATGGGTCTGGCGACTTTTAAAGGCGGTATCCATCCGTATGAAGGAAAAGAACTGTCTGAAAGCAAACCGATTCAGGTCCTGCTTCCAAAGGGCGAACTGGTTTATCCTATGTCTCAGCACATAGGTGCTCCTGCAAAACCGCTGGTTGCAAAAGGCGACCGGGTTTTAGCGGGGCAGAAGATCGGAGAGGCAGGCGGATTTATTTCTGCAAATGTAATCTGCTCCGTGTCCGGTACAGTAAAGGCCATCGAGCCGAGACGGACGGCCAACGGCGCTATGGTTCCGTCTGTGATCGTTGAAAATGACGGAGCCTATGAGACGGTAGAGGGGCTGGGAGAGAACAGAAATCCGGGGACACTGTCAAAAGAAGAGATCCGTTCCATTGTCAAGGAAGCAGGCATCGTGGGACTGGGCGGCGCAGGCTTCCCGACTCATGTAAAGCTTACCCCAAAGGACGAGAACGCCATTGATTACGTCATTGTAAACGGAGCGGAGTGCGAGCCTTATCTGACCAGCGACTACCGTCTGATGGTAGAGGAGCCGGAGAAGTTAGTAGGAGGCTTAAAGGTCATCCTTCAGCTCTTTGACAATGCCAAAGGCGTGATCGCGGTGGAGAACAATAAGCCGGAGGCCATTAAAAAGCTGGAAGAGCTTGTAAAGGATGAGCCAAGGATTACCGTATGTCCTCTGCTTACCAAGTATCCTCAGGGCGGTGAGCGTTCCATTATCTATGCAGTAACCGGAAGAAAGGTAAATTCCTCTATGCTTCCTGCCGATGCAGGCTGCATTGTAGATAATGTAGATACAGTTATTTCTATTTATATGGCGGTATGCAAGAGCACGCCTCTGATGCGCAAGATCATCACCATTACCGGCGATGCGGTCAATACGCCCTGCAACTTCAATGTAAAGCTGGGAACCAATTATCAGGAGCTCATCGAGGCTGCAGGCGGCTTTAAGGAGGAGCCGGAGAAGATTATTTCCGGAGGTCCCATGATGGGACAGGCACTCTTTACCGTGGATATCCCTGTAAGCAAAACTTCCTCTGCGCTGACCTGTTTTACAAAGGATCAGGTATCTGCCCTGGAGCCTACGGCCTGCATCCGCTGCGGCCGCTGCGTAAGCGTATGTCCAAGCCGCATTGTTCCTGTGATGATGATGCAGGCAGCTTTGAGAAATGACTGTGAGCGTTTTGAGAAGGTCAACGGCATGGAGTGTATGGAGTGCGGAAGCTGCACCTATATCTGTCCGGCCAGACGTCCTCTGACTCAGGCCTTTAAGGAAATGAGAAAGACCGTTGCGGCAAACCGCAGGAAGAAAGGGTAGGAGGGTACAAAAGTCATGAATAAATTATTAAATGTATCTTCATCTCCTCATGTGAGATGCAGCGTGGATACACAGAGCCTGATGCTGGACGTGGCCATCGCCATGCTTCCCGCGGCAGCCTTTGGCGTATACAACTTTGGCTTTCATGCGCTGTTTGTGATACTGGCAACTGTAGCTGCCTGTATTGCAAGCGAATATGTATATGAGAAGCTGATGCACCGTCCCATTACCATTATGGACGGCAGCGCCCTGGTAACGGGTATGATCCTGGCGCTGAATATGCCTCCGGAGATTCCGGTTTGGATTCCTGTGATCGGCGGTATTTTTGCGATCGTCGTAGTAAAGCAGCTGTACGGCGGCCTGGGACAGAACTTCATGAACCCGGCTCTGGCAGCAAGATGCTTTCTCCTGATCTCCTTTGCGGGCCATATGAATAATTTCTCATCCGCAAAGCTGGGCTTTGACAGCGTCTCAGGAGCCACTCCTTTAGCCTCCATGCGGGCAGGGGGAAGCGTGGATCTGGCCGCTATGGTTGTAGGACGGATTCCCGGAACCATCGGTGAGGTTTCTGTGATCGCACTTTTGATCGGCGGCATCTACCTGATCGTAAAGAAAGTCATCAGCTGGAAGATTCCTGTGACATACATAGCTACCCTGGCTGTATTTGTATTTATCTTTGGCGGCCTTGACGCCAATTATGTGCTTGCCCAGGTATGCGGCGGCGGTCTGATCTTCGGAGCGTTCTTTATGGCGACCGATTATGTTACCAGCCCCATTACACCTATGGGACAGATCGTATTCGGAATCATGCTGGGACTTTTAACCGGTATCTTCCGTCTGTGGGGCGCTTCTCCTGAGGGCGTTTCCTACGCTATCATCCTATGCAACCTTTTCGTGCCCATGATCGAGCGCGTGACCCTTCCAAAAGCATTCGGAAAGGAGGCTAAAAAGGCATGAAAGGAATTATGAAAGATGCATTTCTTCTCTTTGTCATCACACTGGTAGCAGGCGCCTGTCTGGGTGCAGTCCACGAGGTGACCTTAGAGCCTATCGCAAAGGCCCAGCTGGCAGCCAATACAGCTACCTACAAGGAGGTATTTCCTGAGGCGGCTTCCTTTGAACAGACCGATGAGTTAAAGGCAGCAGTAGAGGCCGGAGCAGCCCAGATTGCAGAGCAGGGCTTTGGAAACGTATCCATTGACGCAGCCCAGGAGGCTCTGGCTGAGGACGGAACTCTGCTTGGCTACCTGATTACCGCAAGCTCCAATGACGGTTACAATGGCCTGGTGCAGATCTCGGCAGGCATTACTGCGGAGGGAACGCTGACAGGTATCGGCTTTTTAAGCATCAGCGAGACTCCTGGTCTTGGCATGAAGGCTTCAGAGCCGGAGTTTAAGGGCCAGTTTACAGGAAAGGCAGCCCAGACTCTGGAGGTAACAAAAACAGCGCCTTCGGCTGACAACCAGATTCAGGCCATCAGCGGCGCAACTTATACATCCAATGCAGTAACCGGAGCGGCAAATGCGGCCATCTATTTTGTAGAAAACTGCATCGGAGAGTAGGAGGCGTAAGAGATGAATAAATATACGGAACGAATTTATAACGGCGTATGGAAGGAAAACCCCATCTTAATCCAGATGCTGGGCCTTTGTCCTACGTTAGCAGTAACCACCTCCGCTACCAACGGTGCGGGTATGGGACTTTCCACCACGGCGGTTCTGGTTGCGGCAAATATTGTGATCTCCGCCCTGAGAAATATTATTCCCGCCCGTGTGCGGCTTCCAGGCGAGATCGTAGTGGTAGCTTCTCTGGTTACCATTGTAGATATGCTGATGGAAGGCTTTACCCCTTCCCTTTACAGTGCTCTGGGAATCTATATTCCCCTGATTGTTGTAAACTGTATCATCCTGGGCCGTGCAGAGGCCTTTGCAATGAAGAACAAGCCCCTCATTTCTGCCTTTGACGGTCTTGGGATGGGTCTTGGCTTTACCATCGCGCTGATCCTTATCGGCGGAGCAAGAGAGCTTTTAGGGGCCGGAACGGTTTTCGGCATCCAGGTAATGCCTGCTTCCTATGAGCCTGCTGCTATCTTTATCCTGGCTCCCGGCGCCTTCTTTGTTTTGGCCTGCCTGACAGCACTTCAGAATAAGTTAAAGCTGCCATGTGCTACCAACGGCTCTGTAAAGGATAAGAAGAAACGCAAGGGCTGCAGCGGCGACTGCGCTTCCTGCAAAGAGAAGACGGAAGAATAGGAGGAAAGAGTAGATGAAAGAATTACTTGTAATTGCCGTCAGCTCCGCGTTCGTCAGCAACGTGGTGTTAAGCCAGTTCCTTGGCATCTGTTCCTTCGTCGGTGTTTCCAAGAAGGTAGAGACAGCAGCCGGTATGGGAGGTGCGGTTATCTTCGTTATCACTATCGCATCCATTGCTGCCAGCCTGCTGTATAAGCTGATCCTGCAGCCTCTGGGCCTTGATTACTTAAAAACCATTGTGTTTATTCTGGTAATCGCAGCCCTGGTGCAGATCGTGGAAATGTTCTTAAAGAAATGCATGGTATCCCTGTATAACGCTCTGGGTGTGTTCCTGCCTCTGATTACCACAAACTGCGCCGTACTGGGCGTGGCTTTAACCAATGTGCAGAATGACTACACCATCATTGAGAGTGTGGTAAATGGTGTTGCAACCGCATTTGGATATACCGTAGCCATCGTGCTGTTAGCCGGTATCCGTGAGCGTATTGAGGGAAATGATATCCCATATAACTTCCAGGGATCTCCCATTGTCCTTGTAACAGCAGGACTGATGGCTATCGCATTTTTCGGATTTTCCGGACTGCTGTAGAAGGAGGAGACGAAGATGAATATTATGGCAATTGTTATGGCTGCCGCTGTCATTGCGGTGGTAGGTATTGTAGTTGGTATCGGCCTGGGCCTCTTTGGCGAGAAGTTCAAGGTTGAAGTGGATGAAAAAGAGCTGGCGATCCGGGAGGAGCTTCCAGGCAACAACTGCGGCGGCTGCGGCTTCGCAGGCTGTGATGCTCTGGCAAAGGCCATTGCAAACGGTCAGGCTCCCGCAAATGCCTGTCCCGTAGGCGGCGCTCCCGTAGGAGAGAAGATCGCTTCCATCCTGGGTGTAGACGCAGGGGCTGCAGATAAGAAGGTAGCCTTTGTACGCTGCAAGGGAACCTGCGATAAGGCAAAAACCCTGTACACCTATACAGGAATCGAGGACTGCGCCAAAGCCACCGTTGTTCCCGGAGGCAGCCCCAAGGCCTGCAGCTACGGCTGTATGGGATTTGGCTCCTGTGTAAAGGCCTGTCAGTTTGATGCCATCCACGTGATTGACGGCGTGGCAGTGGTTGACAAGGAAAAATGTGTGGCCTGCGGTAAATGTGTGGCTGCCTGTCCAAAGGGACTGATCCAGCTTGTGCCTTACAGCGCAAAGCATCTGGTACAGTGCAGCAGCCACGACAAGGGCAAGGATGTAAAGGCAGCCTGCCAGGCCGGCTGTATCGGCTGTACCCTGTGTACCAGACAGTGTGAGTCAGATGCCATCCATATGGACAACAATCTGGCTGTGATTGACTATGACAAGTGTACTAATTGCGGCAAATGTGCAGAAAAGTGTCCTGCTAAGGTGATTCTGGAGCAGGAGTAAAAATTACGGATGTATTGAGAAACGTATAGGCAGAAGGCCGGGCGAGAGCTCCGGTCTTTTGTTATAGGGAAAAGAAGGAGTTATTATGATTAAAATTGCATTTTTTGATATAGACGGAACACTGCTCCGGTTCAGGCACAATGATCTGTCAGAACCGGTAAGATCCGCGTTAAAACAGTTACAGAAGCAGGGGATTCTTTTATGTATGGCAACGGGAAGAAGCTACCCGTTTATACCGCGCTTTGAAGGAATTGAATTTGATGTTATTCTGTCATTTAACGGCTCTTATGTCAGAAATCGGGAGGAAGTGATCCGCAAAGAGCCTCTTACAAGAGAGGATGTAAACTGTATTATAGGCAATCTAAATAAGAAGAAACGGGCAATTGCAATCAGCAATGAAGCTGTGGTGGTCACAAATGGAACCGATCCGGATCTGGAACAGTACTTTGCATTCGGAAATGAAGAAATGATAATTTCCGAAAAATTCAATGACATTTCCAGGGAAGACATTTATCAGATTATGTGCAGCTGCACAAAGGATGAATACGAGGAAATTCTTGAAGGAACCAAACGTGCACAGATGAGCCAAAGAGGGTGGAAAGAAAACTGAGCAGCATGGAAAAGAGCGTAATCCCGGCATAATCTGCAATCAGTTCTTTGTCAAAGATTTCCCCCTGCATAATGGCGCCGGTTATCTGGGGGAGGCAGACGGTAAGCATGGAAATCACAAGTCCGAATAGAACGTCTGCCAGATACCAGATCCACGGAATACCGGAAACAGACAGAAGATGAAAAAATGGCCTCCAGGCCTGCAGTTTCTTTTGTATCATCATAAACTCCTTTCTGGAACCGGTGTGTTAAAGGACCGGCTATTTAAGAGAATGATTTCATCAGCGTCCTTTACAGCGGACGTTCTGTGGGCGATGACGAATGTGGTCCGTCCTTTTCTGAGACGGGCAAGGGCCTGTTCCACCCTGTATTCTGATTCCGGATCAAGGTTCGCAGTCACCTCATCCAAAAGAAGGATTTTGGGGTTTTGGAGAAACAGCCGCGCAAGAGAGATACGCTGGCGCTGCCCTCCGGAGAGCCCGCTGCCGCCTTCTCCGATCCGGGTCATAAGGCCGTGGGGCATGGCACGTATAAAATCACTGCACTGGGAATCCTCTATGGCCTGTAAAAGCTCTTGTTCAGTTACAGGCCGGTGAATCCCATAAAGGATATTTTCGCGGATCGTTCCGGAAAAAAGATAGGGGCTCTGGGGCCCGTAGCCGATCATACGCCGCCACTGTACCAGAGGGAGTTTAAAAATATCTGTTTTACCCATGCGGATACTTCCCTGATCCGGAGAATAGAAGCGTTCCAAAAGCTGAAAAACAGTAGTTTTACCGGCCCCGCTTAGACCGACGAGGGCCGTTGTTTTCCCCTCCGGGGCTGTAAAGGTAAGATTTTTCAGTACAGGCTGATTTTCGTAGGAAAAGGATACATTTTCAAACAGGATATCTCCTTTCATCCCGTCTGAACCGGTGTAGGGATCATCAGGTTCCGTCTGTTCTGCCATAAGCTCTGTGATCCGGCGGACTGCTCCCTGACTGGATTTAACGGTTCCCCAGATGCTCATGATTCTGGAAAATGAGTTTAAAAGGTTCTGGGAGTAGAGATAAAATGCAACCCAGATATCAAGGGTGATTTCATTATGGGAGATCATCCACAGTCGCAGCCCGATCATGGCAGTTGTATGGAGCAGTGAAGCAAGGTTTTTTAACTGGAGCAGAAGATTAGTGATAAGAGAATTGGAAATATTTACCTGAAACAACTGATGAATCCAGTGGTTTCCCCGTTTCTTTTACCAGAGGCAGATTGGACAGGATTTCGGACAGATGACCGGTAAGCCCGGCGTTTTTTCCCTGAATCCTTTCATTCCATGAAAACTGGATTTTTCCCTGCCATACGCCGAGAGCATACAGAAGGGGGATCATAACGGCTTCCGGTGATAGGAAAAGAGGAGCACAAAGGAACCGAAAAACGTGTAGAGGGAGGACAGCACATTTCCGGGAAAAGAAACAGCCAGGTCACTGAGCCTTGCGGTGTCCTGGGTTACGCGGCTGATCAGATCTTTTGAGGGCTGTGCGTCAAAAAAAGGAACAGGAAGGCGGAGGATTTGTCTCCAGATAAGCTCGCGCAGGCGCAGAGAAACCTTTGCACTTGCAGCTGCTAAAATAAACTGGCTGACAGAGGTAATACATGCCTGTCCTGAAACAACGGCAATTACTGTACAAATAAGCTCCGGATTCAGGCTGCCGTTCATGATCTGCCGGGCATAGGAGGGAAAAAGCAGATACAGCTGGCTTGCTGCCATAGACAGAAGCGTATAGACCAGGATATAAAACCAGGGAAGTCTGGCCTGAAGCAGCAGATGGAAAAATGGTTTCCAGATAAGTCGTTTCATAGATCGCGTCTCCTTTCGTCTGACGGATCATAACATAAAAAGCCAAATCCGTGTGGGATTTGGCTTAAATGGCGTGTGCGGTGTCGTAAAAACAGGATTATAGATTGAGTTCAGGACATTTTCTGAGGGTTCAGGACAGAGGATCCTGCCATGACAGGGTAAGGCTCTGGATAAAGATATCCCCCTGAAGGCAGGAATTCAGGGTGGCATTGTGATAAGGGCTTAAAAGTTCACGGACAGTGGAAAGCCCTTTTCCGCGTCCCTCTCCTTTGGTGCTGATTCCGGCATGGATGCCCTGCTGGATTGTACGCGGGGTAACGGAATTTCGGATTGTATAGGAGCAGCCGCAGGCATTTCCTGTAATGCGGACTTCGATGATGCCATCGGGAACCAGAAGAACCTCTTCAATTGCATTATCAATCAGGATTCCCAGAATATGGGTTAGATCGATCAGATCCATACCGGTCTGCCAGGTTTTAGGGAGAACCTGAATGTGCAGGGAAATGGAACATTTTTGCTGCAAAGCCTGAGAAGTTTTTAAAACGAAGAAGGCCTACAGAGGTTCGGAGGGCAGCTGGCAGATGGATGACAGCAGTTCGCTTTGGCGGATGGTATCCTGGGAGCAGGGAAAGATTTTTCCCCAGAAAAAATCTTTCATCTCCTGGTTTTCGCTTTCATTTACAAAATTTCCCATAGTGAAGAAAATATTTTTTATGTCATGGCGGATAATAAGATGCACAGAGCCGGAAATAAAAGAAAAACCAGCGGGTTCTGGGAGGACAGGATGGAAAAAGGTAAAAAGATCATCGTACAGAACACAAGGATTAAGGCGGAAAAGAGAAAATAGTAGGGTTCGATAGCGGGATATTTCTTTCCAAGCTGTATTAACTGTTCGATCGGTTTAAAAAAACGCGGACGGAAAAAAAGGATCGCTCCAAGAAGCAGGAGAGAATACAGCCCGGTAGTGCCGATGAGACCCAGCGCATAGCTTCCGACTGCTTTTTGAAGATAAGGGACGGCAAAATAGTTTACCAGAAAGAATCCGTAGGCAGAAACGGACAGGATTACAAAGGAGAGATAGCAGGAAAACTGGTTTCCGCGCAGGCTGTGGAGGCTTAATTTTACGGCAGTGTAATATACGCAGAAAATCAGCCAGAACAGCCAGAGGTGTCCCAGCAGTACGGAGGCAGAGTTAAACAGTCTTTGAGAAAAAAAGAAGGCTGAAAAAAGAAAGGGGATTTCAATGAAAGACGTGGGGTTTTCATCATTTTTTGGGGGAGCGGCAAGCGTCAAACAGCGGGTAAATTCATGAATCATCTTTGGACGGTCCAGGGATTTTTCAATAAAGCCATAAGAAGGAAAAGGCCTTGTTTTGAATAACCCTGTTTTTTAAATTTGATAAAGAAATAATGCACTTGCATATTCTATGAGATTGGGGTAAAATAGACCAAAATTAAGACAGGGAGGAAATGAGTTATGGAAATTAGCGGACATACGCAAATGCTGTGCCTGATAGGAAGCCCTGTCGGGCATTCGGGATCGCCGGCTATGTATAATTACAGTTTTCAAAAATTGGGGCTGGATTATGTGTATTTGGCTTTTGATATAAAAGAAGAAGATACATCAAAGGCTATTAATGCGCTTCGGTTATTAAACGTAAAGGGCTTTAATATTACTATGCCGGGAAAGACGGCAGCGCTTTCCTGCTGCGATGAGCTTTCAAAAGCAGCACAGCTTATCGGAGCGGTAAATACGGTAGTAAATGAAAATGGCAAACTAATTGGCCATAACACGGACGGTTTGGGCTGGGTCAGAAACTGCCGGGAGCATGGCTTTGAAATAAGGGGAAAGAAAATGACGATTGCCGGTTCCGGTGGAGCGGCTACTGCCATTGAGATTACATCTGCTTTAGAAGGGATGAGTGAGATTTCTATATTTGCACGAAAGGACACTTTTTTTGCAAATGCAGAGGCTACGGTAGAAAAGATCCGCAGGCATGTTTCAGGATGCCGGGTGAATCTGTATGATTTGGAAGACAGGGATTTATTTTATCATGAAATAGAAGACAGTCATATTTTCACCAATGCCACCCGGGTGGGAATGAAGCCTATGGATCAGGAGAGCCTGATTGAAAATCCTGAAGTTTTTCGCAGTGATCTGACTGTGTCAGATGTAGTTTATAATCCGAGAGAAACCAGACTCCTGTCAGATGCTGCGGCGGCAGGGTGTAAAGTGATTCCGGGAATTGGGATGCTTTTATGGCAGGGGGCAGAGGCATTTAAACTTTATACAGGTAAGGAAATGCCGGTTAAGGAAATAATGGAAAAATATTTTGCGGTATAATGAACCGCCCATAAAATAATAAAAGACAGTTGTGCAGAAGAGAAACTGCAGCAGCTGTTTTTTTGTAGAAATTCACCAAAGTAAAGCTACTGATAACAGAAAGAAGGAACAGGGAACATGAAGCGTAATGTAGGGTATCTGTATTTGTTGATTACCTTTTTTTGCTGGGGAAGTATTTATGTTGTGAGCAAGCATGCTTTGGAGGTTATGGGGCCGGTAACAGTTTCTTTTTGCCGGTATGGAATAGCTCTGATCTGTCTGTATGGTATTTTAAAGTTAAAAGGATGTCATAAAAAAGTTCAGAAAGAGCACTGGCCGTATTTGATGATTCTGGGAGGCTTGGGATATTTTGCAGCAATTATACTGCAGCTTGCCGGAACCGCCAGATTGTCAGGATCGCTTTCTTCCCTGATGAATTCTTTGAATCCCGTTGCGATTTCTGTTATGGCGGCGATATTTTTAAAGGAAAGGATCACATGGAAAAATGCGATCGGCATTGTTATATCTCTTGCAGGCGTATATGTTATTTTAGGAACGGGAGAGCTGCAGACTGACATCATGGGAATCCTGTTTTCCGCAGGCTCTGTAATTCTCTGGTCAGCAGCTTCTGTATCCATTCGCAGAATCTCCGAATATTATGATCCGGTTCAGACCGCTCTTTACGGTATGGCCATTGCACTGATTCTAAACGTACCGGCAGCAGTATTTGAGAATATGTTCATTTTCAGAAGCCATCCTACAGAAAAAGCATTGCTGGCCTGCCTGTTTGTTGCAGTAGTTGGAACTGCGGTAGCACACACCTTTTGGAATAAGAGCCTTCAGCAGCTGAGTGCAAGTACCTGTTCTATGTTTTACCCTTTACAGCCGTTGGTATCAGCAGTACTTGGGGTGGTGCTTCTTCATGAGATTATTACATGGCAGTTTGTAGCAGGCGCTGTACTGATCTGTTCTGGAATTGTGATTAATTTCCTGCCTTTTATGCCAAATAAAGAGAAAATAGCGCGTTAAAGCGATAAAATCATTGCGCTTTTTAGGTTCTGCTGATATAATTGCATTCAAAAATAATTCGTGTGACGAAGAAGACAGAGGAGAGTGCAATGGACAGAATTGAAGAAATATGTGATAAAATTGGACAGTGTGATGACAATATCATTGAGCAGCTGGTTGCCAGAATGAGATGTATTCAGGATATTATTGAATATAAGAAGGAAAAGGGAATTCCGATCCTGCAGCCGGAGCAGGAAAAAAAGCAGGAGGATAACCTGAAGCGTAAGCTGGGAGATAATCCCTTTGAGGAGGAGATACTGGATATCTTCAAATACATTGTGAAGAACAGCCGAAGGATTCAGGCTAAAGCTCTGTTTAATTATAATATTTTCCTTATTGGCTTTATGGGCGCAGGGAAAAGCACTGTGGCTAGAGAATTAAAAAAACAGCTGGAAATGAATTACGTTGAAATGGATCAGCTGATCGTGGAGCAGAGAGGAATGGCCATCACAGATATTTTTGAGGAATATGGTGAAACATATTTTCGTAATCTGGAAAGCAATGTGCTGATTGAACTCCAAAAGCGTAAACAGACGATCGTTTCCTGTGGAGGAGGTATTGTAGTCCGGGAAGATAATAAGGATCATATGAAGAAAAATGGGCGGGTTGTGTTTTTAACTGCAACGCCCAATACTGTTTATGAGCGGGTGAAAAACAGTACAGAACGTCCGATCCTGAATAATAATATGAATGTAGAGTTTATTTCACAGCTTTTAGAAAAACGCAGAGCTTTGTATGAAGAGGCAGCGGATATCACAGTAGCAACAGATGGAAAATCTGTTTCCGAAATATGTGATGAAATAGTTTCAGAGCTGATTGCTTATGACCTGAGATTAAATAAAAAAGAATCATGATAAAAGAGAGTTTCTGTTTCGCAATAGAATTATCGGACAGAAACTTTTTTATTACAAAACTATTAAAAGTGGGGGTTAATCCCATATTTCGACAGAAAATGTAAAAGGGTAAATCGTGAAGTACAGAAGGAAAAAAACGGAAAAAAGCCGCAAAACAGGTGGCATAAAGGGTTGAAATTGTATTGTTAATAAAATAACAAAATTAAATATTAACAATAATGTAATAAAAACGTAAAAATAAAATCTATATTTCGTTCAAAAAACAGGATGATATCAAGAAAAAGTATACAATAAGCACAATATAATCGGAAATTATTTCCTGATGCAAAAAAAATGTAACAAAGTTGTAAAACCTCTGTTGACGGGTAGAACCAAATCCCATATAATACCCGTACATCCCAGCAAAACAGGTCAAAAGTGGGGAATAAACCTTATTTTGGATCTGATGAAAAGCAACTTGTTGACACATGGGATCAGACAGATCCCAGGAAAGAAAAGAGGAGTATGTATGCTTACATTGCATTCATTCCTTCAGTCGGTCGTTCTCTTTGTAAAGGCGCTTGCAGTTAAGGTCAAAAAAGAACAGTACCGCACTTCTTCTGTTGTGATGGCAGGGGCTGTAGTCATTGCCATTGTAACCTTCGGTGCAAACGGATTTGGCGGAAGCGGTAGAAATGCCATGGCTGCGCCCAGGATCCAGGAAAGCGCAGAGGAGCCGGAAGAACCGGAAGAGGAAGTGGTATCTGGAGGAAGCAGCTTTGTTACGGAAGCAAAAATACAATTTGGACTTTTAAATACAGACAGTGAAGGCCAGCATCTGGCAGGCGCGCTGCTGGAACAGGATGTCCGGGAGAAACAGAGAAGAGAGGCAGCAGCCCAGACAGAGATTGAGGCGCTGCAGAAGCAGATTTTAAAAGAGAAGGAAGAAGAGGAAGCCAGAAGAAAGGCTGAGGAGGAGCGGCGGGCCGCCAGACGGATCCGGATTTCAGACGAGGATTACCAGATCCTGCTGCGTATTGTACAGGCCGAAGCAGGCATCTGTGATGATAAGGGGAAGATTCTGGTGGCAGATGTGATCATTAACCGTGTCCTTTCCAAGCGGTTCCCCAATACGGTAAAAGGGGTTGTATACCAGAGAAACCAGTTCCAGCCCGTATCAAATGGCAGGATCAACACCGTAAAGGTGACGCCGGATACCATCCGCTGCGTAGACCGCGCCCTGGATGGAGAGGATTACTCAAACGGGGCTATTTACTTTATGAACCGCAGGGCTTCGGGAAAACAGGCTTCCTGGTTTGATTCCAGTCTTACCTATCTCTTTGCACATGACGGTCATGAATTTTTCAGATAACCGCCCATAGAAAAGACTCAAAAAGGGTTGAGTTTCCGCATCCTTTGGCGTATACTGTGAAGTGACGGGAAACTGTCCAATACAGAAGGCAAAGGAGACTGGAATCATGATTTTTGATGAAAAGAAAAATTTGAATTTTTACCGCAATCTGGGAATTGAGGGAAGATACGCAAAGGCCGTTGATTTTCTTATGAACACGGATCTGGCAGCATTAGAGGCTGGAAAGCATGAGATCGACGGAACCAATGTATATGCCAATGTGACCTCCTACACTACGATTCCGTGGGAAGAGGCAAAGTATGAGTCTCACGAGCATTACACCGATATCCAGTATGTGATCGAGGGGAGTGAGGTTATGACCTATGCTCCGACACATGAGATGGAGGTAAAGACTCCTTACAATCCGGATAAAGATGTAACGTTTTATGAGAACACGGTTCCCGGCCTTCAGGCAGTTGTAAAGGCAGGTCAGTACATGATCTTCCATCCATGGGATGCACACAAGCCAAAGGCAGCAGACGGTGAACCTGCCCCTATTAAGAAGGTAATTGTAAAAATTAAAGAAGACTAGTGTACTGTCTCATTCACTAGAATAAGGTACCGGCCGTTTGGACATTGTCCAGGGGGCCGGTATTTGTCATATCTGTACCATTTTCTGTAAAAATTAGAATTTTGTTAAAATGGAATTGTTGACTTTTTAACAATAAAGTGAGATAATAGACTTGAATTTGGTTTTATAAACCAGACATTCACATTTACATCATTTCACATCATATCACAGGAAAGAAAAGAGGTTAATGTAGTATGGCAGAGATCAATTTAAGCAAGTATGGCATTACCGGAACAACTGAGATCGTACACAATCCTTCTTATGAGCTGTTATTTGAAGAAGAAACCAGACCCGAGCTGGAAGGTTACGAGAAAGGACAGGTCAGTGAATTAGGCGCAGTTAACGTTATGACTGGTATCTACACCGGCCGTTCTCCAAAAGACAAATTCATCGTGGTAGATGAGAACTCCAAAGATACTGTATGGTGGACTTCTGATGAGTACAAGAATGACAATCATCCTGCATCTGAGGAAGCATGGAAGGCCTGCAAGGAGATTGCGTTAAAGGAGCTGTCCAATAAGAAGCTTTACGTTGTAGATGCATTCTGCGGCGCAAACAAGGATACCCGCATGGCAATCCGCTTCATCGTAGAAGTAGCTTGGCAGGCACACTTTGTTACTAATATGTTTATTCAGCCAACTGCTGAGGAATTAGAGAATTTTGAGCCTGATTTCGTTGTTTACAATGCTTCCAAGGCAAAGGTAGAGAACTATAAGGAGCTGGGCTTAAATTCTGAGACAGCTGCTATGTTCAACATTACCAGCCGTGAGCAGGTTATCATTAACACCTGGTATGGCGGTGAGATGAAGAAGGGTATGTTCTCCATGATGAACTACTACCTGCCTCTGAAAGGCATCGCTTCCATGCACTGCTCCGCAAATACAGATATGAACGGCGAGAACACCGCTATCTTCTTCGGCCTGTCCGGTACCGGAAAGACCACTCTGTCTACCGATCCTAAGCGTCTTTTGATCGGTGATGACGAGCATGGCTGGGATGACAACGGCGTATTTAACTTTGAGGGTGGCTGCTATGCCAAGGTTATCAACCTGGACAAAGAGTCTGAGCCGGACATTTATAATGCCATTCGCCGTGATGCTCTGCTTGAAAACGTTACTCTGGATGCAGAGGGCAAGATCGATTTCGCAGATGACAGCGTAACCGAGAATACCCGTGTATCTTATCCGATCAATCATATTGAGAATATTGTACGTCCCGTTTCCTCTGCTCCGGCAGCGAAGAATGTAATTTTCCTGTCCGCAGATGCATTCGGCGTACTGCCTCCAGTATCTGTTCTTACTCCTGAGCAGACACAGTATTACTTCCTGTCCGGCTTTACAGCAAAACTTGCAGGTACAGAGCGCGGCATCACCGAGCCGACTCCTACCTTCTCTGCATGCTTTGGCCAGGCATTCTTAGAGCTGCATCCTACCAAGTATGCAGAAGAGCTGGTTAAGAGAATGGAAAAGAGCGGCGCAAAGGCTTATCTTGTAAATACCGGATGGAATGGTACCGGAAAGCGTATCTCTATTAAGGATACCCGCGGCATCATTGACGCTATCCTAAACGGTGATATCAAGAATGCTCCTACCAAGACCATCCCATACTTCAACTTTGAAGTACCTACTGAGCTTCCCGGCGTAGATCCCAAAATCCTGGATCCAAGAGATACCTATGCAGATGCAGCAGAGTGGGATGCAAAGGCACAGGACCTGGCTGGCAGATTCATTAAGAACTTCGCAAAATACGAAGGCAATGAGGCTGGCAAGGCTCTGGTTGCAGCTGGCCCTCAGAAGTAAAACAAAACAGATCGACGAAAGTCTGAAAAGGCGCGGCATTTTGCTGCGTCTTTTTTTAATCCTCTTTTCTTTGTTCGATCTCCAGCCAGGTTCAAAAACATTGTTCTTAAAAAAAGACAATGTTAAAAATAAAGTTCGTCTATATTTAGAATATAGATATTTTGGAAGATAATATTAAGATAAAATACAAATAAAACTGATTATAAAGTTAATTTTTTGCAAATTGATTGGAATTATATCAACATATTTGTATACAATATGCGAAAGACTGAAAAAATATCAACTTATATTGTGCCAAACGGACAAATGTCTTTTGACAAGATACAAACCATGTGATATAATACGAACAATTCGCGAAAGGAAAAACAGGGCGGGTTAAAAACGGGGTATATAAAAAGATACCCGACTTAAAAAAGGAGGAGAAGGAATGAAAAAACGTTTTCTCAGTTTGACACTGGCAGCTGCAATGGTAATGTCTTTAGCAGGATGCCGCAGCGCAGAACCGGCAGCGACAACAGCTGCACCGGCATCAGAGGCAACGACGGCTGCACCGGCTGATGGGGAAAAGAAAGAGGGGACCTCAGAAGCAGAAACAGCATCGGCAGAAGACTTTAAGATTGGTATTATTACCGGTACGGCCTCCCAGGGTGATGAGGAGATCACTCAGGCAAATAAGATGAAAGAAAAATATGGTGACATGGTTGTTACCTCTACCTATCCTGATAACTTCACCACAGAGACAGAAACCCTGATCTCTAATGCAGTGGCTATGGCTTCTGATCCGGCTGTTAAGGCAATCGTATGGTGCCAGGCAGTTCCCGGTACTGCAGCAGCCATTGACAAGGTTCGTGAGACCCGTCCGGATATGATCTTCATCGCAGGTACTCCCGGCGAGGATCCGGGCGTTATCAATCCAAAGGCCGATATCGTCCTTCAGGTCGACGAGCCAGGCTGCGGTGTTGTGATTCCGCCTCAGGCAAAGGCTCAGGGAGCAAAGACGCTGATCCACTACTCTTTCCCGCGTCATATGAGCTATGCTTTGATTGTTGCACGTCATGAGAACATGAAGAAATACTGTGCAGAAAACGGAATCGAGCTGGTTGACGTAACCGCTCCCGATCCTACCGGCGATTCCGGTATTACAGGCGCACAGCAGTTTATTCTGGAGGATGTTCCCCGCCAGATTGAAAAGTATGGCAAGGACACCGTATTCTTCACCACAAACTGCGGTATGCAGGAGCCTTTGATCCGTTCCGTATTTGAAAACGGCGCGATCTACTCCTTACAGTGCTGCCCGTCTCCGTTCCACGCATTCCCGGCAGCTTTAAACATTGATATGTCCGGTCACGAAGCAGACGTTACATATATGATGGAACAACTTCAGGCAAAGGTAGACGAGTATGGAATGAACGGCCGCGTTTCCACATGGGGCGTTCCCTGCAATATGCTGTTTGTAAATGCAGGCGTTGAGTATGCAAAAAAGGTACTGGAAGGCGAGACCAACGGTGAGGTTCTTGATGAGGAAGTTCTGAAGGCTACCATTCAGGAATGTGCAAAAGAGTATACACCGGATGCAAATATGACCATTGAGCATTATGTAGATGACAGCGGAAACGAAAAGGATAACCACTTCCTGGTAATGTCAGATTTCGTTACATTTAAATAGACTTGACCGCAATGGGGCTGATATAAGAAGCAGGGGGTTCGCCGGCTGGCGTCTTTGGGGCAGAAGCTGGCGGACTCCTTTTTTCATTTTTCCCTGATGGAGGGCGGTAGAAAAAGAAGTCAAAAAGAAAGAGGTTGGTATTTTGGAAAATGCAAAAGAAACCTATGTCCTGAAAATGGATCATATTGTGAAAGAATATTTCGGGAACCGTGTCCTGAAGGGAGTTGACCTTGCGGTACGTCCCGGTGAGATTCATGCGCTGATGGGAGAAAACGGCGCAGGAAAATCCACCCTGATGAATATCCTGTTTGGTATGCCGGTCATTCACAACACAGGCGGTTTTGAAGGAACCGTTGAGATTGACGGAAAGGAAGTGCAGATCAACAGCCCGGTAAAGGCCATGGAGCTGGGAATCGGTATGGTACATCAGGAGTTTATGCTGATTCCGGGATTTTCCGTTACGGAAAATATTAAGGTGGGCCGGGAAATCAGTCATGCAAACCTGGCCAGCCGTGTATTTGGAGAATCGATGGAAACCCTGGATTTTGATTCTATGGATCGGGATGCAAGAAAGGCCCTTAAAACCATTGGGCTTGAGATTGAAGAGTATGTAAAAGTAGCAGGACTTCCCGTAGGATATATGCAGTTTATTGAGATCGCCAGAGAGCTTGATAAAACGGGACTTAAGATACTGGTATTTGACGAACCAACTGCAGTGCTGACCGAATCAGAGGCTAAACGCTTACTGGAGGCCATGAAAGTGATCGCCGCCAGCGGAATTGCCATTATTTTTATCACCCACCGATTGGATGAGGTCATGGCAGTGGCGGATAGTATGACGGTTCTCAGGGATGGAGAATTTGTAGCCAGACGTGAGATCAGGGATACAAATGTGGTTGAGATCGCAGAACTGATGATCGGACGCAAAGTGGAGAAGCTGTTAGATGATGATATACCGGATGAACGGGTGATCCGGGACGATGAAATTGCTGTCAGCTTAAGAAATTACAGAGTAGATATGCCGGGCGAGCAGGTCAATGGGATTGATATGGATATCCGAAAAGGAGAAATCTTTGGGATTGGCGGCCTGGCAGGCCAGGGTAAACTTGGCATCCCTAACGGCATCATGGGGCTTTATAAGGCCAGCGGTGAAGTGAGGATTAATGGCGAGGCCTTAAATCTGGATAAACTGGGAGATGCCCTGGATCATAAGGTAGCCTTTGTATCAGAGGACCGCCGCGGTGTGGGCCTTCTCTTGAACGAAAGCATTGAGCAGAATATCGTCTTTTCTGCCATGCAGACCAACGGCAGATTTTTAAAAAAGATCGGTTGGTTTCATTTATATGATGCTGCCGCTGCCAAAGTTCATGCCACTCATATGGTAGAAACGCTTGATATCCGCTGTACTGGTATCGGGCAGGCGGCAGGCCGTCTTTCCGGCGGCAATCAGCAGAAAGTATGTCTGGCACGAGCACTGACTCTGGAACCGGATATCCTGTTTGTATCGGAGCCTACCAGAGGAATTGACATTGGCGCCAAGAAGCTGGTGCTTGAGTATCTGGCAAAACTGAACCGCGAGACGGGCATGACGGTGATCATCGTTTCTTCTGAGCTGGTAGAACTGCGGTCGATTTCAGACCGGATTGCGATCATTTCTGATGGAAAGCTGTCGGGTATTTTAAAACCGGACGATTCGGATGCCGACTTCGGTCTGGCTATGTCCGGAACACGGAAAGGAGGAATGGAAAATGACTGATTCTGTTAAGAAGATGATCCGTAAATTCGGCCTTCCGCGTATTATTATCGTTCTCTTTTTTCTGTTTCTGGTGGTATGTGCAGGGGCATTCCAGATGAATCTGCCCCAGTTTTTCAGTGATGTGCTCCGCCGCTGGGGAATGTACGGTGTTTTAGCTCTTGCAATGGTGCCGGCGATCCAGTGCGGGATCGGACCGAACTTTGGTATCACCATGGGTATTGTAGGAGGGCTTTTGGGAGGTCTGGTTGTGATCCAGCTGGATATTGCACAAAATCCCGCTCTGGTAGCAATCCATCCTCTCTTTGCAGCCTGGGTGGCTATTCTGGCTGCCATTGTGATCGGCGTGATTCTGGCAGTGGGCATCGGATACCTCTACGGCCAGCTCTTAAACCGGGTAAAGGGCTCTGAAATGACCGTTACTACCTATGTAGGATTTTCCGTGATCGCTTTCATGAATATGGTCTGGATGCTTCTTCCCTTCGACAATGGTGAGCTGATCTGGCCCAATGCCGGAAAGGGACTGAGAAATACAATTTCCCTTGCTTCCTCCTACAGCGGTGTTATGAATGACACCCTTGCTTTTTCCATTGGAGACTTTTTTGTTCCTACCGGACTTCTTCTGTTTTTCTTCCTCATGTGCTTTCTGGTGTGGCTCTTTATGCGTTCTAAGACTGGAATTGCCATGAGTGCGGCAGGTACGAATCCGATGTTTGCCAAGGCCGCAGGCATCAATGTAAACCGGATGCGTCTGGTGGGTACCATTCTTTCGACCGTCCTGGCTGCAGTAGGTATCCTGGTATATGCACAGGCCTTCGGCTTCATCCAGCTGTACAATGGTCCTATGATGATGGGCTTTACCTCTGTAGCAGCCGTACTGATCGGAGGCGCTACTCCAAGGCGGGCCTCCATTGCCCACGTGCTGATCGGTACGTTCCTGTTTCAGGGCATCATGGCTCTGGGCCTTCCGGTTGTAAACCAGTTCATTCCGGAGAGCAACTTATCAGAGGTAATGCGTCTGATCATCTCTAATGGTATTATTCTGTATGCACTGGCACAGGCAAAGGGAGGTGACAGCCGTGAATAAAAAAATATCTGATTTCTTATTTAAAAATAAGGTAGTGATCCTGTTCCTTCTTCTTTGTGTAGGAGCTACGGCTGCATCGAAACAGCCTCTGACCTTTGTGATCCCGGAGCTGTTTACCAGAATCGCCAGAAATGCGTTTATCGTGCTGGCACTGATCATTCCGGTTATTACGGGTCTGGGTCTGAATTTTGGTATTGTAGTAGGCGCCATGGCGGCACAGATTGCCTTATTCCTTACCACTTACTGGGGTTTTACGGGAGTTGGCGGCTTTTTCATTACCGTTGCCCTGGCTACCCCTATTGCGCTGGTGTTCGGCTTCCTGGTAGGAAAACTCTTCAACCTGGTAAAGGGAAATGAGATGATCGCGGGCCTGATCCTGGGATATTTTGCAGATGGTATTTACCAGCTGATCTTCCTGTTCGTATTCGGCGGCGTGATTGCTATGAATAATCCTACGCTGATGATTGCCACAGGAGTAGGCGTAAAGAATACCATTGACCTAAAGGATACGGTAAAATATGCTCTGGATACCATTCCCATGCTGACGGTTCTGGAAATTGGCTTCTATCTGGTAATTGCAGGACTTCTCTTTACCACCATTCACAAGCGGATCAAAAAACAGGCAGTGAACTGGAAGGATACAGCGCTTAAGGCGGCGGCAGCAGTTTTTGTCTATGCCCTGACTTTTATCGGACCGGTGGAGCAGTTCTTATCTTCTGACCGTCTGCTGCTTTTGTCGGCGGTAGAGCTGGGCTGTCTGAGCGTTGTGCTGTGGCAGCTGTTTCAGATCGTGAGACATAAAATGACGAAACATACGGGAGCCGGAAGTTTTGGCAAAAGAGACACCTTTGATATACGCAGAGCCCTTGTCTTTATCGTTCTGGCTGGTGCAGTATATGGACTTACCTATATTCCTGCACTGTTTAACGTGCTGATTGCCGTACAGCTTCCTGTGATGACCTATATCTCTATTGGAGCTCTCTGCGTATTCAACAATCTGCTGATGCGGATCCGTCTGGGACAGAATATGAGGGCAGTAGGCCAGAACCGTGCGGTAGCAAACTCTGCAGGTATTGATGTGGATAAGACCCGTATTATCGCCATGCTGTTTTCTACCGTGCTTGCCAGCTGGGGACAGCTTATTTATCTGCAGAATATCGGCACCATGTCTACCTATGGTGCGCATACCCAGGTGGGGCAGTTTGCTATTGCAGCGCTTCTGGTAGGCGGCGCTTCCGTGCAGAAGGCGACAAATAAAAATGCTCTTTTAGGCATCGTTCTGTTCCATACCCTGTTTATCGTATCTCCGTTAGCAGGAAAGGAACTGTTCGGAGATCCTGTGATCGGTGAGTATTTCCGCGTATTCGTTTCCTATGGCGTAATCGCCATGGCACTGGCTATGCATGCATGGAAAAAGCCCGGCACAGACAAGTCAAAAGATGGGCCAAGTGAGTTTGAAAGCCAGATGAAGCCGGCTTCGTTAGGAAAAGTTTAGAAATGAAAAACACCTTTTAATAGACGTCAAAGAGTAAGGCATAGTGGCCTGAACAACAGGAAAGAGGGTGCTGCTCAATCATTCGATTGTGGATGATTTTGCAGCACCCTCTTTTCTGGTTTAAGTGAATACATTTCAGCTGTTGCTGCATCTGGTTCACTCCGTCTGGATAAGGCATTTTGTTGTATTAAGGGTATATACAAACTGGAAGTTGTTTATTTCTTCTTTTTCGGTTTTGGGGCTGGCAGTTCATCATATATTGCATGAAACAAGCCTGTCAAAAATTCCTTATTATCAACTTCATCTACCAACAACATCTCTTTTGCTCCCTCATAGGGTAATTCATACGGAGCTGTCGGCATATAACTAATTGCTGATTTTACTGGTTTAACAAGTAATCTATCATCATAGATACCGCCTACAATCTTGCCACGATAATAAATAATAAATTCTCCCATCATAGCTCGATAAGTAATTTCTTCTAACTCAGATAGCTGCCCTAAAATAAACTCTAAGTATTCCTTGCTTGATGCCATATTTCCACCTCAAATTCCAAGTTGTCATACCGTAAACAGTCGCCCATTATCATTCCATTCGCCATACATACCCCCCGCTTTTGTGTTATCTAAAAGCTTCTGTAAGCGACTCTGGAATAGTTCCGGCTGTTTTTTCTTAATTTGAATTGTATCAATTCTCACACGCTGATAAAGTGGCGGAAAACTTTGAAACTTTCCCAAACTTCTGCGTCTGTTTGAAGCGCATTCAAAATATCTTTATCAACCACAAATCCCTTCTCACTCATATCTGGTAACACAGCACGACCGGCATTTGTCATTCGTCTTAATCGTTCCATTCTGCGGCAGCGTTTTTCTTCATAATAAGACAGAGGATAGATCGTATCATACTTTGCAGCATTCCACTGCTGTATCCCTTTTTCGTCCATCCACTCCATCCGCTTAAGGATCATTGAAAACATCTGGGGAACCCCTGATTTTGTGATTTCTCTGAATTGATATCTGCTTTGCATGGGGAGACCTCCTGAATCTGATGCTGTTTGAATGAATTGTACCACAAACTGTCAAGAATCGTAAGAAAATTGTTATTGTATTTCAGACTGGTTCATGGTATTGTTAAATCAGGATAACTGTATTAAGAGAATTAGTACAGTTAAAACAGAGAAAGGAGAGATTCCAATGATCGTACTGGATTACAGGGATCGGAGGCCTCTGTATGAACAGGTCACAGAACGGTTGGAGGAGCTGATGTTTCAAGAAATCCTGACGGAAAATACAAAGCTTCCCTCAGTCCGCAGCCTTGCGACGGAGCTTTCCATCAATCCCAATACCATCCAGAGAGCGTATGCAGAACTGGAGCAAAGAGGCTATATTTATTCTGTTAAGGGAAAGGGCAGCTTCGTGGCGGAAGGGAGCCGGTTAAGGAGCGGAAGAAAAAAAGCCTGGGAAGCGAGCTTTGACCGTGCGGTGAAGGATGGTATACAGATCGGCATTTCTCCGGGAGAAATGACAGAGCGACTGGAACGGATGCTTAATCTTGAGAAAAATAAGGAAGAAGGGGGAGACGACCATGATTCAGGCAGTGAAGCTGACGAAACGGTTTGAGGATATTACGGCAGTTGATCATATAGACGCTGCGATCAGGGAAGGAAGCGTGTTTGGACTGATCGGTACCAATGGTGCGGGAAAATCTACTTTTTTACGTCTTGCAAGCGGCATTTTAAAGCCGGATGAGGGACACATTACCATTGACGGCCAGGAGGTATTTGAAAATCCGGCAGCTAAAAGAATGGTTTTTTATATATCCGATGAGGCATATTTTTTCAGCAATGCATCGCCCCTTGACATGATGGCTTATTATTCCCGTGTGTACGAGCGTTTTGACAAGGAGAGGTTTCGCCGCCTGTTAAAAAGTTTTGGACTGGATGAAAAGCGCAGGATCCACACTTTTTCCAAGGGAATGAAAAAACAGGTGTCCGTGATCTGCGGGATTTGTGCTAATACAAAGTATCTGTTCTGCGACGAGACATTTGACGGACTGGATCCGGTCATGCGCCAGGCAGTAAAGAGCCTGTTTGCCGCCGATATGGAAGACCGGAATCTGACGCCTATCATCGCATCCCACAATCTCAGGGAGCTGGAAGATATCTGCGACCATGTAGGCCTGCTTCATAAGGGAGGAATCCTCCTTTCAAAGGATTTGGATGATATGAAGCTGAATATTCACAAGATCCAGTGTGTACTGCAGCCCGGAATGGAGCCGGAGGATCTGGTAAGTCTTGAAGTTCTGTCCACAGAGCGCAGAGGAAGGCTTCTTACGCTGACCGTCCGGGGAACGCGGGAAGAGATCGAGGCAAAGCTTGGAGCTTGTGATCCTGTATTTTTTGAATGTATTCCTCTGACTCTGGAGGAAATTTTTATCAGTGAAACGGAGGTGGCAGGATATGACGTCAAAAAACTTGTTTTCTGAAAAAAAGGTCTGTGACAGAATATGGGGACTGATGAAAGAGGATATCAAACGGCGTATCTGGGTGCTGGCGTTGATGTTTCTGGTTTTTTTCTTTGCCCTTCCGGTAAAGCTGGCATTAGTTATGGAAAATGCCCGGCGAATGGAGTTTCGCGCCTATAATGACTATGAGCCGATTGAAAAGCTGCTTCCGGAGCATTTCACTGCCAAGCAGTATGAGATGATGACTGCATTTTTCAAGAGGGAAGTTGTACTGGATGAAATTTCCTATGGAAATGGGCTGATGGTCTTTTTATTCCTGATGGCTGCGGTGGTTGTAGGAGTGACGGCGTTCTCCTATCTTCACAATAAGAAAAAGGTCGATTTTTACCATAGTATCCCTGTGAGGAGAGAAGTGCTGTTTGCAGTTCAGTACGGGGACGGGATACTGATCCCGGCAGCAGCATATCTGTTTGGCTGCCTCCTGTTTACGGCAGTAGCCGCCGCTTATGGAGTGCCTGTTTCTGAATTTTTCGGCTCCATGGCAGCTGCCTTTGGAATGAACCTTCTGTATTACAGCCTTGTCTATGGAACCGTTACAGTTGCCATGATGATGACGGGAAATATAGTGATCGGTCTTTTGGGTACGGCCGTTTTTTTCGGTTTTGTTCCTCTGGCAGCCGGACTTTTGGGCGCATTTGCAGATCAGTTTTTTGTCACATCGGCAGGTGAGTTCTGGTATGCGGACAGTTCTCCTTACTTGTGGGCGATGCAAAATCTGTCCCCTGTGGGAGCATACATCTGGTCTGTTGCTTCTGTTTCGGACGCGGATGGAATCAAAATGGCTGAGGTATTAAAGGCAGCAGCCTGTATGATGGCAGTTACTGCCCTGTCTTTAGAGCTTTACCGTCTTAGACCCTCAGAGGCAGCCGGAAAAGCCATGGCATTTTCAAAAAGCAAGGCTCCGGTTCGTATCCTTCTGGTACTTCTTGGAGGAATGGCGGGAGGATGGTTTTTCTGGACGCTGCAAAGCCAGGTGAAATGGGGGCTGTTTGGAACGGCAGCAGGGATTCTCCTTGTGCACTGCATGGTTGAGATCATCTATCATTTTGATTTTAAAAAGCTTTTTTCACACAAAATGCAGCTGGCGCTGTGCCTGGGAGCGGGAATGCTGTTTTTTTGCAGCTTCCGTTATGACTGGTATGGCTATGATTCCTATGTGCCATCTCAGGAGGAAATTGCTTCTGCCAGTGTGGATTTATCCATTGATCATTCGTTTGCCGCCAATATGCCAAGAGTGATGCGGCAGGGAGATACCCGGAGACTGATATATGAAAGTGCGGGAGATTTTATAAAAGAGAAGATGGAGCTTACCGATTTTGAGTCTGTTATTGCTCTGGCAGAGGCTGCTTCCAGAGAAGCGGCAGGATACAGGGAAGAAAAGCTGAACCGCTGGGAAGCGCAGATCAGCTTAAACGAAGTTTCCATGTCTGTGAACCATTATAGCAGTAAGGATGCCTCAGCCATATCTGTCATTGGAGGAGCCGATGGTCCAACCTCTGTTTTTGTGGCTGGCAAAGAGGGAGATGAAGCGTATGACCGGTATTTCAGCCAGATCCTTATCCGCTATCGTTTAAAGAACGGCCGGCAGGTCAGCCGCAGGTATCACATGGATTTAGAAGATGTGCTGGAAACTTATGAGAACATTTATAATAATGAAACGTATAAAAAGGGCCTTTATTCGATCCTTTCTCAGCAGCCGGAGGAGATGGGATACGTTTCCTACCAGGGAAATGGAAATCATTCTCTGTTTAATACAATGGAAGAAGATGCCATAAAGGAGCTTCTTGGAGCCTATCAGACCGATCTTAAGGGGCAGAAACTTAAGGACCGGATGAGAGAAGATCCGGTGGGAGCGCTTCAGTTTGCAGAAAAGGAGCTGTGCCTGTATATTCAGGAACGGTGGGGAAAAAACGACGGTTATATTTCTGAATATCAGAGAGATCTGATCAAAATGCTTCTTGGCCCGGAAACATTGAAAGATTCTTATAATGAAATGCCTTCTGCGGATGAGATGGAACGGTATATGGAAAACCATCTGGATCAGCTTTGCAGATGGCCGGTTTATCCCTCTTTTACAAATACTATACAGGTTTTAGAGAAAATGGGGGTTGAGCCGGGAGCTTATTTTGCGGCTGAACATGTAAGCCGGATTTCCGTGGATGTATCCTCAATTGTGAACGGGGAAGAATACGGTGACGGACTTCCGGAAGGAGAAGCCTTAAAGCAGATCCAGACGGAAAATCCCTTCTATCAGAAAGATGGAACGCTTGTTTTTACAGAACAGGAGCAGATCGAGCTTCTTATGGGAGCATTGCGTGACAGGGAGCTTGCTGATATGAATGGTATGCGTGAGCCAGAACAGCCTGCAAGGTACGATCTCTATGTTACATTGACCTTAGATGAAAGCAGAGTTTCGGCAGAGTTTTGGCCGGATGATGTCACGCCTGAAATAGAAGCTCTTTTTAAAGGGCTTCGGTAGCCGGAACTATTGTTTCATTCAAAGCCATATCAAACCTGCGCCTGTCTGAGGCCGGGTCTCGATATGGCTTTTTGATGGTATTGACAATCTTTCCCATCAAGGATACAATCAAATGAGCAGCAGCTTCTGCATTTTTCCTGTACAGAGAAAAGGAGCGGTCAGAGGGCAGAACGCTGCACGTTACCGGGAAAGAGAGGACATGAGTATGATATCAGAAAAGATGAAGCCGCTTGTAAATAATAACTCCGCAATCCGGGCTATGTTTGAGGAGGGAAAACGGCTGGCAGCCATATATGGAGCAGAAAATGTATATGATTTCAGCCTGGGAAATCCCAATGTGCCCGCGCCTGAGGCGGTCAATGAGGCGATCTGCAGGATTGTGAATGAGGAACCATCTGTTATGGTTCACGGCTATATGAGCAATGCAGGCTTTGAAGATGTAAGGGAGGCCATCGCACAGTCCTTAAACCGGCGTTTTGGAACAAAGTTCCATCAGGGAAATATCCTGATGACTGTAGGCGCTGCCAGCGGCCTGAATGTGATTTTAAAGACGATTTTAAATCCTCAGGATCAGGTTGTGACCTTTGCGCCCTATTTTGTAGAATATGGCAATTATGTGAGAAATTATGATGGTATACTGGAGGTAGTTCCGGCGGACACAGAAACATTCCAGCCGGATCTGGAAGAATTTTCCAGGCGGATTACAGACCGTACGAAGGCTGTCATTATCAATACACCCAACAACCCAACAGGAGTAATCTATTCAGAAGCTGTACTGACGCGTTTGGGGGAAATCCTGACAGAAAAGGAAAAGAAATTTGGCACACAGATCGTATTGATTTCTGACGAGCCTTACAGAGAGCTGGCATATGATGGGGCAGAGGTTCCCTATGTGACGAAATTTTACCATAATACGGTCATCTGCTATTCTTACAGCAAATCCCTTTCCCTGCCTGGAGAGCGTATCGGATATCTGGTGATCCCGGATGAGCTTACAGACAGCAAAGAGGTATTCAATGCGGCTGTAATCGCAAACCGTGTCATGGGAGCGGTCAATGCTCCGTCCCTGATGCAGCGCGTTGTTATGCGTTGTGTGGATGAGACGGCAGATATAGAGGCCTATGACAGGAACCGGAATCTTCTGTACCGGGGACTGAGGGAAGCCGGCTTTGAATGTGTAAAGCCCCAGGGTGCTTTTTATATGTTTGTAAAATCTCCGGAGCCGGATGAGAAGAAATTCTGTGAGGCCTGCAAAAAGGAACATATTCTGGTGGTTCCGGGAAGCTCCTTCGCCTGTCCGGGTTATGTAAGGATTTCCTACTGCGTATCCTTTGACCAGATCCGGCGTTCTCTTCCTGCCTTTAAGCGTGTGGCAGAAGGATATGGGTTAAAGGGGCTGGAAGATTAGAGCTGTTTGGATAAAATGGGCCGTACAGGAAAGGACAGGTGAGACCGTATGGAGGAATATAAAAACAGTCGGGAAAAAACAGAACCCCAGTGGCGGTATATTCTGCGTCTGATCTTAAATATAATGATTCCAGCCTCTGGATGGTTCTTTCTGTGTTTTCTGGGGCCGAAGCTTCTGGGGTTTTTCATGCCTTTTGTCGTGGGATGGATCATTGCCATGATCGCCAATCCGCTGGTGCGCTTTTTAGAGCGCAGGCTGAAGCTGGTGCGCAGGCACAGTTCTATTGTGATCGTGGCAGGAGCTCTGGCTCTGGTGATAGGGCTTTTATATCTTGCTGTATCCCGAATGCTTCATTTTATCTGGTCCTTTATCCAGGATCTTCCGGTCTTATATGCAGGGATTGAAGGAGATGTACAGAGCAGCCTGGGACGGCTGGAAGGTATCTTTGATTTCATGCCTGAAACCATGCGGGATGCATGGATGACTCTGGGAGACAATCTGGGAGCCTATATTGGAAAGCTGGCGGAGTCCATTGCCTCGCCTACTATGGAAGCGGCAGGAACTGTAGCAAAAGGGATCCCGGCTGCGCTGGTGTATTTTGTGGTCATCATTCTTTCGGCTTATTTTTTTATTGCAGACCGTGACCGGATCTTGTCTGTTATAAGAAGCCATATGCCGGAGTGGACCGGCCGGTATTCCAATCATCTGAAAAAAGAGTCCAGACGGCTGATCGGTGGGTATTTTATGGCGCAGTTTAAAATTATGGCTGTCGTATGGCTGATCCTGACAGCCGGCTTTTTCATTCTGGGCGTAAGCTACGGGCCTTTATGGGCGCTTTTGATCGCCCTGCTTGATTTTCTTCCAGTATTTGGTACGGGAACTGCCCTGATCCCCTGGGGAATCATCAAAGTCCTGGGCGGAGAGTATGCCTTTGCGGCAGGGCTGATTCTGATCTATGTGCTGACACAGGTGATCCGCCAGCTGGTGCAGCCTAAGCTGGTAGGGGATACTATGGGATTAAATCCCCTTTTGACCCTGTTTTTGCTTTATCTTGGCTTTAAGATAAGGGGGCTTGCCGGAATGATCCTGGCAGTGCCGATCGGCCTCTTTATAGCCAGCCTTTACCGGTTTGGGGCGTTTAAGGGCATGACAGACAGCGCAAGGGAACTGGCAGAGGAAATTTCCCGATTCAGGGGAAAATAACCTATATCAAGGAGAAAAATCGTGAAACTGGAAAATAATCTGGATACAGATCGCATAAGAGAGCTGGTATGGAAGCTTGCATTTCCTTCCATGCTGGCTCAATTTGTCAGTGTTTTATACAGTATCGTAGACCGTATGTACATAGGAAACATACCGGAAATCGGAGGGCAGGCTCTGGCAGCCGTAGGCGTCTGCGGCCCAGTGGTGACCCTGATCACTTCCTTTGCCAGCTGGGTTGGTATTGGAGGAGCGCCGATCATGAGCATCCGTCTGGGGCAGAAGAATGAAAAGGCGGCCCAAAATGTGGTAGCTAACTGCTTTGTGCTCCTTGCAGTCATGGCAGCCGTCTTAATGACGGTTATGTATCTGTTTAAAAATCAGCTTCTGACCGTATTTGGCGCCGGTCCGGCTATTTTTCCTTATGCGGATGAATATCTGACCTGGTATCTGTCAGGAACTGCTTTTGCCCTTCTTTCCACTGGCATGAATCAGTTTATTATCTGTCAGGGTTTTGCAAAGGTAGGAATGATGACCGTGCTTTTAGGGGCTGTCAGCAATATTATATTAGATCCCGTTTTTATCTTTGTGCTGGATCTGGGAGTAAAGGGAGCTGCGATCGCTACCGTTCTTTCCCAGCTTGCTTCCTGTGTTTATGTCCTGTTTTTCCTTTTGGGAAAGCGGCCTCTGGTGCGGATTACCTTTGGAGGATATCAAAAGGAGCTTATGGCCCGTGTATTGGTACTGGGCCTGTCCCCCTTTTTGATCACGGCTTCAGACAGCGGCCTGATCATTATTATGAATATGCTGATCCGCCATTATGGAAGCTACGAAATGGGCGATGTGCTTTTGACCTGCAATACCATCGTGCAGAGTTTTATGCTGATGATCACTATGCCGCTGGGAGGAATTACCGGAGGCACGCAGACTATTTTGGGGTATAATTATGGAGCAGGCCGTCCGGATCGGATCCGAAAAGCCCAGAAGCACATCATTGGTCTTGGAATGGTATTTACAGCGGTTATGTTTGTCATTGCAATGACACTGTCGGCACAATTTGCTGAGATTTTTACAAATGACCGCTTTTTTATAGAAACCAGTGTGCGCGCCATCCGCATCAGCGTCCTTGCCATTGTTCCTCTTGCTATTCAGTATGAGGTAGTAGACGGATTTACAGGAATGGGTGCAGCGGCTCTGGCAATCAGTCAGTCGATGTTCAGAAAAGCCGTATATCTGGCTGCAATGCTGATCCTTCCGGCGCTTGCGGGAATAGAAAACGTATTTTATGCAGAGCCGGCGGCCGATGTTATTGCCAGTGCGGTGGCAGTTGGGGTTTATTTTGTATTCAGCGGACGTGTTTTGGGAGACGGGAAGCGTTTTTAGGAGGAAGGAGCAGTCAGAAAGGTTTAAGTGAATGAGTGAAGAAATAAAGAAAAGGCCGGTGAGCCGCAGCAGAGAAGCCTTCAAAGCCCGCAGAAAGGAACGGGCCAGGGTCAAAAAGACAAAAAAGGGGTCTGTAAAGGCAGTGGGAGCAGGGATGGCAGCAGCGGTTGTTATCAGTATCGGCGGATATATTTATCAGGCAGGAGCGTATACGGATACCTATTTCCCTAATACAACGGTCAACGGTATGGAGGTGGGGGGAAAGACGGTCGGGGAGGTAAAGGAGATGATCGCCTCGGAAGCGGCCTCATATCGTCTGTTCCTGTCTATGCGCCAGGGTGAAACGGCACAGATTTTTGGAAATGAGATCGGTCTTTTGGCAGAATTTGATGGAAGTCTGGAAGAAATCCTGCGTCAGCAGGATCCGTATTCATGGCCGCTTTATCTGTTAAGAGGGCCTGAGTATGACATAAAGGCTCTTATAAGTTATGATGAAACGCAGCTGGCAGCAGCCGTTTCCAAACTTTCCCAGTCAGATCCCGAAGCGGCAGAAGCGCCTGCAGACGCAGTGATCTCAGAATATGAGGAAGGAAAGGGGTATTCCATCCTGCCAGAGTCAGAAGGAGCACGTTTAAACCAGGAGCGGACTCTTAAGGCGGCAGAAGAAGCCATCTGCGGTCTTCTGCCTGAGCTGGATCTGGACCAGGCGGGCTGCTATGAAGCTCCGGCGGTGTGCTCGGACGATCCGGTTTTAAGGAAACGCCTGGAACAGATGAATCGTTTTGCCTTCATGTCTGTGACCTATACCTTTGGAAGCCGCAGAGAGATCCTGGACGGAAAAACGATCAGCCAGTGGATTTCCTATGATGAAAATGATCAGCCAGTGATCGATGAGGAACAGCTGGCTGCCTATGTAAAGGCGCTTGGTTCGGAATATAATACCGCCTATACCAAACGGAAATTTAAGACCAGCTACGGTCCAGAGGTAGAAGTGGCCGGAGTGTATGGATGGAGGATTGATGGAGCAGGAGAGAAGGCGCGGCTAAAAGAGGAGATTCTGGCCGGAGAGCCGGTGGAGAGGGAGCCTGTGTATCTGCAGACAGCTGCCAGCCGGGAGGGAAATGACTATGGAACTACCTATGCGGAAGTAAACCTTACGGCCCAGCATCTGTTTTTTTATAAGGATGGGAAAAAAATCCTGGAATCTGATTTCGTATCAGGAAACCAGTCTAAGGGGTATACAACTCCTCCAGGCTTGTTCAGTCTTACATATAAGCAGAGAGATGCCGTGCTAAAGGGCGAGGGATATGCCAGCCCTGTAAAATTCTGGATGCCGTTTAACGGAGGTATCGGCTTTCACGATGCCAGCTGGCGTAATACCTTTGGCGGTACGATTTATAAGAAAAACGGTTCTCATGGCTGTGTGAATATGCCTTATGAAGCTGCAAAGACGCTGTATGAAAATGTATATAAGGGAATGCCTGTAATCTGTTATAATCTGGAAGGAACGGAACGCAGCACGGCAGGCAGTGCATCAGGGAGAGCGGAGCCTCCTGCATCTGCAAGTCCGACTGCTGTTCCTGAAACAGTTCCCCAGACCGTCCCACAAACGCCCCCCGAGACAGAGCCTCCTGTTCAGACTGCTCCTTTGCAGCCCGCAGAAACAGTGCCCGAGACGCCGCAGGAAACGCAGCCGCCAAAGGTGTCTGAGGAAATATACGGACCGGGCAGTTCGCAAAGCACTCAAAATCCGGAAACTGGCGCTGCCGGGCCGGGAGTGACAGAATCGACAGGAAAACCTTCTTCAAATGAAGCGGATCCCGGTGCAGATACGCCCAAAACTACCTCGCCCAATGACGTTATCATACAGCCGGTAGGCAGATGAAACCATTCGCTCCCGAATCCGGCCATGTATGGGAAAAAGTGCAGAGAAAAGGGAAAAATCCTGATAAATCAAAGGGAAACGCGGCATATTGTGGCGGTATGTACATTGACAAAAGCAGGAAATCATTCTATAATTTTCTTATTGCATCTGGGGATTTACATAAGAACGTTTGTGCCGGAGACAACCCGGTTGTATGGCCCAAGGGCCGGATACACACTACAGGGAGGTAGGATAGTATGGCAACAAGAAAAAGTACAAGAGCCGTATCTGCACAGGCAAAGAAGGCAGTAAAAGAGGCAATTTCTGAAACAGCAGTAGTAAAGGAAGAGGTTAAGGCAGCAGTAAAAGAGACTGCTGAGGAAGTAAAGGCCGTAGCTAAGAAGGCTCCGGTAAAGAAGCCGGCAGCCAGAAAAGCAGCAGAGCCAAGCGCAGCTGTACACTTCCAATATAATGGCAGAGATATTGCCGCAAAGGAAGTTTTGGCAGCCGCCATGGAGGACTTTAAGAAAAACCATCCGGATGAGGAGATCAAAGAGTTTGAACTCTACATCGTAGCGGAGGAGAATGCTGCATATTATGTTGTAAACGGCATTCCTTCGGATGATTACAAGATTGTGCTGTAAAACAGACAGACACGGATTTTTAAGACCGGACCCCAAAATGGAGCCCGGTTTTTTTAATAAAATATAAGGAGAACGAATGATGATCACATTGCCCGAAGCCTTTAAGAAGCGTATGAAAGAACTGTTTAAGGATGAATATGAGGCTTTTGAAGCCAGCTATGAAAAAGAACGGGTTCAGGGCCTGCGTTTTAACAGCTTAAAATCGGTGGAGGGACGGAAGATAGGCTGGGAAAAAGAAGCTTTACCGGGGCTGGCCGCCTTAATGGAGAACCGGCTGGGAACTTCTCTTACGCCGATTCCCTGGGTGAAGGAGGGGTACTACTATGAGGCGCAGGCCCGTCCGGGCAGACATCCGTTCCATGAAGCCGGTGTGTACTATATACAGGAACCCAGCGCCATGGCTGTGACAGAGCTTTTGGATCCTCAGCCCGGAGAGCGTATTTTGGATCTGTGCGCTGCTCCGGGCGGAAAATCCAGTCATATAGCATCACGGTTAAAGGGAAAAGGCTTCCTTCTTTCCAATGAAATCCATCCGGCCAGGGCAAAGATCCTTTCCCAAAATATGGAACGTATGGGCGTTTCAAATGGCGTAGTGGTAAATGAGGAGCCTTCCCGTCTGGCGGCGGTGTTTCCGGAATTTTTTGATGGTATTGTGGTAGACGCGCCCTGCTCCGGAGAGGGTATGTTCAGAAAGGATGAGGAAGCCGTAGAACAGTGGAGCGAAGAGCATGTAAAAATGTGTGCGGCCCGTCAGGAACAGATTTTGGCTCAGGCGGCCAGGATGATAAAACCGGGGGGACGGATCGTGTATTCTACCTGTACCTTCGCCCCGGAGGAAAATGAAGGTACGGTATTAAATTTTTTGAAGTGTCATGAGGATTTTTATCTTGAACAAACAGAAGGATGCGAGAAATTTTCTCATGGAAAGCCGGAATGGGCAGGGTTTGGAGATGGTGAGGAAAAATCACACGAGGAAGAGGCTGCAATATACCATCTGGAACGTACATTCCGTCTTCTGCCCCATTGTCTGGAAGGAGAGGGACATTTTATAGCGGTAATAAGGCGCAGAGAGGGAATTGAACGTAAAGAAGCAAAAAGAACGTATCCTGCTTATCTGGACCGCAGAAGGAACAGGGATGTATTTTCTCTGTTGGAAGCATTTTTAAAGGAAAGCCTTGCTGATGGAAGCTCTTATCTGAACCGGGCAGAATATGTGATGTTTGGAGATCAGCTTTATCTTCTGCCGGGTGAGATGCCGGATCTGAAAGGATTGAAGGTGCTGCGGCCGGGACTCCATATGGGTACCGTGAAAAAGAACCGGTTTGAACCATCCCATGCACTGGCCTTATCGCTGCTTCCAGAGGAGGCAAAAAGGGTGTACAGGATGGAGGCAGACGGAGAAGAAACTGCCGCTTATTTAAGAGGAGAGGCACTTTCCTGCCGGATGGAGAGCTGGCCGGGCAATGAGAAAGGCTGGGTTTTGATGTGTGCAGAAGACTGGAGCCTAGGCTGGAGCAAGCTTTCCGGGGGCTGTCTTAAGAATCATTATCCCAAAGGCCTCAGACGGATGCAGGCGTCTGCGCACCCTCAGAAATAAGGGAAGCCATGTCATCCGGAAGCGGTGCGAAAAAGGTCATGGGTTCTTTGGTAAGAGGATGGATAAAGTCAAGCCGGAAGGAGTGGAGCGGCTGCCGGTTTATAAAGCGGTAATCAGGATGGTAGAGAAAATCTCCGGGAAGAGGGTGGCCGATATGGGTCATATGAACCCGTATCTGGTGGGTTCTTCCCGTGTCCAGTCTCAGGCTGATATAGGAAAGATCATTTTTGCTGTTGTAGGAAAGCTTTGTAAAATGGGTACAGGCATATTCGCCGTTTTCAAAGTCTGTCTGGCGCATGATGGTAGAGCCGGGAACCCTTGCGATGGGGACTGTGATGGTTCCTTCGGGGGGGAGGTTTCCGCAGACAACTGCCCGGTATTCCCGGCGGATCTGCCGCTTTACCATCTGATCGGAAAGGATACAGGCGCTTAACATATGCTTTGCAATGATTAAAAGTCCTGAAGTATCACGGTCCAGTCGGTTAATGGCCCGATAGACGATGGGTTCGCCCTTGGACTGATAGTACCAGGCTACGGCATTTGCCAGAGTGTGTTCAAAATGGCCCTGGGAAGGATGGATAGGGACGCCCGGAGCCTTATTTATGACCAAAATATCCTCATCCTCATAGACAATGGAAAGGGGGAGCGGGGAAGGGATGATGTGTTCAGAACTTTCTTCCTCTATAAGCGTGACGCAAAGAAGCTCTTTTTCCTTTAATATATGGGTTGTATAGGCTGTTTCTCCTTTGATGGTAAGTCCAAGAGACGTATTTCTCAGATGGACGATTAAACGGTGGGAATAGCCTCTTGTCCTTAAAAATTCTTCTATGGTCCGGCCGGCGTCCGCACCGGAAATAAGATAGGACAGACTTCGTTTTATCATGCATTCAATCCTTTCTGTCGGGTTTGTATTATTTTGTTTGGGAAAGCTGTGTTTCCAGATGCACTGATGGTATCATAACAGAAGGCGTATGCAGATGCAAGAATATGTGAAGGATTTTGCGAATAGGATAGGAGGAAGGAACCGGGGAAAGTGGCGGCATGAGGATAAAAAAGGAAAAAACGCAGCAGCGGGGCTGTATCAGACGGATCCTGGCAGGACTGTGCCTGGCGGGACAGCTGGGACTTGCGGCAGGGCTGTGTCCGGAAATCGGGCAGATACAGCGGTCTGGGATCATACAGGAAAAAGGGGTTATGTATACGGCTGCATCCGGTGGGGCAGCGGCGTCATATGAGGCAGCAGCGCTGCCAAAAGAGCAGAACGATCCAAAGCTTTCCCTGCACGCGCAGTCTGCTGTTCTCATGGACGGCCTTACCGGACGGATCCTTTATGGGAAAAATGAGAATGATATCCGCCCTATGGCCAGTACGACTAAGATTATGACCTGTATTCTGGCATTGGAGGCCGGAGGACTGGATGAGTTTGCAGAAGCTTCGTCTAATGCTGCAGCCCAGCCACAGGTCAGACTGGGGGTAAAAAAGGGGGAGCGCTATCAGATCAGAGATCTCCTTTATGCTCTGATGCTGGAATCCTATAATGATGCGGCAGTGATGATCGCAGAAAAAACAGCAGGCTCCACAGAGGAATTCAGCCGCAGAATGAATGAAAAAGCTGAGAGCTTAGGATGCAGGGATACCTGGTTTATCACTCCCAATGGTCTTGATAAAAAGGAAGAGGATGAAAACGGTACAGAGCGGATCCATTCTACCACAGCGGCAGACCTGGCTCAGATCCTGCGTTACTGCATTACACAGTCTCCCCAAAAAGAGGAGTTTTTAAAGATTACCAGGACGTCAGATTATTATTTTACAGATGAATCGGGAAAAAGGGCCTTTTCCTGCAGAAACCACAATGCCCTTCTTACCATGATGGACGGTGCGCTCACAGGAAAGACCGGATTTACAGGAGGCGCAGGATATTGCTATACAGGGGCTCTTTTTCGGGACGGACGCTTGTATATCATCTCGCTTTTAGGCTGCGGCTGGCCGCCCCATAAAACATATAAGTGGGCAGATGCCAGAAGGCTGTTTTCATATGGTCTGGAGCAATATGAGCTTACGGATATTTTTAAACCGGAACCGGAGCATACGATCTGTACAGAGGGCGGGATCTGCTGGGGTGAAAATCCCGAAGGAGTTCTTCATGCTGTGATGAAGCGGGAGGAAACGGACAGCCGTCTTGAAATCCTATTAAATAAGGAAGAAAAGGAACAGATCAGACGGGAAGTTATGCTTCCAGAACGTATCTTTGCGCCTGTAAAGAAGGGAGAACTCCTGGGAAACATTCAGTACAGTCTGGGTGACCGCAAGCTTGGGGAGTACGGCCTGTATGCAGACAGGGATATAGAAGCGCTTACAGTGCCGGCAGCCTGGAAACATATTTGCGGGATGTTTTTTATTTTTTAAACTTTTCTTACAATTCAGCTGCATTATGTGAAGTTTTTGCGTTGCAGTTGACATAGAGCAATATTTGTCATTATAATAAAGAAAATGCCGTAAAAGGGGTTCTTGACACAGTCTTTTATGAAAAACAGGACAGGAGATACATATACACATGAAGGTTAAAAAATACAAAAGGGGTCTTGCGGTAATGCTGGGTCTGGCACTTGCTGTCCAGCTTCCGGGAGCAGTTCCGTTTCATCCGATGGATACCTATGCTTATACGGGAGCAGCCACAGTGAAGGCCTCCTCTTTAAACGTTCGCAGCGGGGCCGGAACCGGTTATCAGGCCATAGGCCGTCTGGCTGCGGGAGCATCCATCCAGGTTTTGGGAGAACAGCGGGGGACGGATGGGAAGACCTGGTATCAGATCCGTTTTTCCGGTACCGGAGGTACAGAACAGACGGGATATGTATCTGCTGAATATGTGCGTCTGCCTGTATCCTATACGACGGATTCGGACTTTGAAGCAAAACTGAGCGCGGAGGGCTTTCCGGAAAGCTATAAAAATGGCCTGCGCCAGCTCCATGCCCAGTATCCGAACTGGGTGTTCAAGGCCAAAAAAACAGGGCTGGACTGGAACACGGTAATTGAAAATGAAGCCCTTCTGGGCCGGAATCTGGTTTCATCCGGGAGCATTTCCTCCTGGAAATCCGTAGAGAGCGGGGCCTATAACTGGGATAACAGTACATGGACCGGCTTTGACGGCAGCAACTGGGTGGCAGCTTCTGAGGATATCATCAGGTACTATATGGATCCCAGAAACTTTCTGGACGATACCTATGTATTCCAGTTCCTTTCCCATGAATATAACTCCTCTACTCAGACAAGAGACGGGCTTGCGAAAATGGTAGAGGGCAGCTTTCTTTCCGGTACTACGGATTCCACAGGAACAGGAAGCAGCACAGGGAGTACAGGCGCTTCTGGCCCGTCCGGTTCTTCTGGCAGCTCAGGCGGTGTTTCCAAGGATGGCCCCGGGCGCAGCCAGGGAAAGGATCAGGATGTAAATCATGGCCCCGGCGTATCGGGAATCAGCAGAAACTCAGGCAGTCCGGCAGGAAGTACGGGAGGGGTAAGCTTAGAGGCGCCCCATGCCTCTGTAACACCCAGAAACCATAATCTTGTCATGACAGGTATTGGCGTAGGGGAAGCGCCGGGAAGCAGTTCTCAAAATACGGGTGCACCTTCCAATCCGTCCGGTTCTAACGCTCCGTCTTCTTCCGGCAGTTCAAACACAGTAGGGCCCGGCGTATCATCGGGAAGCGGCGGAAGTGATTCAAGTGTAAGTGTGGGACAGGCGCCGGGAAGCGGTGGCCAGTCTTCTGGTACGGGTTCTTCCCAGACATCCGGTCCATCCGGCAGTTCTTCCTCTCAGAATGCAGGCTCTTCCAGCGGCCCCTCTTCCTCAGGAAGCTCATCCGGAACTCCCTCTTCCAATACGGGTTCAGGAAGTAAGCTGTATGTGGATATTATTATGGATGCGGCAGCGCAGTCGGGAGTAAGTCCCTATGTGCTGGCAGCCATGATTCTTCAGGAGCAGGGAACAAACGGCGGCTCCCCACTGATTTCCGGCAATTATTCCGGTTATCCGGGATATTATAACTTCTTTAATGTAGAAGCATATCAGTCCGGCTCCATGTCCGCCATACAGACAGGCCTTCGCTATGCGTCTCAGTCCGGTTCCTACGGACGCCCGTGGAACACAGTGGAAAAATCAATTATCGGAGGCGCCCAAAATTACGGGGATAATTATGTAAAAGCAGGACAGAATACGTTTTATCTGAAAAAGTTTAACGTACAAGGTTCCAATCTGTATAAGCACCAGTATATGACAAATATCCAGGGTGCAGCTTCTGAGGCGGAGCGGCTGTCCAAGGCATACAGCAGCGTAAAGGATTCTGCTCTTGAGTTTCAGATCCCGGTTTACAACAATATGCCGGAAACAGCCTGTGCAGCTCCGGTAGGCGACGGAAGCCCGAACAATAAGCTTTCCAGCCTGAGCGCTGAGGGCTACAGTCTGACGCCTTCCTTTGGAAAGGATACAGAAAGTTACAATCTGATCGTAAATACGTCTGTTTCCAGCATTCAGGTTAATGCAGCTGCCGCTGATTCAAAAGCGTCTGTTTCGGGAGCAGGAAGTATTCCGTTAAATGGATCAACCACAGATATTGCGATTACGGTAACTGCTGAAAATGGAAGCGCAAGAACCTATACGATCCATGTGGTAAAGCAGGACGGAGGGCCTGTATCCTCTGGCTCATCAGGAAGTGCAGGCTCGCCTTCCAGCCCCGGTTCCTCTGAAGGCCCGGGAGGAGGAAACGGTTCGTCCGGCCCCGGTTCATCAGGAGGTTCCGGAAGTTCGGGAGGAGGAAACACTCCCGGCGGCAGCAATGTGACAATTGTGGGCGTAAGCCCTTAAGCCGCAGGATAAGCGCAGGAAACTGCAGTGGAAAAGAAATGAAATAAGAGAAAGCAGGAATGATCATGATAAAACGAATAAAACAGGGAGCGGCGGCGCTGCTTCTCATGTGTGTGATGACGGTGCTGCTGCCATGGTGCGGCATCACAGCCTTCGCCGCAACGGCGCGGATCGCATTTTCCGATCCGTCTGCAGCTGCAGGCAGTGAATTTACTGTCAGAATGAAGATAACAGGCAGTGAACCCTTATCTACGGCAGATGTGATGCTTTCCTATGATGCAGCCAGCCTGGAATTTATCGAGGGAACCAATACGGACGGCGGAAACGGAGCTCTCCGGGTTCATGGAGATGCAGGATCAGGCGGCGCCTCCACACTGGCCTATGAGCTGAAATTTAAGGCGCTTACTGCAGGCACCTCCCAGATCACGGTTAAAGAGCAGGAAGTTTATGACGCGGATTCCAAGCTTGTTACAGTGGATCAGCAGGGACAGTCGAAGGTGACAGTGACCGCAGAGGAGGGGGCCTCTGATGATGCTTCTTTGAAATCCTTAAAGGTGTCCCCCGGCACCCTTTCTCCGGAGTTTTCAGCAGATGTGGACACTTACAGCGTGAAAGTGGGTACGGATGTTGATCAGCTGATCGTCAGCGTAGAAACGGCAGACAGCAAGGCGGCTACGCAGGTTTCAGGAGCAGAAGGCCTTCAAATGGGTGAAAACCGCGTCACGGTAAAGGTTACTGCACAGGACGGACAGACCTCAAAAGAATATGTGATCGTAGTTACTAAAGAAGAAGGCGGAGCATCTGCGGACAGCCAGACCTCTTCTGCAAATGAAGCCTTTGAGATGCATGTTTCCAGACGTTCCTTTACTGTGATGGAGCCGGATGATACGGTAGAGGTGCCGGAAGGACTGGTTTCTACCACCATTACCATTGACGATCATAAGGTGACCGGATGGGTATGGGGCGATGAGGCAGAGCATGAATACTGCGTAATTTATGCCATGAATGAGGATGGAGAAAAGGGACTGTACCGATACGATTTAAAGAGTTCTGAGCGTACCATCCAGCGATATTTTGCTGACAGCTCATCTACCGCGGTATCTGCGGAGACATACGAGCTTTTAGCCGGACAGTATGATTCCCTCAGAAAGGATTATAATCTGTTCCGTACCCTGCTGATCGCAGTGATCGTGATTGCTCTTGTATTGGTTGTTCTTCTTATTGTGTCCCTGACAGGAAAGAAAGACAGAGGAAGAAGAGAACGGATTTCTGAGCGGAAGGATGAGACAGGATCCAGACCGCAGAAGGAAGAGGCACCATTACACAGCCGGAAAGAAGAAAGAGAGAAGCTGATCCCGGATCCGTTTGAAGAGGAAGAAGCGGAAGAGATGGAGTATATCGTTGAGGAAGATCAGGGTGACACATCAAAAGAAGAACCGGCTTCCAAGGAGGAGGACGACTTCTTTGACACCATAGATCTTTCCTTTGAGGATGAGGAAGAAGAACCGGAACATGAAACGGCAGAGCCTGAGCCTAAGGCTCCCATCCGTCAGCTCCATCCGCGTCTGTCATCGGAGGAAAAGCGGGAAGATGGCGATGATTTTGAAATTTTTGATCTGTAAATAGGATTTAGCCCCAAATGTAAGGATATGTCTTTACTTTTGGGGCTGTTTTTATCGGAAACCGGTTTAAAAATCCTTCTGTTCGGCAAATAATACAATGACATTTAAAACAATTTGTGCTATACTGCCTACGGATTAAATTTGTGTATATTTTAACGTCCATTGGAAAGGAAGATTAGAGATGTACTGTATTAAAAAGATTAAAGATGATTTATTCTGGGTTGGCGGGACAGACCGCCGTCTGACTTTGTTTGAAAATGCATTTCCAATCCCCAGAGGAGTTTCTTACAACGCATACGTTTTAAAAGATGAAAAAACGGTTCTCTTTGACACGGTGGACAACGCCATCGGCGACCAGCTGTTTGAAAATCTGGAAGCTGTACTGGAAGGCCGTACGCTGGACTATGTAATTGTGAATCATATGGAGCCGGATCACGCGTCCACGCTGTCAGAGGTAGTAAGACGTTATCCGGAAGTAAAGATCGTATGCAATGCCAAGACAGTTGCTATTATCAAACAGTTCTTTGATTTTGACATTGATTCCCGGGCAGTGATCGTAAAGGAAAACGATACCTTCTGCACCGGAAAGCACACGTATACATTTGTTATGGCTCCTATGGTTCACTGGCCGGAGGTTATGGTTACCTACGATATGACAGACAAGATACTGTTTTCCGCAGACGCCTTTGGTACCTTTGGCTCTATGAATGGAAATATTTTTGCGGATGAAGTGAATTTTGAGCGTGATTGGCTGGATGACGCCAGAAGATATTATACAAATATCGTAGGAAAGTTTGGTGCTTCCGTTCAGACGCTGTTAAAAAAGGCTGCCGGACTGGATATCCAGATGATCTGCCCGCTCCACGGCCCTGTATGGCGTGAGAATATCAGCTGGTATGTGGACAAATATCTTACCTGGAGCAGCTACGCGCCTGAGGAAAGGGCAGTTATGATCGCCTACGGATCTATTTACGGAAATACAGAGAATGCGGCCAATATTCTTGCCTGCAGACTGGCGGACAGAGGCGTCCGCAATATTGCGGTTTATGACGTTTCCTCTACTCATCCGTCCGTTCTGGTAAGCGAAGCCTTCCGCTGCAGCCATCTGGTATTTGCTTCCGTAACCTATAACGGCGGCATTTTCACAAATATGGAGCGGGTGCTGGGCGACTTAAAAGCACATGCGCTTCAGAACCGCACCGTAGCCCTGATGGAAAATGGTTCCTGGGGCCTCATCGCTGCAAAGCAGATGAAGGAAATCATTTCTACGATGAAAAACATGGAGATCCTGGAGCCCTCCTTAAGCATCAAATCCAGCTTAAAGAAGGGACAGGAGGCAGAAATAGATGCGATTGCAGATGCGATTGCAGCTTCTGTTCTCTAATCCATCGTCATAGCTTAAGGGTTATGCGGTAATGACTCAGCCAGAAGTTGATCTGGATCAGATAAGCCATCATCTGCGGGCCTGCCATGAGCTGGCCGTACCAGGGCTTTCCATAGTCAGAGGTCATCTGAAGGAAACGTTCCGTCTTTTCTCTGTCTAAAAATTCCATAACAGGGGAAGAGGGATCATGGATTATTTCACGCACCTGTTCTGCGAGCAGAGCTTCATAGTGTGTATCATATGTTTTGGGATAGGGGGATTTTCTGCGCCATAATACTTCTTCGGGAAGCAGTCCCTTGGAGGCATGGCGCAGGAGACCCTTTGCCGTATGATCCTTTGCCTTCAGTTCCCAGGGCACATTCCAGAGATATTCAATAATCCTGTGGTCGGCAAAAGGAACTCTGGCTTTTAAGCCGGAAAAATCAGCGGCCCGATCCATGCGTTCTAAAAGAGTACGCATAAACCAGTTCAGATTCAGCCAGACAATTTCCCGTTGTCTGGCTTCTTTTTTTGTATCCTCTTTGCAGACGGGGAGATGGGACAGGGAAAAATCGCAGGCGCTTTGTACATATTCCTCCATATGGAGCAGTTTAATTATTTCATCCTTCAGCAGCGCCTTTCTGGGCGACAGATCCATCGTCCAGGGAAAGCCGTGAAATTTAAGGCAGTCTTCTTTATAAAACCAGGGATAACCTCCGAAGATCTCATCGGCACATTCACCTGTGAGCGCCACGGAGCTGGTATTTTTTACCATGGAGCAAAAGTGCAGAAGGGAGGCGTCGATATCTCCCATGGCCGGCAGATCGTGAGCTAAAACGGAATCTGTAAGGCGGCTGGCTAAAACAGTACTGCTGCATTCCAGATAATGATGATCGGTATGAAGGCAGCGGACCATCTGTTCTGCATAAGGACGGTCCCTGGAGGGCTGGAAATCGTTGGACTGAAAGCAGGCGTCATTTTCCGTAAAGTCAAAGGAGAAGGTGGTAAGGGTCTTTCCGACCGCTGCACATTTCCTGGCGCAGACGGCAGATACCAGGCTGGAATCCAGCCCGCCGGATAAAAAGGTGCATACCGGTTCAGCAGAGTCCAGCTGACGGCTGATAGCATCGGTGACTAAGAAGGAGGTTTTTTCTACGGTCTTTTCCCAGGAGTCACCGTGGGGATGGCTTTCCAGCGTCCAGTAGGGTTTTTCCGTTTTTCTTTCCGGCGTAAGGATCAGGACATGGCCGGGAAGCACCTCACGGATGCCGCAGAAAATACCGCAGCCTGAGGATCTGGCAGGCCCAAGGGAGAAAATTTCGTTTGCGCCTGTAAGATCCAGTTCCGGTTTGATTTCGGGCAGAGAAAGGAGGGAGCGGATACGGGAGGAAAAGGCCAGCTCACCGTCTTTAAGAACGGTGTAAAACAGCGGTTTTGAACCGATCCTGTCTCGAAAGAGAAGAAGCGTCTGACAGGCTGTATCACAGATGGCAAAGGCAAAAATACCGTTAAGCCGTTTTACAAAATCCATTCCCCATTCCAGATAACTTTCCAGAAGGATTTCTTTATCTGAGGAGGATTGAAAGGAGTGCCCCAGATGTTTCAGTTTTGTCCGAAGCTCGTTGGAATTGTAAAGTTCTCCGCAGAAAGCCACGGCCACAATGCCTGAACCAAAGGCTTTTGAGATAAGGCTGCTTGCGGTTTCTGGCTCCGACGGCCCGGTTTCTGAAAGGCAAATGCAGGAAGAGAGCCACAGCCTTGTCTGGCCCTTTCCGTTTTTCTTCAGGGAATCTCCCATAGCGTTCAGGCGCTCCTGAAAATAAGCTCTGTTGTTTAAGTACACCCCTTCCGGGTGGAAAAAACCTGCAATTTTGTACATTCTCTGTCCTCCGGGCAGGAAATAATTTCAGTAATCATAATATGCAATATACGGCTGCAAATTGACAGAAAACGGGAAAAACGAGAGAATGAAAGTCTTGATTTTCAACCCGGAAACTGATATGCTTAATCATCATAGTGCCTGATCGCTGGCTTTTTAGCTGGCAGCCGGGGATAGGAGACGAAATTATGAAATGGGGCTGTGTTCTTTTAAAAGGCGGCAGAGGAAGCCGTATGGGATACAGAGATAAGTCAGAGCTCATATGGAGAGGACAAACCTTCGGTTTTCGGATCAGACAGGAGCTGGAGCAGCTTGGTATACCCTGTTTTCTTTCAGAGGCAGAAAAAAGCAGCCCAAGTGAAGATGCTGGAAACAAAATGGCTCTGTGGAACCCTGTTTTGGATCAGATTCAGCAGGCAGGTCCCATGGGAGGGATTGTGTCCTGTCTTAAGGCCTGTCTTTTAAAGGACAGTTCCATGGAAGGCCTGTTTTTTGTGTCCTGCGATCTGCCATTTTTCAGAAAGGAAATGGCTGTCCGTCTGGTAGCTGCTTTTAAAGAGGAAGATGACGGGGTTATGTGGCGCACACGGGACGGACGGCTCCATCCCGTCTGCGCTTTTTACGCCAAAAGCGCCCTTCCGGTGATTGAATCCTGCCTGAATGAGGGGGAGTTCCGGATGAGGACGCTGTGCAGCAGACTGCGTATGCGTATTCTGGATACAGAAAAGGAACACATTCCCGATACCTGGTTTATGAATATAAACCGTCCGGAGGCGTATGAAGCGCTGGAAGATAGAAAAAGGCCTGCCGTATTGGCGGTAAGCGGCAGTAAAAATACGGGAAAAACGACGCTTACAGAAGCACTTGTAAGAGAACTCTCCAAACGTGGGGTGAAAGTCGCCGTGATCAAGCATGACGGTCACGATTTTACCCCGGATGTTCCCGGAACGGACAGCCATCGCATGAAGGCTGCCGGGGCTTTTGGAACGGTTGTTTATTCAGAAAAGAGGTTTTGCGTGGTCAAAGAAGAAACAAAGCAGGCAGAAGATTTCATTGCCTGTTTTTCGGAGGCGGATCTGATCCTTTTGGAGGGGCAGAAACATTCATCCTATCCCAAGCTTGAGACCATGCGCAGAGTCATTTCAACAGAGCCTGTATGCAGACAGGAGACCGTACTGGCTTATGTAACAGATTTTGGAGGCGGAGGGATACAGGGAAAATGGGATGAGACGCCGGTGTATCCATTTCAGGATATGGATCGGATTTTAGAACTTGTTATAAAGGTTATGGATGGTTACAAAGGATAAAATCATAAGAAAAGGAGAGAACGATATGCTGTCATTTGAAAGTGATTATACAGAAGGGGCCCATGAGGCCATTTTAAAACGTCTGGCGGAGACAAACCGGGAGCAGACTCCGGGGTATGGAGCTGATCCCTACTGTGAAGCTGCAAAGGAAAAGATTGCCGGAGCCTGCCGCTGCCCGCAGGCAGATATCTATTTTCTTACAGGGGGAACTCAGACCAACCAGACGGTGATCGATTCTCTTTTAAAGAACTATGAGGGTGTGATCGCTGCCCAGACGGGTCATGTGAATGTCCACGAGGCAGGGGCAATCGAGTTTACAGGCCATAAGGTTCTGGCTCTGCCTCAGAAAAACGGAAAGATAGAGCCGGAGACGTTACGGGCCTATATGGAGGCGTTTTATAAGGATCCATCCCATGACCATATGGTATTTCCGGGCATGGTCTACATTTCCCATCCGACAGAGTTTGGAACTCTTTATACGAAAGCAGAACTGACAGCTCTGTCTGAAATCTGCGGCGAGTACGGGCTTCCTCTGTTTTTAGACGGAGCCCGCCTGGGATATGGCCTGATGAGCCTGGATACGGATGTGACGTTAGAGGATATCGCCAGACTCTGTGATGTGTTTTATATCGGAGGCACGAAGGTAGGAGCACTGTTTGGGGAGGCTGTGGTATTTACAAAAAAGAATGCTCCCAGACAGTTTGTTACCTTAATAAAGCAGCATGGAGCGCTGCTTGCAAAAGGGCGTCTTCTGGGGCTGCAGTTCGATACTCTGTTTACAGATGGGCTGTACTTTGAAATTAGCCGCCATGCCATTCAAATGGCAGAGCGTTTAAAGAAAGGACTTCGTGAAAAGGGCTGTAAGTTCCTTATTGATTCACCTACAAACCAGCAGTTTGTGGTACTGGATCAGGATACGATCCGGCGGCTGGAAGAACAGGTGGCGTTCAGCATCTGGGAGCCGGTAGATGAAAACCATACGGCTGTGCGTTTTGCCACCAGCTGGGCTACGACGCCGGAGATGGTGGACGCGCTTTTGGAGCTGCTTTAAAGAACAGGAGCAGGGCAGGAATAAAATATCTGCAGAAATGAAGGGATCCGTCAGGAGCCAGAAGTTAGTGGTTCTTGACGGATCTTTATTTTCCTGTTATAGTAAAGACGGCAGGTGTTATATTGCCTGTAGAACAGATATAACGTTGATGCTCAGGCTGCGGCAGGTCCGTTCCGATTAGAGTCATAGAACGAAAGATGGTGTGCGTATGGTATTAAAGATTGATTTTAACAGCGACGAGGCGATTTATATCCAGCTTCGCAATCAGATCATCATGGGGATCGCTACAGATATGATACGGGAGGGGGATACGCTGCCCTCGGTGCGTCAGATGGCCGATCATATCGGCATCAATATGCATACAGTAAATAAGGCATATTCCGTTTTGCGCCAGGAGGGGTTTGTAAAGCTGGACCGGAGAAAGGGCGCTGTTGTCTGTCTGGATATTGATAAACTTCAGGCCATTGAGGAGATGCGCCAGAATCTGGATGTGGTTTTGGCCTGTGGTATCTGCCGGGATATTTCCCGGCGGGAAGTCCATGAGCTGGTAGATCAGATTTATGACCGGTATACAAGACCTTGTGCAGACGAAGAAGACCTGTAAATGGGCAGGAGCCCGGATGGAGGAGCAGTATGTTATGTGAAAAATGTAAGATACGGGAAGCAAATATAAAATATACGGAAATTATTAATGGAGTGAAGACAGAGCACAATCTTTGTTCTCACTGTGCCAGGGAAATGGATTTTGGACAGTATGGCGCTGTGCTCGACGGGGAATTTCCTCTGGGAAGGCTTCTTTCCGGCCTTTTAGGGCTGGAAGAAGATGAAGAGGATACAGATGAGAGGGCGGCAGTGGTCTGCCCTACCTGCGGCACCAGTTTTGACGATTTTGTGGAAAACAGCCGGTTTGGCTGTCCGGACTGCTATGGGGTGTTTGACCTTTTTATAAATGACAAGATCAAACAGCTTCAGGGAAGTGAAAACCATAAGGGAAAGCATCCAAAATTCAGGAGCAAATTTGAAAAAGAGCACCTGGATGCGTTAAAAGCGCCGGAAGAACCCATAAAAGGGCAAACGACTTCGGAAGATAACCGTATCGATACTGATCCCGGGAAAGAAAAAACGGCTGTGTCTGCAGAGGAAAGCCTTCAGGTGGTGCGTCTGCAGAAAGCCTTAAAGGAAGCTGTTTCTAAGGAGGATTATGAGAGCGCGGCCCGGTATAGGGATGAGATCCGTGCTTTAAAAGCAAAGGCAGCCGAAGGCCGGGATGAGAAGGGAGGCAGGACAGATGAGCCGATGGTATGAAGGAATCCGTGAGGAAAGCTCCAATATCATTTACAGCCGGATCCGTCTTGCCAGAAACTGGGACGAATATGTGTTTCCCTCCCGGTTAAGTGAGCAGGCGGCCTCTCAGGTGACAGAGCAGTTAAGAGAGGGGCTTAAAGAGGCGGAGACTGGAGAACATCCCCTTTTGTGGAATGATCTGGCAGCTATGAACGGAGCGCAAAAGCAGGCTTTAAGGGAACGGCGTATTTTGAACCGCACAGCAGTGGAGAAGAATGGTCCAGGCGGCCTATATTTATCAGAGGATGAGAGCTGCAGCCTGCTTTTAGGGGCAGACGATCATATCCGTATCCAGTTTCTCGCGCCTGGGCTGGATTTGGAGGATTTGTGGAAGAAAGCAGACCAGATGGATGATTTTATCAATGAGCGTTTTTCCTATGCATTTGATGAAAAATACGGTTATCTTACTACTTTCCCCACCAATGTAGGAACCGGCTTAAAGGCCTGTGTAGTGCTCCATCTGCCTATGCTGTCTCAGGTACGCAAATTTCAGAGCATCGTAGGCGACATGGGAAGGCTTGGGACGGCGATACGGGGGCTTTACGGGGAAGGAAGCGAAAATTACGGAAATATGTATGAGCTGTCCAATCAGAGAAGCCTGGGACAGTCGGAGCGGGAAATCATCGAGCAGGTGGCAAAGGCAGCCACTCAGTTAAACAATCAGGAGCTTCGGGTTAGGAATGCTGCTTTAAATGCCAGACGGCTGGAGCGGGAGGATGAAACCTGGAAGTCTTACGGCATTTTAAAATATGCCAGAAGGATTACGGAAAAGGATGCCAGGATCTTTTTGTCCCAGCTTATGGCGGGAGAGGAAGACGGCGTTATTTCCTTTGAAAAGGAGAGAAGCTTATACAGCCTGATGATCGGCATCAAACCGGCCAATCTGGCGTTGTGGGCCAGTCGGCCTCTGGATAAGGAGGAGGCCGACTGTGTGCGTGCCGCATACATCAGGGAACGGCTTCCCAGGATGATCGAAAGCGCATAAGGAGGACATAAAAGTTATGGAACGATATACACCACAGGCAAAGGAAGCCTTAAGCCTGGCAGTTGGCGTGGCAGAGAGCTTAAACCACGGCTATGTGGGTACGGAGCATCTTCTCATTGGCCTTTTGCAGGAAGGAACCGGCGTGGCAGCCAAGGTACTGGAGGAAAATGGAGTGGAAGAGGATAAGGTAGTGGAGCTGGTGAGCCAGCTCATTGCTCCCAATCCTACCCTTCAGACAGCAGATACAGCTGCCTATACTCCCAGAGCCCGCCGCGTGATCGAAAACAGCTATCGGGAGGCTGTGCGGTTTAAGGAAGCCCAGATCGGTACGGAGCATCTGCTCATTGCGATCCTGCGGGAGGGAGACTGCGTTGCCAGCCGCCTTTTAAATACCATGGGCGTCAGTGTGCAGAAGATATATATTGATCTTCTGGCCGCCATGGGCGAGGATGCTCCCACTGTAAAGGAGGAGATGCAGAGCTCCAGAGCTGGACGGCGGGGAAATGCCACACCTACCCTTGACAGCTACAGCCGCAATCTTACAAAGATGGCTGAAGAGGGAAAGCTAGACCCGGTGATCGGCCGTGAAAATGAGATCCGCCGGGTGATCCAGATCTTAAGCCGCCGCACAAAAAACAATCCCTGCCTCATCGGTGAGCCGGGAGTGGGAAAAACGGCAGTAGCAGAAGGACTGGCTCAGATGATCGCAGCAGGAGACGTGCCGGAAACCATTGCGGATAAGCGGGTGATGACCCTGGATCTGTCCGGCATGGTGGCTGGCTCCAAATACAGAGGTGAGTTTGAGGAGCGGATCAAAAAGGTAATTGCCGAAGTGGTAGACTCAAAGGACGTGATCCTCTTTATTGATGAAATCCATACGATCATTGGCGCCGGAGGAGCAGAAGGAGCCATGGATGCTTCCAATATTTTAAAACCTTCTCTGGCAAGAGGGGAGCTTCAGCTCATTGGAGCCACCACGATCAATGAGTATCGAAAGTACATTGAAAAGGACTCTGCTCTGGAACGCCGTTTCCAGCCCGTTACCATCGACGAACCCAGCGAGGAGGAATCCGTTTCTATCTTAAAGGGGCTCAGAAGCCGTTATGAAGATCATCATAAGGTAGAGATCACAGATGATGCCCTGGAGGCTGCGGTAAAGCTGTCCAGCCGGTACATCAATGACCGCTTCCTGCCGGATAAGGCCATTGACCTGATTGACGAGGCTTCTTCCAGAGTACGGCTTATGAACTATACCCGTCCGGACAAGGTCAAAGCGTTAGAGGCTCAGATTGAAAAGCTGGAGGATGAAAAAGAGGCTGCTGTCCGGGAGGAGGCTTATGAAAAGGCAGGGGAGATCAAGAAAAAGCAGGAAAAGCTGAGGGAAAAGATCGCTGCCCTTTTAGAGAAATGGCAGAAGGAAAAGGAAACACGCAGACTGATCGTCAGTGAAAATGAGATTGCAGATGTAGTGGCAGGCTGGACCAGGATTCCGGTGAAAAAGCTGGCAGAGGAAGAGTCGGAGCGCCTTAAAAATCTGGAAGGTATTCTCCATGAGCGGGTAGTGGGGCAGGAGGAAGCCGTAACTGCCGTATCAAAGGCCATCCGCAGAGGCCGTGTGGGATTAAAAGATCCCAAACGTCCCATTGGCTCCTTTTTATTCCTTGGCCCGACAGGTGTGGGAAAGACAGAGCTTTCCAAGGCTCTGGCAGAGGCTATGTTCGGTACAGAAACAGCCCTGATCAGGGTAGATATGTCCGAATATATGGAGAAACACAGTGTTTCCAAGATGATCGGTTCTCCGCCAGGATATGTTGGATATGAGGAGGGCGGACAGCTCAGCGAAAAGGTACGCAGGAATCCCTATTCCGTGATCCTTTTTGATGAGATTGAAAAGGCGCATCCAGATGTATTTAATATTCTCTTACAGGTTCTGGACGACGGTCATATCACAGATGCCCAGGGACGGAAGATCGACTTTAAAAATACCATTATCATCATGACCTCCAACGCAGGGGCAGAAAATATCATTTCCCCCAAGCGTCTGGGCTTTGGAACTGCCACAGATGCAAAGGCCGACTATGCTTTTATGAAAGGCCGTGTGATGGATGAAGTGAAGCATCTGTTTAAGCCGGAATTTTTAAACCGCATTGATGAGATCATCGTGTTCCACCAGTTAAACAGAGAACATATGAAGGGGATTGCAGATATTATGCTGCAGGGTATTATAAAGCGCAGCAGAGAACAGCTGGGGCTTACTTTGTCTGTAGATACGGCGGCCAGAGATTATCTGATCGATAAGGGATATGATGACAAATACGGCGCAAGGCCTTTAAGACGTACGATCCAGAACCTTCTTGAGGATAAGCTGGCAGAGGCTGTGCTGGATCATAAGGTGCGAAAAAATGCTCTGGTAGAGGTAGGACTTGAGGGAGAGGATCTGAGCTTTTCCGTAAAAAAGAAAGCTGTACCGCGGAAAAAGTCCGCTTCCGGCGAAATAGAAAAGCAGGTTTTAGAAAATAAGGCAAAGTAAGAAAAAATAACTGGTTATTTTGAACCGGTTGTTGTATAATCGGAGTACAGAATATCCCTGTGAGACAGGGAGTGGAGAATGGCAGTCCGCCTTATGGGACTGAATGAACAGGAGGATAAAAAGATGCCGGTTGTTGAAGAACTGATCCGCACAGAGCAGGATGGCACCATCAGTTTTGGTAATTACACATTGGGACAGAAAGCGAAGAAGTCCGATTTTGAATATCAGGGAGATGTTTACAAGGTAAAGACCTTCTATGAGATCACAAAGCTGGAGCGCAATGATCTGTTTGTATATGAATCCGTTCCGGGTACAGTTGCAGAACATTTCCTTGTGTCAGATGAAGGTGTGGAGTTTTCGGTAGAGGGCGCTAAGGATGCCCAGATCACTGTACAGCTGGAGGATGACACAGACTACGAGGTGTATGTAGACGGAGTGGCTGTAGGCAGCATGAAGACCAACATGAGCGGAAAGCTCAGTGTCAGCGTAGAGTTGGAAGAGGGAACGGCTGTAAAGGTAAAGGCCGTAAAGAGAGCGTAAGGATGGATTCTGTCTGAGAAAACAGACGGAACATTAGGAGGCCGGAGACGGCCTCCTTTTTTCAGAATTCCGCTGTCAGCGGATCAAAGAACAGGGAGTAAACAAATGGCAAAAGCAAAGACAACTGCATTTTTCTGCAGTGAATGCGGATATGAATCTTCCAAATGGATGGGTCAGTGTCCGGCTTGTAAGGCATGGAATACCTTGGTGGAGGAACCGACGGCAGGATCAGCACGGTCTGCATCCCCCTCTGGCCGTCTGTCTGCCGTAAGCGGGATCGGTGCAGGCAAGAGGGAGAAAGCTGCCCTCTTATCAGAGATATCCTTAGAAGAAGAGGATCGGATTTCCACAGGCTTTAAGGAGCTGGATCGTGTGCTGGGAGACGGGATCGTAGCCGGTTCTCTGATACTGGTGGGAGGAGATCCGGGAATCGGGAAATCCACTCTTTTATTACAGGTCTGCCGTCAGCTGGCAGCAGATGGAAAAAAAGTGCTCTATATATCAGGAGAAGAGTCCTTAAAGCAGATCAAGATGCGGGCCTGCCGGATCGGAAGCGTAACAGGAGATCTGCGTTTTTTGTGCGAGACAAATCTGGACCGGATCAGTCAGGCCATTGATCTGGAAAAGCCCCAGATTGTGGTGATCGATTCCATCCAGACCATGTACCGGGAGGAGATTTCCTCTGCTCCCGGAAGCGTCAGCCAGGTAAAAGAATCCACAGGCCTTTTGATGCAGATTGCAAAGAGCCGGGGCATTGCCATCTTTGTAGTAGGCCATGTGACAAAGGAGGGGGTGGTGGCAGGCCCTAGAGTGTTGGAGCATATGGTGGATACGGTGCTCTATTTTGAAGGAGACCGGAACGCAGTCTATCGGGTTTTAAGAAGTGTAAAGAACCGTTTTGGTTCTACCAATGAAATCGGTGTATTTGAGATGCGGGAGGAAGGCCTCATGGAGGTGGAGAATCCTTCAGAATATATGTTGGACGGCCGGCCGGAAAATGCTTCCGGGGCAGTGGTTTCCTGCTCTTTGGAAGGAAGCCGTCCCATCCTTTTAGAGGTTCAGGCTCTGGTAGCTGAAACAAATTTCGGCATGCCAAGACGCACGGCGGCAGGAACGGACTATAACCGTGTGAATCTTCTCATGGCAGTGCTTGAGAAAAGGTGCCGATACGAGATGTCCCGTCTGGACGCCTATGTCAATATCGCAGGCGGTATGCGGATGAATGAGCCGGCGTTAGATCTTGCCATTGTAATGGCTCTTATGTCCAGCTATAAGGACCGGCCGGTGGATCCGGGTATGCTTATATTTGGAGAAGTGGGGCTTTCCGGGGAGGTCCGGGCGGTTTCACAGGCGGATAAACGGGCAGCCGAGGCAGCCAGGATGGGCTTTACTTCCTGTGTGCTTCCAAAGGTTTGTCTCGATAAGATGAAGCCCATAAAAGGGCTTAAGATGATCGGGGTATCCAATGTGCGGGAGGCGATCGGGCTTTTGTAGGGGTGAAATCATATGGATAACGTTCGAACGAAATACTGATTCAGACTTCTTTTTCATACGTTGCTAACCGACATTTTACAGATCCCCAAAATACACAAAATAATCCAACGTTATTTTGACGAACCTATTTTAAAGGATGGTTTTCTTTTTGGTTTTGTTCTGGTAAACTATGTTTATCAGAAAGGAATGGAAGAAGATGTCCGATGGGAAGAATCAGATTAGTATAAATATAGAAAATTTCCCGATTGGAGGCTTGGAATGAATGAGCTGAGTATTAGCACAATCTGATGCTCATTATCGGAGAGGGTACGTTGTGTTTGATGGATGGCGCAGATGCGGCAATTCGTTCTGGTGGAAACATTTAGAGAAGTATGTATTCGTTTGGATATCGGCTTCCTGTTGCAGAAACAGCTGGATGCTTATATTAGAATTAACGAAGCCCTGGCATTGTATTTGACTCAAATATGCAATCTCAGCTTATTCGAATTTCATCTTCGAATAAGGATGATTCTGGATAGTTACGTTATAATAAGCAGAAAAGGATGATGTGTAAATGGACGCAATAAAACAAATATCCTATACAATAAAGGATATCTACAATCTTCCAGAGGGTAAACGGGCAGAGTTAATTAACGGACAGATTTATATGATGGCTCCACCAAGCACAAAACATCAAAAACTTATAAGTGCTTTGCATGGGAAAATTTATAATTATATTGAATCACATAATGGAAACTGTGAAATTATTCCTGCGCCATTTGCTGTGTTTCTAAAAGACAATGATGAAAATGAATCCTATGTAGAGCCGGATATATCTGTAATCTGTGATCCTGATAAGATAGATGATAAAGGCTGTCATGGATCGCCGGACTGGATTATAGAAATAGTTTCATCTTCAAGCAGGAAAATGGACTATTCCAGAAAGCAATTTTTATATTTGGAAGCAGGTGTCCTGGAATATTGGATTGTTGATCCTATAAAAGAAACTATTTTAATTTACAGGCAATCTGAGGATTGGGTTCCGTTATTTGCCAGGTTTGGCGAGAAAGTAAAGTCCGGAATTTATGATGATCTGGAAATAGTAATTGTATAATCTAAAAAAAATAATTTAAAAAAATAAAAAAACTGTTGACACTTTCCTGATGGTATGGTATTATAACTGAGGTTCGAGAGAACAGCAAAACAAACAACCAAATAGGGGAATAGTTCAATGGTAGAGCAGCGGTCTCCAAAACCGTAGATGGGGGTTCGAGCCCCTCTTCCCCTGCTGACTATTTGAAGAAATAGCCCAACCCGCAAGAAGTCCGGAGTACTGTAGAGTATTCCGGTTTTTTGTATTTAAACAAGGAAATCGGAACAGGAGATACAGAAATTTATGAATAAGAAGGAATGTAATGAGATCAAAAAACTTTTTACCCCTGCAAACTGTGCCATCAGCCGGATCTGCGGCTGCTATGTAGATTCAGAGAAAAACAAAAAGACAGAATTAAAAGAAGCCTTCCTTTCTTTGCCGGAGGAAGAGGCATTTAAGTATTTTACCATTTTCAGAAACGGGCTTTCGGGAACAGTGGGGAAAAATCTTTTAAATATGGAGTTTCCTTTACATACGGAATCAGAAGGGGGCACCCAGAACTTCCTTTTAAAGCTGAGAGACAGTGAATTAAAGGATGAGGCGCTCATCGAGGAGTTTTATGATAAGATTATTGCCAATTTTGATTACGGTGAGAATTATTATATCATTCTCATCCACTGTGCCTATGATATTCCTGCAAAGGCCACAGACGGTTCGGAGATGTTTGACGCGTCTGATTATGTATATGAGTTTATCCAGTGTACCATCTGTCCTGTGAAGCTTTCAAAGGCAGGGCTCTGTTATAATTCCATGACAAATGCCATTGAAAACCGCATCCGGGACTGGCTGGTGGAGGCGCCCATCAACAGCTTCCTGTTCCCGGCTTTCAATGACCGGAATACAGATATTCACAGTCTGCTCTTTTATGCCAAAAATCCGGAGCAGCTGCCGGACAGCCTGATTGACGAGGTATTAGGCTGCGGGATTCCCATGTCGGCCAAGAGCCAGAAGGAAACTTTTCAGGCGATCGTGGAGGAAACACTGGGAGAAAACTGTGATTTTGAAACCGTAAAAAATATCCATGAAAATTTAAGCGAACTGGTAGAGGAGACAAAGGACGAGCCAGTGCCTTTGACTCTGGATAAGTACCAGGTAAAGAAGCTCCTTGAAAATAACGGCGCATCGCCGGAGAAGCTTGAGGAGTTTGAGGAGCGCTATAAGGATGTGGAAAATACGCCGGAAACAAGCTTTGTGGCAGCTAATGTGGTAAACACAAAGACATTTGAAATAAAAACACCGGACGTGACCATCAAGGTGGCTCCGGATAAGACGTATTTGGTGGAAAACAGGATGATCGACGGACGCCCCTGCATTGTGATTGCCATCAATGAGCATGTGGAAATCAACGGTATTTCCTGTCGTTCCATTGCAGTACAGAAATAGGCTTTCTGCACACCCAAAGTAAGGCAGTCTATGCACACTTTATGCTGTATGGACAAAAAAAGTAATAGTTGCTATAATGACTACAGCCATATTACAAAAGGAAGGGTGAACTTACAGATGAGTCGTACAATTAAAGCAGGTCATGTATATCGACAGTATTCCCGCGACGGAATGTTTATTGCAGATTATAAAAGCTCCCGTCTGGCTTACGAAGCGACAGGCGTATCGTTAGGTTCTATCGCCAGAGCTGCCCATGGAGAGCGTAAAACAGGAGGCGGTTATCTGTGGCGGGTTGTTCCTGAAAATACTCCCGAAGATCCGATCAGCATAGATCTTACCAGCCGGATCGGCTACCATGACAAGCGTCCGCTGATCCAGATGACGTTAGACGGCGAACCGGTTGCTGAATTTATTTCTATTGCTCATGCCAGCCGAAGTCTGGGCATCAGCAGAAGAAGCCTTTCCTGTGCTCTTACCGGAGCACAGAAAACGGCCGGAGGCTTTATCTGGAAGGAAAAAGAATCAGAAGAAAACAAATAAAATTGTATAATATACATAAAATACAGCGCAAAATACGGGCATAATCTGAAAAAGTGCTGGAAAAATCCCCTTTCCTATAGTACAATAAGGACACGAGGCAGACAGCCGGGACGGTTAAAGGTTCCCCTTCGTCTGTAAGGTTGTCTGTCCATGAACAGGAAAGGGGATTTTGTTATGGGAAAAAAACGCAATATTATCGTAGGACAGTCTGGAGGCCCTACTGCTGTGATCAATTCCAGCCTTGCAGATGTATACAAGACTGCAAAGGAGAGAGGCTTCCATAAGGTTTACGGTATGCTTCACGGCATTGAAGGTTTTTTGGATGAGATGTATGTGGATTTGTCCACGCAGATTCATTCGGATATGGATATTGAGCTGTTAAAGCGTACTCCGTCTGCCTTTTTAGGTTCCTGCCGTTTTAAGCTGCCGGAGATCCATGAAAATCCCGAAATCTATGAAAAGATCTTTTCCATTATGAATAAACTGGAGATCGAAGTATTTATCTACATCGGCGGAAATGATTCTATGGATACCATCAAAAAGCTTTCCGATTATGCGATCGTAAAGGGACATGAGCAGAAGTTTTTAGGTGTTCCAAAGACCATTGACAATGATCTGGCGCTTACAGACCATACCCCTGGCTTTGGAAGCGCGGCTAAATATATTGCAGCCTCCACAAAAGAAGTGATCCGGGATGCCATGGGCCTTTCCTACAAGCGGAAAATGATTACTATCATGGAAATCATGGGACGGAATGCAGGCTGGCTTACGGGAGCTACGGCTCTTGCAAAGACAGAGGACTGCTGCGGTCCCGATCTGATCTACCTTCCGGAGATTCCCTTTGATGTAGACCGGTTTCTGAAAAAATGCAGTGACCTGCTGGAAAAGAAGCCTTCCATTGTAATTGCAGTTTCTGAGGGCATCAAGGTACCGGACGGACGGTATGTATGCCAGCTGGCCGGAGGAAGCGATTATGTAGATGCCTTTGGTCACAGACAGCTGGCCGGAACCGCAGGCTATCTGGCCAGTTTCCTGGCCGCCAAGACAGGCTGCAAGACCAGAGCTGTAGAGCTTTCTACCCTCCAGCGCAGCGCTTCCCATATGGCCTCACGCGTGGATATCAATGAAGCCTTTATGGTGGGAGGCGCCGCGGTAAAAGCGGCAGACGAAGGGGATTCCGGGCGTATGGTTGTTATCGACCGGGTATCGGATGACCCCTATATGAGCGCGGCAGGAATTTATGATGTGCATAAGATTGCAAATAATGAAAAGCTGGTTCCCAGATCCTGGGTAAACCGGGAGGGGAATTATGTAACCAGAGAATTTATTGACTACGTAGAGCCTCTGATCCAGGGCGATTATCAGCCATTTATGGTAAACGGGCTTCCCCAGCATCTGGTGCTGAAACGGTAGGTAAATATGAGACAGTGGAAAAAATGGGCGGTTTTCATCGGAACGGCCGTATGCCTGGTTCTTGGTTCGGTATATCTGTATACTCTGTTCCGACCCGGTTTATGGATGCAGGAAACGTTTCTGTACCGTCAAAAGGACGGGAGCTTTACAGGAGCGGATGGAGAGACGGATTATAGAATGCAGATCCGCCGCCAGGACAGGGCTGCATGGATTGAGTTTTCTGTTAATGAAACAAAGAAGCTTTATGAAGTCAGATGGGATCCTGATAACTCCAGAGGGAAGATTTTTGAAGACGGGGCTCTGGTTTTCGAGGGGGAAGCCCATCTGGTGGGAGATACCTGGCTTTTAACGGGGGATGGAGAAGAAGTATACTTTGATATGCAGATAAAAAACGGTATATCTACGGAGCATTCCGATGAGGAGCTTTTTCCTGATTACAGCTGTATCTACCGCTGGGCGGTGAATGAGGACTGTCAGAAACGGGGAAGGGTGGAAGTATTGCCTGTGATCGCTTTTTTAGGTGTACTGCTGGCTCTGGATACTGCATTCCCGGATCTGCTTTTTAAATTTCAGCACGGCCTTGCAGTAGAAGGCGGAGAACCCAGCGAGTTTTATCGCATGGGGCAGTTTATAGGAAGAATCGCTATGGTTTTGGGAATCATTGTGGGGATAGCGGCCAGTTTTCATGCACCCTGATCCCGGTAAAAGGAACAAAGGAGGGAATGGTATGAACGAATGGAACAAAGAAATTCAAAATGAAAATGAGCTTCAGGTTGTGATTTCTGTTTCCAAAGCAGAGGAGCTGGGAAAATGGCTGGGAATACTGTTCTGGATGGTAATTCCCAGTATAGCAGGCGCTGTACTGAGCAATCAGGCGGTGGCAGCCTGGCTGCCTTTTTTGTATCTGCCGGGGCGGATCATCAGTATGGTTACGCTGTGCGCGTATGGCTATATACTTTTAAAGCTGTCTTCTGAAAGCAGCCGCTACCGTATGGCAGCGATTTGCTGTCTGGCATCCGTTGCAGTGGATGCAGGAAGCTCTCTGGTTCCGGAGGGCGCTGCTATGGCTTCGCTGATCGGACTGCTTTCCTTCCCTGTGATGATCCTGGCATTTTACGGGGAATATTCCGAGTATATGGGCCATTCCGAAGTAATCTGTGCGCTGGATGAAGAGATGGCTGTAAAATGGAAACGGCTCTGGAAGTGGTTTGTGTATTCATTTGGATTAATGATAAGCTCCGTTCTTCTGGTGATGTTAAACGGGATGCTGGGAATTACGGCGCTTTTGGTAGGTACCATCGGAACACTGATCGTAAGCGTTATGAAGCTGACCTGCCTGTACCGCACTGCAAAAATATTCCGGGAATATGCAACGGAGAGCAGCAGATAACGGGGGAGCAAAAAAGACGAAAACGTTTGCAAAACTCTCACGAAAATTTCTGTTATCTCTGATTGTATTTAAATGAGAACAAAATGTATTTTCTAAAAACAGGAAATGTAATTTGCAATTATGACGGACAAAATGAGAGCTGTGAGATAAAAATATATAAAATACACAAAAAACATCAGAAATTCATGAATGACTCGGAGGCAGAATAAAATTTGACATGAAAGTGTAATAGTGATATAACTATACAACGAAATAGAATAACACACTTTGATACAAAAAGGAGTCTTTGAAAATGAAAGAAAAGAAAATTCTGCTGACATCCATTGAGGAGGCAAAGCGCTTTGTAACGGAGGCTTCCAGGTGTGACTTTGATGTTGATGTATTTTATAATCGTTTTACAATTGATGCAAAGTCCATCCTTGGTGTATTAAGCCTGGATCTTGCAAGAGTTCTGACCGTACAGATGAATGGTGAAAATGAAGAATTTGAAGCATATCTGGAAACCATTTCTCCGGATGCCTGCACAACAGCTGCATAAATTTTATTTTTCTTTTAACGGAACCTGTGACAGGGGACGGACTGCGAACATAAGTTTGCAATCCGTCTTTTTTTGTGATATGCTGAAAGCAATCAGAGGAAAAGGGAGCATCTGCTCCAGAGGCCGACAGGAGGGAGAAAATGGCACAGAGGGAAGCTCTGTCTCAGGTACGGATTTCCGTGAGGAATCTGGTGGAATTTGTGATGCGGTCAGGCGATCTGGATGACCGCAGGATGGCAGGAGCAAAAAAGGAGGCTATGCAGGCCGGAAGCCGTCTGCACCGGAAGATCCAGCGCAGGATGGGCTCGGATTATCAGGCAGAGGTAAGCTTAAAGCATACAGTAAAAGAGGATTCGTTTGAGCTTCTCATTGAGGGACGGGCCGATGGGATCATCACAGAGCCCGGCGGAGTGACCATTGATGAGATCAAATGTATTTATATGGATCCGGGAAGGCTGGAGGAGCCGGATCCGGTCCATATGGCTCAGGCGCTTTGCTATGGAACTATATATGCCGTTCACCATGATCTGGAAGAAATTGGGATTCAGCTTACCTACTGCAATATTGAGACGGAGGAGATCCGCCGGTTTAAGGAGGTTAAAACCAGAGAGGAACTGGAGGACTGGTTTAAAGGACTGATCCATGAGTATGTAAAATGGGCCAGGTATCTGTACCATCACAGGATGCGCAGACAGGAGTGCTTAAAGACTCTGCAATTTCCCTATGCGTATCGGGAAGGCCAGAAGGAACTGGCTGCCTGTGTGTACCGCTCTGTGGCAGAGGGGAGAAACCTCTATATCCAGGCGCCTACCGGAGTGGGAAAGACGCTTTCTACCGTATTTCCCAGCTTAAAGGCCATGGGAGAAGGCTATGGGGAAAAGCTGTTTTATCTCACTGCCAGAACCATTACGCGCAGCGTGGCAGAGGAGGCCTTTGATATCCTGAGAGGAGAGAAAGAGCTGTATTTTAACACAGTAACTATTACGGCAAAGGAAAAGCTCTGCGTGCTGGAAAAGCCAAGCTGCAATCCCTATGACTGTCCCAGGGCAAAAGGCCATTTTGACCGGGTCAATGACGCGGTCTATGAGATCATTCATGAGGAAGAGGGGATTACCAGAGAAAAGGTATTACGGTATGCGGAGCGGTTTCAGGTATGTCCCTTTGAGTTCTGTCTGGATATCAGCAGCTGGACAGACGGGATTATCTGCGATTACAATTATGTGTTTGATCCCAATGTGCGGCTGAAACGTTATTTTGCTGAGGGGGAGCAGACGGGCTCTTACCTGTTTTTGGTGGATGAGGCCCACAATCTGGTGCCGAGAGCCAGGGAAATGTACAGCGCAGCCGTTGTGAAGGAGGATCTTCTTTTAGCAAAAAGAATCCTGAAGGGACTTCCCGGAGCGGCAAAGACAGTCTCACTTCTGGACGCCTGCAATAAGCGCATGCTGGAGCTGAAGAGAGCTTACGGGACAGGAAAAGAGGAAGAAGGGATCAGCCACAGGAGAGTTTTAGGCGCAGATTATGAGCTTTTGGGTGATGTGAAGCTGCTTGCCCTGGAGCTGATGGCCATGTTTGGAGAGCTGGAAGCTTTTATGAATGAAAACGGAGAATTTACGGACCGGGATCTGGTGCTGGAGCTCTATTTTAAGGTTCGTGATTTTTTGAATATCCATGACCGTTTAGATGACCGCTACAGGATCTACGCAAGGCTTTTGGAGGATGGAAGCTTTATGGTAAAGCTCATGTGCATGGATCCGTCAGAATGTCTGCGCCGGTGTCTGGATCAGAGTGAAAGTACGGTGTTTTTTTCGGCTACCCTGCTGCCGGTTCAATATTATAAGGAGCTTTTAAGCGGTGATCCGCAGGAATATGCGATCTATGCCAAATCGCCGTTTTCACCTGAAAACCGTCTGGTGCTTGCGGCGTCGGATGTGAGCAGCCGTTACAGCAGGCGGGGACGGAGCCAGTACGAGCGGATTGCAGACTATCTGGAAGTCATTATCCGGGAACGGAAGGGCAATTATATGGTATTTTTTCCGTCCTATCAGTTTCAGGAGCAGGTGGAGGCTATCCTTTGGGAGCGGGAAAGGACAGGCTCTCTGGGCTTTGACCGCATTTGCCAGTCAAACCGGATGACAGAGGAGGAGAGAGAGGCGTTCTTAGAGCAGTTTGAAGCGAAACGCAGCCGGTCTTTTGCCGCGCTCTGCGTAATGGGAGGTATCTTTTCTGAGGGAATTGATTTAAAGGAGGAGCGCCTGATCGGGGCGGTTATCGTGGGAACGGGACTTCCTCAGGTAAACACGGAGCAGGAGATTTTAAAAGAATATTTTGACGAGAGAGAGGGAAATGGGTTTGATTATGCATACCAGTATCCGGGCATGAATAAGGTCATGCAGGCGGCCGGGCGGGTGATCCGCACGGTGAATGACAAAGGAGTGATCGCTCTTTTGGACGACCGTTTTCTGCGCCCGGAGTATGTAGCCCTTTTTCCGAGGGAATGGGGGACCTATACCGTAGTAAACCGCGGAAATGTATCCCAGGCCCTGAGAGAATTTTGGGAAAAATTTCCGCGGCAGGAGGAAATGTAAGCTTCTTTTGCTACAGCATTTCCATAAAGTGTTTGGCAGCCTGGGATACAGGCAGGTTTTCGTTGTAGGCTACTACCATCTGTCTGGCAGGAAGTGTTTCGGACAGCTTAAGGATAAATAAATCCTTATCCTGCTCCGGGATGCAGAAGTCCGGCACAAAGGCGATCCCCAGGCCGATCCGAGCCAGATCAATGAGAAGGTCATTGCTGGAAAGCTCAATTTCAGGCACCAGATCCAGACGGTTTTTCTGGAAGATCTGATGGAGAAATTCACTGGTTGTGCTTTTTCTGTCTAACATCATAATAGGGTAGTCAAGGAGCTGGTTTAGGGACACTGATTTTCCCTCCAGGTCAAAGGCCTGGCGGTTAGCTACGAATACATCGTGAAATTCATTGATCACCCGTGTGTGCAGGCTGCCTGACAGGGCAGAATTGGGATAATTTGCCACAATAAAATCGCACTGTCCGTTTTCCAGCACCTTGGCACATTCAATGGAAGTGTGGTTCGTAACCTTGATGTGAATATTGGGAAACTCCTTGTGAAAACGGTTCAGATACGTTACCAGATAGTAGCGGCAGATCGTGTCGCTGGCTCCAATGCGCAGCTGGCCTCCATTCAGGGTATGGGCCTCCAAAAGCTGGTTTTCCCCTTTTCGGATCAGGTTCATGGCCGGTTCGATATGCTTTAAAAGAATTTCGCCTTCAGGGGTGAGCTGTACCCGCTTGGTGCTTCGGATGAAAAGGGGCTGGTTCAGCTTTTTTTCCAGGACTTTAATGGACTGGCTGACAGCAGACTGTGAGATAAAGAGCTGCTTGGAAGCCTCTGAAAAGCTGAGTGTGGCGGCAACGTGGTAAAACACCTTATATAATTCATAATTTATATCCATTATTAAGTCCTCCTTATAACTGTATCTATATTAACAGCTTTGTGAGGCTTTGTAAAGTGGTTGACTTGGCGGCGGGGATGGATTATTCTTATAGAGATGTTATTTTAATGAAAAAGGAATGTAGATATTCATGGCAGAAAATTTTTATGAAATGTATCTGGAGGAGATGGAGTTAATCCGGCCTCTGGATCAGGAAGAGGAAAAGAGAGTCCTGGCGGCAGCTGCCAGGGCAGATAAAGAGGCAGGAAACCGTCTGGTAGAAGGGAATCTGGCTAGGGCGCTGGCTGTTGCAAAGGAATATGAGGGAAAAGAGCTTCCAATTTCCGATCTTGTCCAGGAGGCCAATATGGCTCTTATGATGGCTGTCACAGAGTATGACGGAAGCCAGGAGTGGCCGGACTTTGCAGAAATGAAGATCCGTCAGGCGGTTGAGGCGGCCTTGCTGGAACAAAGGAGCGAGGCGGAGATTGAGGAAACGATGGCAGCCAGAGTGAATGTGCTTCAGACCGTATCCCAGGTCATGGCAAAGGAGCTGGGCAGGGAGGCTACCGTAGAGGAACTGGCGGAAAAGATGAAGATGACGCCGGATGAGATCAAGGATATCATGAAGCTGGCGCTGGATGCCCTGACGGTAAACGGGGAAGGTACGGCGGCTTCTGACGGGGAGGCAGAGGAAGAAACAGAACCGGCTCCTGCTCTCCGCAGAGACGGATATGGAAGAAGCGGCCGTCCATCCCTGGGCTATGATCCTATGAGAGACGGCTGGGATTTAAACAGTTAGGAGAAGGGCATGAAATTATACTTAATACGCCATGGACAGACAGACTGGAATATTGAGCGCAGGATTCAGGGACAGCAGGACATCCCCTTAAATGAAACCGGACGTGCCCAGGCCGCCTGCCTCACAAAGGCCATGAAGGATAAAAAGCTGACCGCCATTTATACAAGCCCTCAGATCAGGGCCTATGCCACGGCTCAGGCAGCAGCAGGAGAGAATCCTGTTCCTATCATCCCTTTGCCGGAGCTGATGGAGATTAACTACGGAGACTGGGAAGGGAAGACAGCACAGGAGCTGCTTGAACGAGACGGGGATCGCTATAAAGCCTGGTGGGATCGCCCGGCAGAGGTGGCTCCCCCCGGAGGGGAAACCGTGATACAGGTAGATGACCGCTGCCTGAAAGCCTGGGAGTTCATTAAAAGCCAGATAACCGGCGATACGGCCATTGTATCCCATGGAGGGCTGCTGGCCCATTTTATGGAGCAGCTTTTAAAGGGGAGCGGCGAAGAAGGCGGGGAGCGGGTTGTGCATAATGCAAGCATTACTACCTTTGAGTATGCCCCGGAGACGGGAAGAATAGTTTTGGTCGATTTTGACCGGTGCGATCATTTGGATTAAAACATTTTATATTGTTTCAGTAGAAAAGCTCTGTGCTGTGTCTGCAGCATGGAGCTTTTGACATGGTGCAGCTGAGGCGGAAACTATGTAGCGCGAAAGGGATTTCCGGGTGGGACAGATTGTAAGGAAAACGTAAAACAGGCTCCGGAAAAAGGGAGTATAATAAAAATAAAAAAGGTATTGTCAGGAGGGAGTGTGTTTTATGAAAAAGCCGGTTTTTAGAGCAGAGCTGGCAGCGATGGCTTTGATTTTTGTCGGATTATCGGCAGGATGTGCAGGCCAGAGGCCGGGACGGGAAACAGAAATGGAATATAGCTCTGCTCCTGATATGGAACAGGGGAAAATGGACGAAATAGTGGAAATGGATGATGCGGGCAGGGAGGAGTCTGCTCATGGTGAGCTGCCCCTGAATGATTCGGCTTCCGTCCGCGTACTGGAGGATCTGGGAGCAGAGGCCAGCCTGCTTTCCGAACCATTTTATCTGGCCGGGGACAGCGGAATCAGCTGCATGGTTTATATCGACCCGGATGAAGGGGAGAGCTTTATGGATTCCCATAGGATTCAGCTCTTTTTTTCAGATGACAGAGAGAATGCTTCGGCTGTGGCAGAGTTTGTGCTGGAGCCGGGAAAGGACAAATACGAAATGGTCATCAATGTCCGTCCGTATGCAGACGGGGTACTGGAACGGGAAACAGAGGAGTCGGCCTGTGCTGCTTTTATAACAGATGAACAGGCAGGTACGCGGATTGAAGTAGAAAGTGAGGGAGCATATGGAGGTACTTATTATTCTTCCTGCAATTATGAGGAAATAGGACTGTCAGAGCGGTTTTATACGCGTACAGAACTTGCATGTCTGCCTTCAGAGAATCTTTCTCTTTTACGAAACACCATTTACGCACACCATGGGAGAAAATTCAAAACAGATAGCCTGAATGAATATTTCCAGCAGAAAATCTGGTACAGGGGCAGGATAGAGCCGGAAGCATTTGCAGAGGAGCTGCTTACAGACACAGAGCGGGCCAATGTGCAGCTGATCCGGGAACTGGAGAATATTCCTTTTGAGGAGCGGGTAAAGGAGGGCTATAGAGGCCCTGAGGGTATATCAGAGGCACCCTATCTTCCCTTTCTTTTAAATCAGAGGGAAGGTGAGTCATCACCTCTCACAGGAACCCATGTTTCCAGAGATACAGGCATTTCCTTTGATATGGCGCAGGCGGAAGATCGGGGAACGTATTTTACAGCGCCCGGAGTTATTTCCTGTCCTGTAACTGTTACGCAGGAACAGATGAAAGCGGTGCAGGAGGGAGGGCAGGAAGAGGTAACGGTGGATGAACTCACTGGTAAGACAAAGATATTGGAGATGGAAAATCAAATTCTTGTATTTCATGAAAAAGGGGAAACAGCTGCAGACCCAGGCTGGAATCCCTATATAGGCATTGACTATGATTATGAAAGAGGTGTTTATAAGTTGTGGCAGGACAGCGATGATACGATTATGAAGCCGGTTTATAAAGGAGAGATACGGATTGCCAAAGGCGCTGTCTGCGGCGGCCATGTGTCGCTGCTTTTGGCATCCGCTCAGCCCAGAGAGCTGAGCCTGTCTGAAGAAGAATGGGGAAACTGGATTCTCTATGACAGCAAAGGAACCATATTGGCTGTATATTATTTGGGAGATTAATGGAAGTATTTGTCGAAATGACTCTATTATGTTAAAAAAAAGACGAGATGTTTGTAAAAAAATGCCTGTTTCTATCTTGAAAATTACAAATATTGGTATTAAAATAGCAATATGATTGTAAGCGCTTACAAAATGAGAAGGCCGGAAAACGGCTGGTTTCTGAGTGAGGAAGATTCTTTAGGAGGTATCCATTATGAATGAGGTAAGAGGCAATGTGATCGTAGGCCAGTCCGGAGGGCCAACTGCAGTAATCAATTCCAGTCTGGCTGGTGTTTATAAGACTGCCAGGGACAGAGGGGCTAAAAAGGTTTACGGCATGCTCCATGGGATTCAGGGACTTTTGCAGGAGAGATATGTAGATCTGTCGGAGCATATTAAAAATGATCTGGACATTGAGCTGTTAAAGCGTACGCCTTCCGCCTATTTGGGCTCCTGCCGCTTCAAACTTCCGGAGATTTCAGAGGACAGAGCGATTTATGACAGGATTTTTGAAATTCTGGATGGCCTGGAAGTGGAATATTTCTTTTACATCGGCGGAAATGATTCCATGGATACCATAAAGAAGCTTTCTGACTATGCTCTTTTAAATGGAAGCAAGATCCGGTTTATGGGTGTTCCAAAGACCATTGACAATGACCTTGCGGCTACGGATCATACTCCGGGCTACGGAAGCGCTGCAAAGTATATCGGTTCCATTACAAAGGAAGTGATCCGTGACGGCCTGGTATATGACCAGCAGAATGTAACGATTTTAGAGATCATGGGACGCAATGCAGGCTGGCTCACCGGCGCAGCTGCCCTTGCAAAGTGCGAGGACTGTGAAGGTCCGGATATGATCTTCCTTCCGGAGGTTACCTTTGATGTAGATGAATTTATGCACAAGGTAGCAGAGCTTCACAAGAAGAAAAAGTCGGTTGTGGTAGCTGTATCTGAGGGGGTAAAGACAGCAGACGGCCGTTATGTCTGTGAGCTTACGGACGGAATTGAATTTGTAGACGCCTTCGGCCATAAGCAGCTTACAGGAACGGCCCGTTTCCTGGCAGAGAAGATCAACCGTGAGGTGGGATGCAAGACAAGAGCCATTGAGTTTAACTCTCTCCAAAGATGCGCTTCCCATATAGTATCCCGGGTAGATATCACAGAGGCATATCAGGTAGGCGGAGCTGCCGTTAAGGAAGCCTTTGAGGGTGAAACGGGCAAGATGATCATTTTAAAGAGAGTGTCAGATGATCCTTATATTTGTGTCACAGACATTTATGACGTACATAAGGTGGCAAATGTAGAAAAGAAGGTGCCGAGGGAGTGGATCAATGAGGCCGGCGATTATGTGACAGATGAGTTTGTCAATTATATCCGCCCGCTGATCCAGGCGGAGCTTACGCCTATTATGACAGATGGGCTTCCAAGACACCTGTATTATACAGATGTGGAGAAAAAATAGAAAAAAACGGTAAAAATGCCGGACAGCGGGAACTGGAAAATCCTGCTGTCCGGCATTTAGTTTGTTCAGAATGGATCTGTTTCTCTTAGTGATACAGCTTCTTGTGCTCGTATACCGGTTCGGAGGTCAGATTCATGCCAAGTTTTTTAAAGGTTTTGATATCCACATTGGAGAGCATGACGGAGGTGTGTACCTGGCAGCCCTGAAGCTTGGGAAGCTGTCCCAGGGCTTTTTTTGCAACCGGATCCGTGGCAGCGCTCATGGACAGGGCAATGAGAACCTCGTCAGTATGGAGACGGGGATTTTTGCTTCCGAGATAGGTAGTCTTTAAGGTCTGAATGGGCTCAATGGCAGAGGGTGCGATCAGGTGGGTATCATGGGGGATTTCTCCCAGTACCTTGATGGCATTTAACAGGACTGCGGCGGAAGCGCCTAACAGGCTGCTGGTTTTTCCTGTGACAATGGTTCCGTCTTCCAGCTCAATGGCTGCTGCAGGAGCATTTAATGCCTGGGCACGTTCCAGACAGGGCGTTACCACCTTTCGATCCTCCGGCTTTATTTTGGCCTGCTTCATAAGGAGGTTCAGCTTGTAGACTTCCTCGGAATTTCCCTCATCCTTGGCCAGATGGTTGATGGCCTGATAATAGCGGCGGATGATCTCCTGGTTGGATGCTTCTCTGCAGGCTTCATCGTCAAAGATGCAGAAACCTGCCATATTTACACCCATATCGGTGGGGGATTTATAGGGGCTGCTTCCGTAGATGCCTTCAAAGATTGCATTCAGTACCGGGAAAATATCAACATCACGGTTGTAGTTGACGGTTGTTTCTCCATAAGCCTCCAGATGGAAGGGATCGATCATATTTACATCATTCAAATCAGCGGTAGCTGCTTCATAAGCCAGATTCACCGGATGCTTTAAGGGGAGATTCCAGATGGGGAAGGTCTCAAATTTGGCATATCCGGCCTTTACGCCCCGCTTATTTTCATGATAAAGCTGGGACAGGCAGGTAGCCATCTTGCCGCTGCCCGGTCCGGGAGCAGTCACAATGACCAGAGGACGGCTGGTTTCGATATAATCATTTTTTCCATAGCCCTGGTCGCTGACGATCAGAGGGATATTGCTGGGATAGCCCTCGATGCAGTAATGGCGGTATACCTGGATTCCCATATGCTCCAGCTTGGCCTTAAAGATATCTGCGCTGGCCTGGCCCTGATACAGGTTGATCACAACGCTTCCCACATAAAGGCCTTTATCCTGAAACTCCTGAATCAGGCGCAGTACATCCACATCATAGGTGATCCCCAGATCCTGGCGTACCTTATTTTTCTCTATATCAGAGGCGCTGATCACAATGACGATCTCAGCCTGGTCGGCCAGCTGAAGGAGCATCCGAAGCTTGCTGTCAGGTGCGAAGCCGGGAAGAACCCTGGAGGCGTGGTAGTCATCAAACAGCTTTCCTCCAAATTCCAGATAAAGCTTATCACCAAACTGGCCGATCCGTTCTCTGATGTGTTCCGACTGCATGGAAAGGTACTTATCATTGTCAAATCCGATCTTCATGTCTTTCGTTCTCCCAATATTTTATTCTTTATAATCCGCAGCAGACAGCGGATCAACTGTTTCCTAGTATAGCATAGTTCGGGCTAGTGTGCCAGAGTGTGTTTTTAAAAATGGAAATTCGGCACGAAGACTTCTGATATGTTGGAAAGCAGCGGAATATTTATAAGTATAAAAAATAACAGTAATTAAATATATTAACTTTACTAATTTATACCACCTGTGTTATGATATAGGTAGATCAATGGTAATGTATGATTCTGTATTCTGATTTTACAGAGTGCAGGTATGGCGAACCACAGGAGGTTTTTAAATGAGCGTAAGACGAATTTTCGTAGAGAAGAAGCCAGACTATGCGGTAAAGGCTGGTGAGCTGAGAGAAGAACTGGAAAGCTATCTGGATATAAAAGGGGTAAAAAATGTGCGGGTTCTGATCCGCTATGATATTGAAAATCTGTCAGAGGAAACCTATAAAAAGGCTCTTGTGACGATTTTTTCAGAGCCTCCGGTAGATGAGGTATACGAGGAGGAGTTTCCGAAAAATCCCGGCGATCTCGTATTTTCCGTAGAATACCTGCCGGGTCAGTTCGATCAGAGAGCCGATTCCGCAGAGCAGTGTGTAAAGCTGCTAAAGGAAGATGAGGAGCCGGTGATCCGCACTGCTACAACTTATGTGATCACTGCGCCTTTGACCCAGGCACAGGAGGAGGCAATCCGCCATTTCTGTATCAATCCGGTGGACAGCCGTCAGGCTGAGGAAACCAAGCCGAAGACCCTGGTGACTGAATTTGAGGTGCCGGAGGATATTAAGAGCTTTGATGGCTTTGCCCATGCATCCAAAGAGGATTTGAAGGAACTTTACGGTACACTGAATCTGGCCATGACCTTTAAGGATTTTCTTCATATCCAGAAGTATTACGCAGAGGAAGAGCACAGAGATCCTACCGTGACAGAGATCCGTGTGCTGGACACCTACTGGTCCGACCACTGCCGTCATACCACATTTTCTACAGAGCTTAAAAATGTGACCTTTACAGAGGGAGAGTATAGAAAACCAATCGAGGATACGTATCATCAGTATCTGGCAGACAGAGAGGTAATTTATAAAGGAAGAGATGACAAGTATGTCTGCCTGATGGATCTTGCGCTGATGGCCATGAAGAAGTTAAGAAGCGAGGGAAAGCTGGAGGATATGGAGATCTCCGACGAGATTAATGCCTGCAGCATCGTGGTTCCCGTTGAAATCGATGGCGTAACGGAAGAGTGGCTGGTGAATTTTAAAAATGAAACTCACAACCACCCCACAGAAATCGAACCCTTTGGCGGCGCTGCTACCTGTCTGGGAGGAGCAATCCGCGATCCGCTGTCTGGACGTACCTATGTATATCAGGCCATGCGCGTAACCGGAGCAGCCGATCCCACCAGGCCATTAAATGAGACCTTAAAGGGAAAACTGCCTCAGAGAAAAATCGTAAACAGCGCGGCCCAGGGATATTCCTCCTACGGCAATCAGATCGGACTTGCAACCGGTTATGTAAAGGAATTGTACCATCCAGGCTATGTGGCAAAGCGTATGGAGATCGGCGCTGTTATGGGCGCTGCCCCCAGAAAATATGTGATCCGCGAAAATTCTGATCCGGGAGATATTATTATCCTGTTAGGAGGAAGAACCGGCCGTGACGGCATCGGCGGTGCAACGGGTTCCTCCAAGGTTCACACAACCGCCTCCATCGAGGTCTGCGGCGCTGAGGTACAGAAGGGAAATGCTCCCACAGAGCGGAAGATCCAGAGAATGTTCCGCCGCCCGGAGGTCAGCTCCATGATCAAGAAATGCAATGATTTCGGAGCTGGCGGCGTATCCGTTGCCATCGGTGAGCTGGCAGCGGGCCTTCAGATTGATCTGGATCGTGTTCCTAAGAAATATGCCGGCTTGGACGGCACAGAGATTGCCATTTCCGAGTCCCAGGAGCGTATGGCAGTAGTGGTAGATCCGAAGGATGTGGAGCAGTTTCTGGCATATGCGGCAGAGGAAAATCTGGAGGCTGTAACCGTAGCTACAGTAACGGAAAGTCCAAGACTTGTGATGAACTGGCGTGGAAAAACCATTGTAGATATCAGCCGTGCCTTCCTTGATACAAATGGAGCACATCAGGAGGCAGATGTTACCCTGGAGGTTCCGGGTCGTGAGGGAAGCCTCTTTGAGCGCAGAGAGGTAGGAGATGTTAAGAAGGAATGGCTTACGATGCTTTCCGGCCTGAATGTATGCTCTCAGAAGGGCCTGGTAGAGCGGTTTGACGGTTCCATCGGTGCTGGATCTGTATTTATGCCTTATGGAGGTAAATATCAGCTTACCGAAACTCAGGCCATGGTAGCCAAGCTTCCGGTATTAAAGGGACATACGGATACGGTAACCATGATGAGCTACGGCTTTGACCCCTACCTGTCCAGCTGGAGCCCCTATCACGGAGCCGTATATGCAGTTGTGTCCTCTGTTGCAAAGATCGTGGCAGCAGGCGGCGATTACAGAAAGATCCGCTTTACCTTCCAGGAGTATTTCCGCCGGATGAGTGAGGAACCATCCAGATGGAGTCAGCCTTTTGCGGCCCTCCTTGGCGCATACAGCGCACAGATGGGCTTTGGACTTCCTTCCATCGGAGGAAAGGACAGTATGTCAGGAACCTTTGACGATGAAACAGGTGAAATCAATGTTCCGCCTACGCTGGTTTCCTTTGCAGTCGATGTAAACAGCAGCAAAAATATCATTACACCGGAGTTTAAGAAGGCCGGAAGCCGGATTGTGGTATTTAAGGCGCCAAGAGACCAGTATGATCTGCCGGATTACGGTCAGATCATGGAAGGTTACCACAAGATTTTTGAGGACATTAAGGCTGGAAAAATTCTGTCTGCCTACGCAGTGGAGGGCCATGGAGCTGCTGAGGCAGTGAGCAAGATGGCCTTTGGAAATAAACTTGGCGTAAAGATCGAGCACAATGTAGACCCAAGAGATTTCTTTGCCGCTGCATGGGGCGATATTGTCTGCGAGGTAGCAGAGGGCAAGATGGGAGAGCTGTCCATTCCATATACCGTGATCGGTGAAGTGACAGACCAGGGCGTATTTGAGTACGGAAACGTACATATTTCCATGGACGAGGCATTAAAGGCCTGGACAGGTACGTTAGAGGCGGTATTCCCGACGGTAACAGGAAAGGAAAAGACAGGCGAAGAGGCCAGAGTAGAAGAAAAGCTCTACCATACAGACGCAGTGTATATCTGTGACCACAAGATCGGACAGCCAACCGTATTTATCCCCGTATTTCCAGGCACCAACTGCGAATATGACAGCACAAAGGCCTTTGAACGGGCCGGTGCAAAGGTTGTGACAAGAGTATTCAAGAACCTGAGCCCGGAGGATATCCGTCAGTCTGTAGAGGAGTATAAGAAGGAAATTGCAAAGGCTCAGATCGTCATGTTCCCTGGCGGATTTTCCGCAGGTGATGAACCGGAGGGCTCTGCTAAATTCTTTGCGACCGTATTCCGCAATGCAGTAATCAAGGAAGAGGTTGAGAAGCTTTTAAACGAGAGGGACGGCCTGATGCTGGGTATCTGCAACGGCTTCCAGGCGCTCATTAAGCTGGGTCTTGTACCGGAGGGAACCATCACGGAGCAGAAGGCAGATTCTCCTACGCTGGCTATGAATACCATCGGACGCCACATTTCCAAGATGGTTTACACAAAGGTAGTTACCAACAAATCCCCATGGCTGGCAGGAGCCGAACTTGGCGGCGTGTACTGCAATCCTGCTTCCCACGGCGAGGGACGTTTTGTAGCAAATGACGCATGGCTTCACCGCCTGATCGCAAACGGGCAGGTTGCCACCCAGTATGTGGACGACAAGGGAAATGTAACCATGGACGAATACTGGAATCCAAACGGTTCCTACATGGCAATCGAGGGCATCACCAGCCCGGACGGCCGTATCCTCGGCAAGATGGCCCACTCTGAGAGACGGGGCGAGGCAGTAGCGGTCAATATCTACGGCGAACAGGATATGAAGATCTTTGAGTCTGGTGTGAAGTATTTTAAGATCTGATAGAGAAGTGAATATAGGAAGATAGAAATTGAGTGAAAAGACGGCACCTGGGAGTGGTTTTTGGAATCCTGGGGGGCTGTCTTTTTGCGTGGGTATATATGGATTTTGCGGTTAGGGCATGGTATAATTGTATGCTATAAGCGAGATAAAAAGCAGAATGGAGAAAAGGAATGGTAACAGGAGCAATAAAAAATAAAGTAGATAAAATCTGGGATGATATAGCAGCAGGAGGAATTACAAATCCGATTACTGTAATTGAACAGCTTACATATTTGATGTTTATTCGATCTCTGGATGAAAAAGAGTTGGAAAATGAGGAATTTGCCAATATGATGGGAGAGTCTGGAGATTATATTTTTCCACAGACAGAGTCAGGGCAGTCTATGCGCTGGAGTAAATTTAAGGATAAAGATCCAAGAGATATTTTTGATATCGTATCTCAAAGGGTATTTCCGGCAGTAAAGAAAATAAAAAATGGAAAATTACCGGATTTTAATGCAGTAGGTGAGCTAATTGAAATAGATGAAATGAGCGCAGATTTTAACAGCGTAAATACAGCATTTTCCAGATATATGGAGGATGCAATGTTTCTTATTCCAACTCCACAGGTGCTGCAGAAGATCGTTACAGGCTTGGAAGATCTGTATACACATGATATTGCAGACAGGGATATGCAGGGGGATTTATATGAATATATGCTGGGAAAATTGGCAACTGCAGGGCGTAACGGGCAGTTTCGGACACCAAAGCATATTAGAAAAATGATGGTTGAATTAATTGCACCGACTCCGGATGATATCATTTGTGATCCGGCTTGCGGAACAGCTGGTTTTCTGGTATCTGCTGCGGAATATATCAGAGAACATTACGAGGATACAATGACCAGTGACCAGTGGGATGCCTATGCCAGCACCATGTTTTCCGGATTTGATACAGACCGAACGATGCTGAGAATATCTGCAATGAACCTGATGCTGCATTCGATCAGTAATCCGGATGTGGATTATAAGGACAGTGTTTCAAAACAGAATGATATCAGCTCCAAGTATACGGTATGTCTGGCAAATCCTCCCTTTAAGGGAACCATAGATGCAGAAAGCATCAATGATAATTTAAAAGCGGTTACAAATACCAAGAAGACAGAGCTGCTGTTTTTGGCGTTATTTCTCCGTTTGCTGAAAAAGGGCGGAAGATGTGCCTGTATTGTACCAGATGGCGTATTGTTTGGCAGCAGTAATGCTCATAAGTCCATAAGAAAAGAAATCATTGAAAACCACCAGCTTCAGGCAGTTATATCCATGCCTTCCGGTGTTTTCAAACCGTATGCGGGAGTTTCAACAGCAGTGCTTGTATTTACAAAGACAGGAGCTGGCGGAACAGAGAATGTCTGGTTTTATGACATGAAAGCAGACGGATACAGCTTGGATGATAAGAGAAGTGAGATCCAGGACAATGACATTCCTGATATTATTGAGAGATTCCATAATCTGGAAAAAGAGGTCAGCAGGGAAAGAACAGAGCAGAGCTTTTTTGTTCCAAAACAGGAAATCGTGGATAATGATTATGACTTATCAATCAATAAATATAAGAAAATTGAATATGTACAAGTAAATTATCCGCCAACTCATGAAATTATGGCTGAATTGAGGAGAATGGAAAAAGAAATAGCTGAGGAAATGGCTGAGTTGGAGAAACTGCTTTTGTAGGCAGGGAAATGGATACAGGATGGTTTGTAAATTCAGATTTGTAGAGGGATGAGGAAGTGGAAAAATATAAAATTGGAGATATTTGTGAGATAGTTTCAGGTAGTACACCCAAAACAGAAAATAAAGATTATTGGGATGGAGATTTGAAATGGATTACACCAGCTGAAATTAATGAGGATTCTTATATTATTACAGACACTGTACGTAAGATAACATCTTTAGCTGTAAAAGAAACAAATCTGTCTTTGTTTCCGGAAGGCACAGTGATTCTTTCTTCAAGAGCACCTATTGGGAAGGTTGCAATTGCAGGTTGTGAAATGTATTGTAATCAGGGATTCAAAAATTTAATTTGCAAAAATAAAATTAATAATAAATATTTGTATTGGTTTTTGAAGGGGAATACAGCTTTTTTGCAATCATTAGGTCGAGGAGCTACATTTAAGGAAATTTCAAAACAAATTGTGTCAAATATAGAAATTAATGTTCCGGATTACGATAGACAAATTGAGGTCGCAACCCATCTTGAAAAGATCAATAAAATTATACATCTGAGGAGACAAGAACTTTTAAAATTCGATGACCTTATCAAATCCCGATTTATCGAATTGTTTGGGGATCCTGATGTGAACTCGAAAGGCTGGAAAGAGTGTGCTTTATCTGAAAAAGTAAATGTGGTTGGAGGATATGCTTTTAAGAGCGATCAATTTGATGAGGAAAGAGGTATTCCTGTTCTTAGAATTGGAAATATAAATGCGGGATTTTTTAGACCTGTTAATCTAGTTTATTGGCACGAAGATGAAAGCCTCGAAAGATACATTGTATATCCAGGGGAGCTGGTTATGTCTTTAACAGGCACTGTTGGAAAAGATGATTATGGTAACATATGCATCTTAGGCAATGATTATGGAAAGTATTATCTTAATCAACGGAATGCAAAACTCGAAATAATGGAAGGAATAGATAAATATTATTTGTCGCAATTACTTAAGTTTACGCAAATTAAGAAAAGACTCACAGGTATTAGTAGAGGTGTTCGACAGGCTAATATTTCAAATAAAGATATTCTTAATTTGGTTGTGCCAGTTCCACCTATGGAGATTCAGGAGCGGTTCGCCGCCTTTGTCACCCAGACCAACAAATCAAAATCTGCTGTACAGAAATCCTTAGATGAGGCTCAGTTATTGTTTGATAGTCTGATGCAAAAGTATTTTGGTTAAAAATCGGGTGTAATTCACACTAAAATAAGCACTTTTTCATTAAATTTGGTATACTTTTTGAAAAAAGAGGAGCCTGAAAAAATGAGTGGGCAGATTAGTGCAATTTTAGATGAAATGATAGATTTTCTTAGCGTAAAACAGATGAAGAAGCTTCAACAGGTGTTGATTCTTCACTTAGATGGGGTGAACAAGCAGGAAGACAGTCCTTCTAATACACAATATTTAGAAATGTTTTTAACAGCAAAGCAGATTGAGGGATGTTCTAGGAGAACGATACAGTATTATCGAATGACAGCCGAACATTTGCTGAAACAACTGGATATTCCGCTTCGCCAGATGAATACAGAAGATATACGTAAATATTTGATAGAATATCAGAAGATTAATAACTGTAGTAAAGTTACATTGGATAATGTGAGACGGAATTTATCAAGTTTCTTTTCGTGGCTTGAGGAAGAAGATCATATTTTAAAAAGTCCAATAAAGCGAATTCATAAGATAAAGACAAAAACGATTGTTAAAGAGGTTATTTCTGATGAGAGCATAGAAATATTGAGGGATCACTGTGAAGAAAAAAGGGACTTAGCTATTATAGATTTATTGTTTTCAACGGGAATGCGAGTAGGGGAACTTGTAAATCTGGATATTGCAGATATTGATTTTAATGAACGTGAATGCGTAGTCTATGGAAAAGGTGACAAGGAACGGAGAGTATATTTTGATGCAAGAGCGAAATTACACTTACAGGATTATCTGGAACAAAGACATGATGATAACCCGGCATTATTTGTAACATTGAATAGTCCTAATAAAAGATTACAGATTAGCGGAGTAGAAATTCGCCTGAGAATGTTGGGAAGAAGCTTGAATTTGGAACGAATACACCCTCATAAATTCAGAAGAACTATGGCTACCAGAGCCATAGATAAAGGAATGCCGATAGAACAGGTTCAGAAATTATTAGGTCATCAGCAAATTGATACAACAATGCAGTATGCAATGGTGAATCAAAGTAATGTAAAATCATCTCATAGAAGGTTTATAGCCTGATACAAATTTTGAGCTCTTCAGATTTGTGGAGGGATGCGGTAGATGGTAAAATTAACAGATGTTTGTGATATTCAATATGGTTATGCTTTTGATTCAAAATGTTTTACAGAAGATAATTCATATATGCCGTTAGTTAGAATCAGGGATATTAAGCGTGGATTTTCAGAGACATTCTATGCTGGAGAATATCCAGAAAAATATATAGTACATGTAGGTGATTTACTTGTTGGGATGGATGGAGAATTTAATATAGCACATTGGAAAAGTCAGAAGGCTCTATTGAATCAACGAGTATGTAAACTTGTTGCAAGGGAAGGAACTAATGAAGAATACCTTCGCTTTGCAATGACAAAGTCATTAAAGGACATTGAAAGAAAAACCGCCTTTGTTACTGTAAAGCATCTTTCAGCAAAGGAACTTAATAAACTGGAGTTGAATCTTCCAACTATAGAAGAACAAAACAGAATCGCAAAGATACTTTCTAAATTGGAGAGAGTAATTGATTGGCGGGAAAAAGAGTTACAGTATTTAGAGAATCTTATCGAATCCCGATTTATCGAATTGTTTGGGGATCCTGATGTGAACTCGAAAGGCTGGAAAGAGTGTGCTTTATCTGAAAAAGTAAATGTGGTTGGAGGATATGCTTTTAAGAGCGATCAATTTGATGAGGAAAGAGGTATTCCTGTTCTTAGAATTGGAAATATAAATGCGGGATTTTTTAGACCTGTTAATCTAGTTTATTGGCACGAAGATGAAAGCCTCGAAAGATACATTGTATATCCAGGGGAGCTGGTTATGTCTTTAACAGGCACTGTTGGAAAAGATGATTATGGTAACATATGCATCTTAGGCAATGATTATGGAAAGTATTATCTTAATCAGCGGAATGCAAAACTCGAAATAATGGAAGGAATAGATAAATATTATTTGTCGCAATTACTTAAGTTTACGCAAATTAAGAAAAGACTCACAGGTATTAGTAGAGGTGTTCGACAGGCTAATATTTCAAATAAAGATATTCTTAATTTGGTTGTGCCAGTTCCACCTATGGAGATTCAGGAGCGGTTCGCCGCCTTTGTCACCCAGACCAACAAATCAAAATTTAAGGAAATCCAATTCCTAAAAACAACCCATATATTGCTCAAACAATGCTTTTTTGAGAAGCAATCTCAACAAAATAGACAGAAATTACAAGGAGGAACATAAAAAATGGCAAATTTTGAATTTTTAAAGAACCAAAAAGAATATATATTATTTGCAAACGCTGCGATAGAAGCAGAAAAGGTTTATGCGACTTCTCCGGCCATGTCAGCTGTTGGGAGCAGAAAAGCGTTGGAATTAGCTGTGAAATGGGTGTATTCTGCGGACGATTCTATGCAGATGCCGTATAAGGATAATCTGCAGTCACTGATCCATGAGCCCAGCTTTCGGTTTTCGGTCGATTATCATACCTGGGGTAAGCTTCCATTTATTGTAAAATTAGGTAATCTTGCAGTACATACAGAACGCAGTGTCAGTGCCGGTGATGCCCTTATGTCGCTGCGTAGCTTATTTGAGTTTATTGAATGGGTGGATTACTGCTATGGGCTTAACTATGAAGAACGGTATTTCAGAGAGGAAGAGATTCCAAGAGAAAGGGTGATTGTTGATGCCAGGAAGATAAAAGAGCAGGAGAGTCTTCTTGGGGAAAAAGATGCAGAAATAGAGAAGCTTCGCAAGAAAATTGCATCTATGTCAGAACAGTTCACTGCTTCCAAGGAACAGAATCAGCAGAGCCGAAGCTTTGAACCGGAGGATATTTCCGAATTTTTAACCAGAAAGAGATTCATAGATGTTGATTTGAAACAGTTAGGATGGAAATTTGATGGAAGTGATGCCGATGTATGGGAAGAGTATGAAGTGGATGGTATGGCAGGAGTCCTTGGGCAAAAGGGATACGTTGATTATGTGCTGTTTGGAAAAGACGGTTTGCCATTGGCTGTGATTGAAGCAAAACGGACCAGCAAAGACCCGAATATTGGACGAAAACAGGCGATGTTGTATGCGGATTGCTTACAGAGAAAATTTGGCCGGAGACCCATGATGTTTACCACAAATGGATTTGAGACCTATTTTTGGGATGATCAGACGAGTCCGCAGAGACGGGTGAGTGAGGTGTTTGGAAAAGAGGATCTTCAGCGCCTTATGAACCGCAGAACGGAAAGAAAGCCATTAAACGAGATTCCGATTAATGATAAAATTACAGACAGATATTATCAAAAAGAAGCAATCCGGGCAGTATGCGGTCATATTGAGCAGGGATTCCGGAAAAATCTCCTTGTCATGGCAACTGGCACCGGAAAAACAAGAACCGCCTCCAGTCTGACGGATGTATTAAGCCGGGGCGGATATGTGACAAATGTTTTATTTCTGGCAGACAGAACTGCTTTGGTGAAACAGGCAAAGGATGATTTTAAAAACTATCTTCCCGATATGTCTCTTTGTAATCTGTGTTCAAGTAAGGATGATAAAACAGCCAGGATTGTATTTTCTACTTATCCGACCATGCTGAATGCCATTGATGAATGTAAGACAAAGGATGGGCTTCCGCTATTTACGCCCACGCATTTTGATCTGATTATTGTTGATGAAAGTCACAGGTCGATTTTTAAGAAATACAGGGCTATTTTTGAATATTTTGACGCATATTTAGTAGGGCTTACGGCGACTCCAAGGACAGATGTAGACAGGAATACATATGACTTTTTTGAAATGGAGGATGGCGTCCCCACGTATGCATACGATTATGAAACGGCTGTAAATGAGGATCATGTGCTTGTTCCGTATTATAACTATGAGGTCAAAACAAAATTTCTGGAAGAGGGAATTACGTATGATGATTTATCAAAAGAGGATAAGGAAAGATATGAGGACGACTTTGCTGAGGACGGATATATTCCGGACTTTATTCCTTCTGCCGAACTGAATCAGTTTGTCTTTAATGAAAATACGGTAGATATGGTACTGCAGGATTTAATGGAGCGGGGCATTAAGGTTCAGGGCGGAGATCTCATTGGAAAAACGATTATTTTTGCTCAAAATAAAAAACATGCAGAATTTATCTTGGAACGGTTTAATCAATTATATCCTCAGCATAAAGGAACATTTGCACAGCGGGTTATCTGTGATGATGCCTATGCGCAAACCATCATAGATGATTTTAAACAGCCGGATAAGGAGCCGAGAATTGCCGTGTCGGTTGATATGATGGATACGGGTATTGATGTTCCGGAGTGTGTAAATCTTGTATTTTTTAAGAAGATCCGCTCAAAAACAAAGTTCTGGCAGATGATTGGCCGCGGCACCCGATTAGCGCCTTACTTAAATTGTGTCGATGGTATAAACGGTGAATATACCGGAAAGAAATATTTCATAATTTTTGATTATTGCGGAAATTTTGAATATTTCAGACAGAAGCCGAATGGAATGGAAGGAAATGATACAAAATCGCTTTCAGAAAATATATTTGGAAAAAAAGTGCGGCTGGCTGCTGCCATGCAGGAAAGCACATTTGCAGAGGAGTGTTACCAGGAGTGGAGAAAGGAGCTGGTAACAGAATGCAATGCCCAGGTTCTGGCCCTTAACACAGAGCTTGTATCTGTGCGGCTCAGGCGTGAATATGTAGAGAAATATCGTAAGCTGGGAAGCTTTACCTATATAAGTGAAGGGGCAAAGGGAGAGTTGATTGACCATATTGCACCATTGGTGTATATGAATGACCCGGATGAATATGCAAAGCGTTTTGATAATTTTATATATGGAATGATGATTGCATGTTTGGAAGCGATGCCGTCTTTCAAATATGCCAGAAAACAGCTATGTGAGATTGCAGCATCATTTGAAAAAAAGATAACCATTCCTCAAATTAAAGCCAAACTTTCAATTATCAGGGAAGTTAATACAGACTCCTATTGGGAAGCGAATGATATTTTGGTTTTTGAGAAAACAAGGAGAGAACTTCGTGATTTAATGAAATTCCTCGTTGATGATGCAGAACCGAAAAAACGGATTATTACAAATCTCACAGATCCTGTGATTGATACGACAGAAGGGAAACAGCTGGATCCTGCATATGATTTTGAGGATTACAAAAAGAAGGTAAACCGCTATGTAAATGAACATGGCAATTCCATTGTGATTCATAAGCTTACACATAATATCCCGCTGACCGCAGGGGATTATGAGGCGTTGGAGCGTGTGCTCACAGAAGAGCTTGGAAGTAAAGAGGATTATAAGCGGGAATATGGAGATACACCCTTTGGGCTTCTTATCAGAAAAATTGCAAAGCTTGATCACGATGCGGCAATGGAGGCATTCTCCGCGTTTATCGATGATGCATCACTGAATCAGAAACAGATTGCATTTGTACGTAAGATTATAAATCACATGGAGCAGAGCGGTTATATGGAAGACATTAAGGAGCTTATGAAGCCGCCTTTTGATAAGCCGATCAGCTTTGTTAAGCTGTTTGATGCCAAAACAAGAACCGCGCTGATGAAAAAAATTATTGAAATTAAAGAAAATGCAGTTAATATTGTAGCTTAAGACAGGTTAGCGGAGAAGCTTTAGATAGAGAGGCAGATATCAAATGGCAAAAATGACAGTTTATCACGGTGGTTACACACCGATTGAAATCCCGGAGATCCGTATTGGAAAAAACACAAAGGATTTTGGAAGTGGATTTTATTATTGACTGCAGGAACGGAAAGAAACATGCATATGATATTGTAATTGGGGCAATGGCAGATGATCAGATTTATAATTATATATCTGATTATCTGGATGGGAGCATTACAAGAGAACAGTTTTGGATATTGGCAAAATTTAAGTACCCAACGCATCAGATTAACTTCTGCACAAAAGAAGCGCTGAAATGTCTCGAATACAGAGGTTTTGAGGAGGTTTTATGATGGAAAATCCAGGCAGAGAGTCGGCAAAGGATAACGATCTGTTTTTTACATGCAGCCTGATTGATTATATTGCAAGAAAAACGAAAAATACAAGAGCAGATACCGTAAATGCATTAGGGAAAAAGAACCTTGCGAAAATCTATGATCTGGCGGATGTCTATCACTGTGACAATATAGAGCGTGTGAGTGATGATTTTATCAGAGAAGCAGGAATCAAAATGGGAAATTTTGACAATGTAGCAGCTTGTGGATATGCCATTCCGTCCCATTGGGATATTGGAAAGGTTTATAAAAGACTGATAAAGTCTGTGGCAGAGTGCGAGAAGATAGAAGTGACTGACGCCCTGATAAAGGTCTATAATTCATTTATCAGCAGTAAAATTGATGATTACAACAGCAGTATGTATTATGAAAATCCCTCGTATCTGTTGGAATGTTATCTGGAAAATAAAGTAATCTGACCGTTTGGAGATGCCGGGAAGCCCAGGCGTCTCTTTTTATTTTTTTAGACCGGGATTTTTGTCCAAAACATCAAGAAATCCATCCCTGTCCCGTAGTATACTAAACTCCGCATTTATGTGGTTCTGCACACAATCAACAGAAGGCGGTGGCAATATGTACGGTATTCTTTTAAAATTCGGCTGGAGACGGCAGATCCAGTACCGGGCCGGGATGGCTCTCAGGCTGGTGGGAGATATGCTGAGGCTCTATATCAAAGGCTGTATCTGGCTGGCGCTCCTGAAAGACGGTTTTTCGGAGACAGCAGCTTATACTCTGATCAGCCTTCTGATTCTGATCCTCACGGATACCAGGATCAGCGGAGAGCTGGCAGACCGGGTAAAAAGCGGAATGATCGCAGTAGATCTGATCCGCCCTATTTCCTTAAAATGGTATTTTTTCTTTGATCAGCTAGGGGAGAATGTACTGCGCTTTCTGGCAGAAGGGTTAGTGCTGATTCCCTTTGCTTTCTGTCTTTGGAATCTGCCTCTGCCTTCGGTTTCTTCCATGTGCTTTGGTAGTCTGGCTGTGGTTTTCGCCGTGATTTTATGCTACAGCATCCAGTATACCACCGGACTTCTGGTGTTCTGGATGAAGGACGGAACCTATACCCGGATGATTACAGACAGCCTGTTTACGCTGTTTTCCGGCCTGTCCATTCCTTTGTGGTTTTATCCTCAGTGGCTGGAGAAGTTCTGTGGTTATCTTCCCTTTCGCCTGACCGTTTATGAACCTGTCTGTATCTGGCTTGGCCGGTATACCCATGCAGAATGCATCAGGCTGCTCATTTTGGAGCTTATCTGGATTTTGGCGGTAACGGTGCTTGAAAAATGGCTTTGGAACCGGATCGGAACGGTGCTTGAGATAGAGGGAGGATGAGAAAATGGGAGTATACGGAGCGTTTCTTAAAAATGGTTTTCTGACACAGATGGCCCACAGGGGACAATATGCCATGCGGATGCTTGCAAAGATTATGGGCTGGTCTACGGGAATGATTATGGTGCTGATCCTTTTGGAACGGTTCGGACAGATCGGGGGCTGGAACCGGGAAGAAATCCTTCTTCTTTATGCCTTTGATATTTTGTCCTACTCGGTTGCAGCGACCTTTTTTATGGGATCATTTGGAAAACTGCACCGGCTGATCCGCCAGGGAGAACTGGATCTTGTGCTGACAAAGCCGGCTGACCCGATGATATATCTGGCAGCTTCCCATGTAAGCGCCGGCTATACAAGCAATTATCTTATGGGCGGAGCTGTGCTTGTGATCTGCCTGATCCGGCTGGATATTGCCCTGACGCCCGTTCATCTGTTCTGGCTGGCAGCGGATCTTTTGGGAGCATCTTTGATACAGGCGGCGGGCTTTGTATTTACAGCGGTTCCTGCCTTCTGGATTGGGGAGAGCGAGGGCTTGTATCGCCTTCTCTATAAAAATCTGACGGAATTTATCCAGTATCCGTTGTCTGTTTATCACCGGGGGATCCGGGAGCTGCTGACCTTTGTGCTCCCATATGCATTTATCAATTACTATCCCGTACAGTATTTCATTGACCGCCAGGAGGGGATCTGTCCGGGAATTCTGCGGTATCTGACACCCCTTGTAGGCTGCGGTGTGTTTTTGCTTTCCAGGCTGTTCTGGCGGCTGGGTCTGCGGGCCTACAGCGGGGCAGGCTCATAATTAAAACAGAAAGAGGGGAAAATAGAATGGCATATATTGAGGCTGAAAATCTGCAGAAAACATTTAAGGTGTATGAGCGTCCAAAAGGCGCAGGGGCAGCCCTTCGGTCGCTGATCCACAGAACCTATACAGAGAAACGGGCAGTGGATGGAATTTCATTTTCCATCCAAAAAGGGGAAATGGTGGGATATATCGGGCCAAACGGGGCAGGGAAATCCACTACGATTAAAATGCTTGGAGGGATTTTGGTTCCTGATGGAGGAAGCGTTCTGTGCGGCGACCGTGTTCCCTGGAAGGAGAGAAAGGAAAATGCCCTTCACATGGGGGTGGTTTTCGGCCAGAGATCTCAGTTAAACTGGGAGCTTCCCATGGAGGATACCTTTGAATTGTACCGAAAGATGTACCGAATCCCGGAGTCAATCTATAAACGTAATGTAGAATGCTTTACAGAGCTGCTGGGAATGGAGGAATTCTTAAGAAAACCGGTGCGAAGCCTGAGCCTGGGGCAGAAGATGCGGGCAGAGCTGGCGGCGTCTCTGCTCCATGATCCGGAAGTGCTGTTTTTAGATGAACCCACAGTAGGACTGGATGTGGTGGCGAAGGACAGGATCCGGAAATTTTTAAAGGAGCTGAACCGGGAGAAGCAGACAACTATTCTCTTGACCAGCCATGATATGATGGATATAGATGAAATCTGCAGCCGGGTGATTCTGATCGATCACGGAAAGAAGATGCTGGATGAACCGCTGGAAGACTTTTACCAGATTGGACGACAGGTCTGCAGAAAGGAAAAAGCAGGGCTGGATGAGATGGTGCGGAGCCTGTATGAAAGCCCGGAGGGCAGCTATGAATGAAGAACAGGGATTAAAAAATGTAATTGATTATATAGAAGCGCATATAAGAGAATCTCTTTCGGCAGAGGAGATCGCGTCAGCCTGCTATTATTCCAGATCCAACACAAAAGCTCTTTTTAAGAAAGTATTCCAGTATGGGATGATGGAGTATGCAGCCAGACGGAAGCTGACTCAGGCAGCAGGGGAACTCTTATCCACCTCACAAAGCGTCTGCGAGATTGCCCTGGAATATGGCTTTGCATCCCAGGAGGTATTTACAAGAGCATTTAAGAAAATGTGGCAGGAAACACCGGCCAGATTCAGAAAAAGACGCCGGTTTTGGCAGCTTTTTCCCAGACAGGATTTTTTCTGTGATGACTGCGGCGTATTCAGACGGAGATTCTGTCTGGAGGATATGAGAAAGATGCTGGAACACAGGGAGCACACCTGGATTGTGTGCTTTGATATGGAGGCGCCGGGAATCCGCTATCTGAAAACCGTATTTGGCGGAGAAGGAGGGGAGCGTTTTGTGCTGGATTGCCTGCAGAGAATAGAAGGAGAAATGAGAGAGGGAGATCATTTGTTCCGTATTGCAGGCGATAAGTTTGTGCTTCTGGCATCATCAGAGGCGTATGAGACGGTTTTGGATCAGGCAGAGCGGGTATTCCGAAGAAATGGGGAAAAAGTGCATTATCAGGGGAATGCAGTGGAGCTGGCTATGTTTGGCGGACTTATAAGGCTGGATCAGGGGGATGCCAGGTCTGAGCGGCTTTTTGAGAAACTGGATGGTGTCCTTGGAAGGCGCTGGGAACTGACAAAGCGCAGACGGGTTCAGGAGGATACGGATAAGAGAGGAAGCAGAGGAAGCTGCCGCTTTGTATATCCTGAACAGGGATTTCCTACAGGAACCGTGTATCATGGATATGAAATCTGGAAAAATGAGTTATGGGATACAGATGGAACGGATTCAGACCGTTTTTGGGGGTACGGGGCAGATATTAAAAGGGAAAGGGAGCATCTGTCATTTCCTTTAATGTGTATGAAAGAGGAAAACGACTGTTTTGAACAAAATGCTCCGCAGATTTTCTGGAAACTGGATCAGCCGGGTGGCCGAATGCTTTTTCCCAAGGGAGAAAACTGGTGCGTGTTTCAGGTCATGGGATCGGAGGGGCTGGTTGTCCGGGAGCATTTTATGGTGATCCGTGGGCTGAAAGCAGAAAAGACAGCGGATGGGTTCACGCTGTCTTTTGAAAAATTATTTTTGGAGGCCGTGCGTACAAAAAACGGCTCATGGCTTCGGCTCAATGAAGGGGAGCTGAAGGAAACGGTTCATGATCTGGGGCTTGGAGCAGAGGAATACCGTAAAATCTGCCGTACAGAAAGAGAAATACGGACCAGATTTAAAAACAGTCCCCTATTTCAGACAAAGCTCCCGTAAATATGCCTCCATTTCCTTTGGCGTCTGTACCATGTGATCCCACAATTCTGCATCCGCTGCATTCCATGGAGAAACAAGGAGGGTTGAAGCGCCGCATGTTTTGCCGGAATACAGGTCAAAATAGCCCTGGTCACCGATAAAAAGCATTTCCTTTGGAGAGAGATTAAACTGTCTGCCCCACTGTGCAATTCTCTGGGGAAAGGTATGGGGTTTGTCTGCGTCAAAGCACAGCTCTTCAAAACAGGAGTCATCAAAGCCAAGGTAATCTAAAAGCTCAATACAGTTAGTCTCCTGGGCGTTGGAGCAGAGAACCACATGGATTCCCTGCTTTTTTAATTCCTTAAGAAGGACAGGAAGAGCCGGATTCGGTACAGGCCCCCAGTATGGATCGATCAGATCGTTCCGCACCAGCCGGAACCGCTTCCAGAAGTCTTCTCCTTCCCAGCCGATTCTGCGGGCCAGATACATACCCAGGGTCCAGCCGTCGGAAATGTAGGAATAAAGCGTTCGATCCAGCCAGGGGGAGGGATCAGGCAGAAGAAGGGCTGCCGTGCCCGGTACATCAAAAAGATCTTCAGGAGTTTTTGGATGTTCTGCCTTCTGCTTGGGAACAAACTGCCCGCATCGTAAGGAACTCTGGCCGGAGAGTACCTGTTTCATCTGCTCCTGAACCGGAAAAATCCAGTCTCTGTAAGGCGTGTCATGAAAAAAATGATCAATCATCCGCAGGTATACGCAGGAATCCAGATAAAGGGTTCCGTCAAGGTCAAAACAGATGAAGCGTGGTGTCATAGGGCCCTCCTTCTTGTTACAGCCTTGTCATCCAGGTAAACGGGGTTCCGTCCATATGGTTTTCTGTAATACCTAAAAGACGCAGGAGCGTAGGTGCTTCATCCACCAGGTATCCGCCCTTTTGCACCTTTCCGGGGATTACATCCGGGCCGCTTAAGATAAAGGGCGGTTTGTCCCCTTTTTCCGGCAGATGGCCGTGGGTAGAAACAGAAAGCTTGTATTCGCGGATTTCATCCACAGAAGTAAAGTACTCAGTGGCATTGGCTGTCTTATCAAAGGCTGTCCGATCCCCGGCTTCTACTACAAAGTCAAATTCTCCGGTCAGATGCAGGTCTGCCGCCTGTTCTTTTGTAAAAATCTGGGAAATACTTCCGGGATACTGGTCGCGGATTTTACAAAGGGTTTCATAGACCAGTTTAGGGTCTACATCCGGCTGGCGGTAGATCTGTGCGCTGAAGGCGCACTGGGCGGCATATATCTTCCAGGAGGTCACGGTTCCGTTTTCCTCTGTCAGAAAGCCCATATCGCGCAGCACGGTATTTAAGTGGAACATCTGGTCGCAGTAGAGCTGGCCGTGATCCCCAAGGACGGCGATATTGGTATTCTCAAGGCCTCCTGTTTCATCCAGGGCGTCAAATACCCTGCCAAGCTGTTCATCTACAAAAGCAAAGGCATGATCCAGCTGTTCGCTTCGTACCCCCAGTTTGTGACGCTGATGATCCACATAGGATAAATGCAGGAACATAAGGTCAGGCCGGTATTCTTTTATAATATCTACGGCACACTGGGCGGCAAATTCGTCCATCTGGGGCGTTTTCATCCAGCGGAGCATATGCTTGTTGCGCTCAAAAATCTCTTTGGCCTTTGGGCTGTCTGCTAAGTCAAAGTAAGGAGTGGGGTCATCCTCTTCATGGGGAGCCCAGATTTCCGCAATGTTGTAGTCTGCCCCGCAATCACCCATTACAGGCCAGGTAATGGCTGCAGTGGTCAGCCCGGCTGCTTTTGCATAGTCAATGAGAGTAGGCGTTTTGATATCCTTTCTGAACCAGTACCATTCCGGCCGGTCTTTTGACAGGGGTTGGAACTTTTCATTGTTGCAGATACCGTGGCGATCCGGCCAGCAGCCGGTGGAAATGGTTACATGGCAGGGATAGGTAAGAGTGGGGTAGCAGCACAGGATATCCTCTGCCCAGGAGGCCTGCTTCATGATACGCCCCAGATTGGGAAGTTTTTTTAAACGTTCGATATCAGCGCTGATCAATGCATCGATGGAAATGACAAGTGTCCGGTTCATATGTCTTCCTCTCCTTTCCGTCTTTCTGTAAGTTCTGCTTCCCAGCGGTCATTCTGACCAGCTGTACTGTCATTTAAAACGGCTTCCGGGAAAACGACAGCCGCCTGAGAGATAAAATGTTCATAGGAGCGGCCACGATTCTGTCCTTCGATGGTATGCATGTCAAATACATAGTCCGGAAGGGGGAAGGGGACGCGGTCGCGGATCCGCCGCTTGGTCAGACTGGCCAGAGTGCTGGAACCCCGTTCCTTGGGACAGCTGCACAGATAGCGGACTGCATGGACAAAAAACAGAGGGTAATCCATGCTGTCTGCTCCAAGCTTTTGGCTGGCGTGGTACAGAGAAAGCACAACCGACGGTGCAGCCGGCTGTCCAAGCCCCACGTCCTCTGCGCTGATGACTAAAAGCCTCTGCCACAGATAGTCGCGAAGCTCCTCGCCGGACAGATAGAGCTCATAGGCAGCACGGGCCGCTTCCTCCGTTTTTCCCCTGCGGATGAATTTCTGCAGAGCTGAGATGATAATATCTGCCGGTTCTCCGCAGGGAGTAAGAATATGATGATAGAGAATCTCCATAAATTTGTTCCTCGTCTTTCTGACAGAAGGACGGAAAATCAATTCAGTCCTACGGTCTGTTTTAAATTGTCCAGAGCAGTCTGCGGGTCTGTACCGTTTTCTGCAACCTCCTGCATCATAGTACGCACGGCGCTGGTAACGGCACTGGAGGTAGTGGTATCGTTGGTAAAGGCCGGCTCGTAGAAATAGCGGTCATTCTGCTCTACTGCGGCGGTAAGAAAATCATGTCCATCGGCAACGTAAGCTTTATATTCTTCGCTGTCAGCCACAGACTGGCGGATGGGAAGATAGCCGGTGCCTGCGGTTACCACAGCCAGATTGGCTTCTTTGGAGGTTAAAAACTTGATCAGCTCATAGGAAGCATAGGCTTTTTCGGGATTTCCGGACTGGTTTAAGGCCGTGATGACATGACCGGCGCTTAAGTTGGCTGCCGTATCATCGCTTACCTGTGGGATGGGAGCGGTTGACCACTTAAGTTCCGGATTTTTGGCAGGAATATAGCTGGCTTCTACGCTGTCTCCTACATACATGGGGATCTGTTCGTTTGCAAAGGGCCCGGAGAAAAACATATCCTCACCTGCAGTCCTCCAGATACCGGATCCTACATTTTCCTTCCAGAGGTTTAATACCTTTAAAGCCGTTTCAGAATCCTCTTCTGCAAAGTAAATATTTCCTTCCGGATCTGTATACCGTCCGCCGTACTGCTTTACAAGGGTCATAAAGCTTCCGGCCAGATTGTCCCAGCCAAAGGCAGGAGCACCGGTGATCTCATGGATTTTTTTGCTGGTTTCGATCAGCTCGTCCCAGGTGGCGGGAACCGTTAAGCCGTTTTCCTCAAAAAAGGCGGTGTTGTAATAAAGCACTTCTGAGTAGGAGTGGATGGGAAGAGAATACGTTCCTTCCTTGGCATAGGTGGTTCCGCCATTTCTCAAACCTTCAAATATATCTTCGTAGTCAGGCATTCCCACAGTTTCATCCTGGATGTAGGGGGTAAGATCTACGACTAGGTCGGTCTGAAGATAATCGGCCACATAGGGGCGCAGAGCCAGAGTTACATCCGGGGCAGTTTCTGCCTTAATGGCAGCGATTACATTGGAATATAAGTCGGAGCTGCTTCCGTTAAAGGTAGCGGTTACAGTGATTTGCTTTTCCTTTCCGACGGTATCATTAAACTGGGCGATCAGCTTATCTAAAACCTCTGCATGGACAGGATTGGAAATAGAATGCCAGAACTGAAGCTCTACAGGCTTGGTGATTTTTGTGACAATCCCATCAGATGTCTGGGAAGGCGCGGACTCAGAGCCGCAGGCAGCAAGAGACAGTGCAGCGGTTCCTGCTAAAAGAAGACAGGTCATGTTTTTCATTTGTTTTCCTCCTTGGTTGGTTGACTTGAAATAAATATTATCCTTTGATTCCTCCGCGGGATACTCCCTCAATGATCTGTTTGCGGAAGATCAGATAAAAAATCAGCATAGGCAAAAGGACAATGGTGGAACCGGCCATCTGCAGGTTGATCTGGGAGCTGACGGCATCTTTAAAATGTAAAAGACCGATTGCCATGACGCGGTGGGCGTCATCTTTGGATACCATCAGAGGCCAGATAAAGGAATTCCACTGGCTGATAAAGGTCAGGATGCCGATGGTGGCAATGGCATTTTTGTTAATAGGCATCATAATGCGCCACAGATAGCGCCAGTCCGTACAGCCGTCGATTTTGGCGGCCTTATAAAGCACAGAAGGGGTTTGAAGAAAGTATTCCCGCATCATGTAGATATAGAATCCGCTGGCAATGGTTGGTATGATGATACCTTGGAAGGTATTGACCCAGTGGAGCTTGGAAACGGTGATAAAATTCTGGATGATCAAAAGCTCTGCCGGTATCATCATGGTGGCAAGACAGCAGAAGAAGAGGCCGGATTTTCCGGGAAACTCAAAAACCGTAAAGGCATAGGCGGCTAATACGGTGATGACCAGAGTAAGGAGCGTCCCCAGCCCGGCTACCAGGATGGAGTTAAAAAGGTACCGTCCAAAAGGCGCCATGGTGAAAGCTTCCGCATAATTTGCAAAGATAGCCTTTGCAGGAAAGAGCGTAGGCGGAATGGCAGTGGCTTCCGGAAGCGTCTTTAAGGAGGTGGCTAACATCCAGATAAAAGGAAACATCATAACCAGTGCTCCGGCTGTTAAAAGGATCCAGACGGCTGCTTTTTTCAGTTTTTCTGTCATGAGGCGTCTCCTTTCTTATACATAGTGAACGAATTTTTTCGATACCCATTTCTGCAGGGCAGTCAGCGCCAGTATAATGATGAAAAAGATAATAGCGGCGGCTGATGCGTAGTGCACCTGAGAACGGTTGAAAAACATATCGTAGATATAGTAAACAATGGTAATGGCACTGTTTCCGGGGCCGGCCCCGTTTCCTCCGAACATGGAGTAAACTTCATTGTAGGTCTTAAAGGCGTGAATGACCGATACAATGGTTACCATCCAGAAGGTAGAGGATAAAAGAGGCATGGTGATTCGGAAAAACACACGGGAAGGCGGAGTTTCGTCCATGCGTGCCGCCTGATAATACTGAGGATCGATCTTTTGAAGTCCTGCCAGAAACAGAACGATCTTAAAGGCCATTCCGTTCCAGATCGTAAAGATCGTGACGGAAATGGTAGTCAGATTGGGATCTGTAAGCCATTTCTGAGGCGGGAGGCCAAAAAAGCTTAAAACATGGTTGATGTAGCCATAGTCTGAGTGGAACAGCCACCGGAACACCAGGCCGATGGCAATGGTGGAGGTTACATAGGGAAGGAAGTAGATCGTCTGAAACAGCCCTTTTCCTTTGCCCAGAGAGTTGATAAACAGGGCGCTTCCCAGCGACAGGACGATCGTAATAGGAACGCCGATAAAGGTGATGATCAGTGTGTTGCGTACCGCAGACCGAAAGGCTGGATCCTTTAACACATAGCGAAAAGAAGCAAGACCAAAGCCTTTTCCTACATCGGTCAGATAGACATAGCTTTCATAAAAGCCCATCCGCAGGGTCATTATAATAGGGAAAAATACAAATACAGCTAAAATAAGAGCTGCAGGAAGCAGATAAAAGTAAGCCTTCAGGCTGTATTCTGTATTTCCCAGCGGATTTTCAGGACGGGGCTTTCTGCAAAAACCTTTAACTTTCATAGGCTACCTCTGCATCGATCCGAGTTTCGTTTGCTTCATTAAACAGGTACAAAAGATCCTTGCGCTTTAAAGAGAGTTCGACCGTATCGCCGGTGCGGACCCGGTCTGTAATGCTTAAGAGCGCCTTGCCTTTTGCGCCTGTCAGGGTAAAACCGGCCAGTACATCACGGCCTCTCTGTTCCAAGGTTTCAATTGTTACCCGTATTCCCGGTCCAGGCTCCCAGGCTTCCGGACGGATTCCTGTAAGTACGGTTCCGCTGGCGGTTGTGCGGATGGGAAGTGCATAGCTTTCTGAGAGGATCAGGCGTCCGTCTTTTATGGGAAAATGGAAAAAGTCAATGGGAGGATTTCCCATAAAGGATGCCACGAAACGGTTTACAGGCTGTAAGTACATATCAATGGGAGCACACTGCTGCTGGATGATGCCCTTTTTCATCAGTACGATCTCGTCGGTGATGCTCATGGCTTCTTCCTGGTCATGGGTAACGAAAATAGTGGTAACTCCCGTTTCCAGCTGGATGCGGCGGATTTCCTCCCGCATTTCCAGTCTGAGGCGCGCGTCCAGATTGGAGAGAGGCTCATCTAAAAGAAGGATGTCCGGTTCTTTAATTAAAGCCCGTGCGATGGCAACCCTCTGCTGCTGGCCTCCTGAGAGCTGTCCCGGCTTTCTGGACAAAAGCTCCTCTACCTGCACCAGCTTTGCCATCTGCTGCGTTTTTTGCTGGATGAGCTCTCTGTTTTCCTTGCGGTTTACCAGAGGAAAGGCGATATTCTGCGCAACTGTCATGTGGGGATAAAGGGCATAATTCTGAAAAACAAGGCCGATTCCTCTTTTTTCCGGAGGAAGCTCTGTCACATCCCGGTCTCCGAAAAAGATCCTTCCGGAGGTGGGTTTTAATAAACCGGAGATGAGGTAAAGAAGGGTAGATTTGCCGCAGCCGCTGGGGCCTAAAAGTCCGGTGAGTTTTCCGTCTGAGATTGAAAAGCTGCCGGTGTCAACGGCCTTTGTCCCGGAGAAATCCTTGACCAGGTCTACAAGTCGCAGTTCCATTTTGTACTCCTCTCTGTTTGAAAAATGGTAAAATGTTGTATAAAAATATTGTAATTCTTATCATACTCATTGTCAATATTGCAAAATAAAATTGATAAAATGATAAAATACTATCAAAAAATATGAAAAAATGTTATATTTATGATGGATTGAATCATTATAGCAGAGGGAATTAAATGTTTTGATCATTTTATATCAGCAGCATAAAAATTTTTCAGTATAATACAAAAAAATACAGATTAGAAAAAGGAGGAAAACAGGATGAGCGGCAGGAAAACAGACCGGTTGGACCGGATGAGAAAAATGCTGATGACGGAAAACGGGATTACCATCAGGGAGTTTGCAGGGAAGCTGGATGTGTCGGAGATTACCGTCCGAAGGGATTTAAAGCTCCTGGAAAAACAGGGCTGTCTGAGGCTGGTAAACGGAGTCGCCATATATCATGCGGCAGAAAAAACGGCTCTGTACCCGGAGTACAATTTAAATGATGAGTGCCTGGTATTTCCGCAGAAAAAGGAGAGGATTGGAAGACGGGCGGCTTCTCTTATTGAAGCAAATGACGTAGTTGCCATTGACAGCGGATCTACGGCCGCCTATCTTGCCAGGGCTCTGCCCTATGATATCCATATGACGGTTCTGGCTTCCAGTTTTAATGTTCTTCTGGACTTAAATGACCATTACAACTGCGATATCATCTGTTCCGGCGGTTATCTTTATTCCAATACAAAGACCTTTTACTGTCCGGAGGGAATTTCCATGATAAACCGAACATGCATCAATAAGACCTTCATTACGGCAGCCGGCATCAGTGAAAAGATGAATGTTACCTGCATTGCCCCCCATGAGATGGATTTAAAGAGAGCCCTGATGGAAAGCGGACAGACAAAAATACTTCTGGCGGATTCTTCCAAGTTTGGAAGGATTTTTCCAACAGCCTTTTCTCATCTGAAGGATTTTGACAGTATCATTACAGATGACGAGCTTTCTGATGAGTGGAGAAGCCTTATTGAGTCACAGGGGATCCACTTGTACTGCGAATAAAAAGTCTTTATCACGCGGACAAATGTGCTCAGTACACAAAGTTTCTGAGTAAAAACTATTGACTTTTTTATAGAAGTGGGATATCATTTCCAGAAAGCATTACCTTCGAAAATGTGGCAAGAGGAGATCTACGATTATGAAGAAAGTGTCTAAATTCGGCGGCAGTTCACTGGCCAGTGCAAAGCAGTTTAAAAAGGTGGGAGATATCATCCGGGCAGATAAGTCAAGGAGGTATGTGGTTCCCTCCGCACCGGGAAAACGCAATGACAAGGACGAAAAGGTAACGGATATGCTCTATGCATGCTATGATGCAGCATCTGAGGGGCGTTCCTATAAAAAGATCCTGGAGAAAATCCGAGGCCGGTATGAGGAGATTATCGAGGGCCTGGATTTAAACCTGAATCTGGATCATGAGTTTGCAAAACTGGAGGAGAATTTTCTTGCCGGGGCAGGCAGGGATTATGCTGCTTCCAGAGGAGAGTATTTAAACGGTATTGTGATAGCAAATTATCTGGGATATGAATTTATTGACGCTGCAGAGGTGATTTTCTTTGATGAGCAGGGAAACTTTGAGGCAGATCTGACCGATAAAGAGCTTTCTGAGCGTCTGTCCCATGTGGAACGGGCTGTGGTTCCGGGCTTTTACGGTTCCCGTCCGGATGGGAGCATAAAGACCTTTTCCAGAGGCGGTTCCGATGTGACGGGCTCCATTGTGGCAAAAGCGGTTCATGCAGATCTGTATGAGAACTGGACGGATGTATCCGGCTTTCTGGTGACAGACCCAAGGATTGTAGAGGATCCGGAGGTAATCGAGACCATTACATACAGAGAACTCCGGGAGCTTTCCTATATGGGAGCAAGCGTTCTTCATGAGGATGCGATCTTCCCTGTAAGAAAAGAGGGGATCCCCATTAATATCCGCAATACCAACCGTCCGGAGGATAAGGGAACGCTGATCGTAGAAACGACCTGCCGCAAGCCGCGCCACACGATCACAGGCGTAGCGGGAAAGAAGGGCTTCTGCGCCATCAACATTGAAAAGGCCATGATGAATACAGAGGTGGGCTTTGGGAGAAAGGTCTTAAGCGTGTTTGAAAAGTCAGGTATTTCTTTTGAGCATATGCCTTCCGGTATCGATACGATGACAATTTTTGTTCATCAGTCTGAGTTTGAGGATCATGAGCAGTCTGTGATCGCAGGAATCCACCGGGCTGTTGAGCCGGATGTGGTGGAGCTGGAATCCGATTTGGCTCTGATCGCTGTGGTTGGAAGAGGCATGCGCTCTAATCGCGGGACAGCAGGCCGTGTGTTCTCCGCCCTGGCTCATGCAAGAGTGAATGTAAAGATGATCGATCAGGGTTCCAGTGAGTGGAATATTATCATCGGCGTTAAGAATGATGACTTTGAGAAAGCAATTCGGGCCATCTATGATATTTTTGTACTGGCAGATCTGTAGGGATCGGCCGGGAGTTATACAGTGAAAACAGCCCGGGCGGGATTTTTTGGCCTGGGCCGTTTTATTTGATGGAAAAATGTGGTATACTTACGTTCAACACAGAATATATGCCGCGGCAGAGAACAAGAGAGGATTCATGAATAAAGAAAAGCATATTATCATCGCAGGCGGAGGTGCGGCAGGAATGATTGCCGCAGTAGCCGCTGCAAGAGAGGGCTGTAAAGTCAGCCTGTATGAAAAAAATGAAAAGCTGGGAAAGAAGCTGTTTATTACAGGAAAGGGACGTTGCAATGTGACAAATGCCTGTGATATGGAAGAACTTTTTGGAGCCGTTGTGACAAACCGCAAGTTTTTGTTCAGCAGCTTTTACGGCTTTACCAATGAGGACGTGATGGAGCTGTTTGAGGAGGCGGGGCTGCCTCTTAAAATCGAGCGCGGAAACCGTGTGTTCCCCTGCTCCGATCATTCTTCCGATGTGATTGCCGCTCTGGAGCGGATGATGCGCCAGGCAGGTGTAAAGGTATACTTAAGGCAGGAGATTAAGGGGCTGGCAGTGCGAAGCGAAGAGGATACGGATACCGGAGCGGTCCGGCAGGTCTGTTGCGGGATCTGTCTGGAAGGGCCGGACGGAAAGGAAAAAGAGGTGCCGGCGGATCGTGTGATCCTGGCTACGGGAGGTGTTTCCTACCCGTCTACCGGATCCACAGGGGACGGACATGCATGGGCTAAAATGCTGGGCCATAAAGTGACGGATCTTCTTCCGGCCCTGGTTCCCTTTGAAGCGGCGGAGAAAGAGGAGGTAAAGGCTCTTCAGGGGCTTTCTCTTAAAAATATTGAAATTGCTGTCTATAACGGGAAAAAGGAGCTTTACCGGGAATTTGGCGAGATGCTGTTTACGCATTTCGGAGTCAGCGGCCCCGTGATCTTAAGCGCCAGCTCCTTCTGTGCAAAGGCGGTGTCAAAGGGGGCCTTAAAGCTGGTTATCGATTTAAAACCGGCTCTTTCAGGAGAACAGCTGGATGAGCGTATCCTGAGGGATTTTGCAGAAGCGAAAAACAGGCAGTTTAAAAACAGCTTAAGTCATCTTTATCCTGCAAAGCTGATTCCGGAGATCATCCGCCGCAGCGGTATTGACCCGGATAAGCAGGTCAATGAGATCACCAGACAGGAACGGCGCAGGCTGGTGGAAGCTACAAAGGGACTTACCTTTACGCTCACCGGTCTTCGTCCGTTTAAGGAGGCTATTATTACCCAGGGAGGCATCAGCGTGAAGGAGACGGATCCTTCCACCATGGAGTCAAAACGGGTAAAGGGTCTGTATTTTGCAGGAGAGCTTCTGGATCTTGACGCAGTAACCGGAGGTTTTAATCTGCAGATTGCCTGGTCTACGGGCTGGCAGGCGGGAAAGGCTGCGGCTAAGGACACAACCCTATAATAACAGGAGGAAACAATGGAACACTTTAATATTGCAATTGACGGACCTGCGGGAGCAGGAAAAAGTACCATCGCAAAGCTGGCTGCAAAACGCCTGGGTTTTGTATACGTTGACACCGGGGCCATGTACCGCACCATAGCGCTGCATATTTTAAGAGAAGGCATCGATCCTCAGGATGAGGCGGCAGTCAGCGCAGCCTGCAGAAATGTAAATGTAACGATCGCCTATAAAGACGGCGTCCAGCAGGTTCTTTTAAATGGGGAAAATGTTTCCGGCCTGATCCGCGCCGAGGAGGTGGGAAAGACGGCTTCCGCCACCTCTGGCTATCTTCCTGTGAGAGAAAAGCTGGTGGAGCTTCAAAAGGAGCTTGCAAAGCGGGAAAATGTTGTTATGGACGGAAGGGATATCGGAACCTGTGTGCTTCCCGATGCTCCGGCTAAGATTTATCTGACTGCATCTGTAAAGGTACGGGCCGAGAGACGTTATAAGGAGCTGACAGAGAAGGGCATTGACGCTGATTTAAGGGAGATTGAGCGGGATATCGAAAGCCGGGATTATCAGGATATGCACAGAGAGCATTCTCCGCTTATGCAGGCAGAGGATGCGGTTTTGCTTGACAGCTCAGATATGACTCTGGATGAGGTGGTACGGGCTATCTTTGTTATTGCGGCAGAGAAGGGCTGCAGCGCAGCTGTCAGTGCTCTTGGAAATAAGGGGGAGGACAGATGAATGCGCAGGTAAAAGGGGCTGCTTCTTTTGAAATTCCGGAGGGCCGTACGGTCACCGTGGCAAAGACGGCCGGGTTTTGCTTTGGTGTAGAGCGGGCGGTAAATCAGGTATATGAACAGATTAAGGCAGTGAAAGAGGGAAAGGCAGAAGGCCCCATTTATACCTACGGTCCCATTATCCACAATGAAGAAGTGGTACGGGACTTAGAGGAAAAGGGCGTAACCGTTCTGGACACAGAGGAGGATTTAAAAGCTCTTCCTGAGGGAAAGGGGACAGTTATTATCCGTTCCCACGGCGTCAGCCGCCATATCTATGATATTTTAAAAGAGCGCGGGATCCGGATCGCAGACGCCACCTGTCCCTTTGTAAAGAAGATCCACCGCATTGTAGATGAGCATGCGGCGGCTGGGGATGCGGTTGTTATCATAGGAAGTCCTTTTCATCCGGAGGTGGAGGGTATAAGAGGCTGGGGCAATACATACACCACAGTGATTGAGAATGAGGCGGAAGCGCAAAATTATGTGGTTCCGGAGGGGAAAAAGCTGTGCGTAGTGTCTCAGACGACATTTAATTACAACAAATTTCAAGATTTAGTTGAAAAAATTTTAAAAAAGGGTTATGATAGTAGTGTTTTAAATACGATTTGCAATGCAACACAGGAAAGACAAGTGGAGGCAGCGAAGATCGCCTCTCGGGTGGACGCCATGATCGTTATTGGCGGCAGGCATTCTTCCAACACCCAGAAGCTTTACGAAATCTGTCTCAAGGAATGTAAGAACACCTTTTACATTCAGACACTCGGCGATTTAGATCCTGACAGTGTATCTTCTGTGCGCAGCGTAGGTATTACAGCTGGGGCATCCACCCCAAAAAAGATTATTGAGGAGGTTCATACCAGAATGGCAGAGCAGAGTTTTGCAGAGTTATTAAAGGAAGAGGAAGAATCAACCAAACCAATACGTACAGGAGAGATAGTCACCGGTCAGGTCATCGAAGTGAGCAAAGATGAGATTATTCTGAGCATCGCGGGCAACAAGTCCGAGGGCGTTATCACCCGCGACGAGTACAGCAACGATAACAGTGTGGATCTGACTACAAAAGTACAGATTGGTGAAGAGATGGAAGCTAAGGTTATCAAGTTAAATGACGGCGTAGGCATGGTTTCCTTATCTTTCAAGCGTATGGCAGCCGACAGAGGCAACAAGCGTCTGGAGGAGGCATTTGAGAATCAGGAGGTTTTAACTTCCAAGGTTACTCAGGTATTAGACGGCGGATTAAGCGTTGAGGTTGAGGGCGCAAGAGTATTTATTCCAGCCAGCCTTGTATCTGATACTTATGAGAAGGATCTGTCCAAGTACGCAGATCAGGACATCCAGTTCGTGATCACAGAGTTTAATCCAAAGAGAAGACGTATCATCGGCGACAGAAAGCAGCTTTTAGTTGCTGAGAAGGCAAAGCTGAAGGAAGAGTTATTTGCACGTATCCAGCCAGGTGATAAGGTTGAGGGTACTGTAAAGAACGTAACAGACTTTGGTGCATTTATCGATCTGGGCGGCGCTGACGGCCTGCTTCACATCTCTGAGATGAGCTGGGGCCGTGTAGAGAATCCTAAGAAGGTATTCAAGTCCGGTGATCGGGTAACTGTTCTGATCAAGGATATCCAGGGCGAGAAGATCGCATTAAGCTTAAAGTTCCCGGAGGCAAATCCATGGGCACAGGCTGCTGAGAAGTATGCAGCAGGCAATGTGGTAACAGGCCGCGTAGCACGTATGACTGATTTTGGCGCATTCGTTGAGTTAGAGCCAGGCGTAGACGCGCTGCTTCATGTTTCCCAGATTTCCAGAGAGCATATCGAGAAGCCATCTGATGTATTAAAGATCGGACAGGAGATTGAGGCTAAGGTCGTTGATTTCAACGAGGACGATCACAAGATCAGCTTAAGCGTAAAGGCTCTCCTTGCAGCTCCTCAGAATGAGGATGTTGCTGATGTAGACATCGATTCCTATTCCAACTAACAGCCAATAAGGCATGAAATAATAAGGCCCTGCGGATTTTCCGCGGGGCCTTGTTGTAGTATGGTGTGCCTAGCGGCGTATGCACAGCAGAAAATTTTCGATGTATTTTAAGGTGCTGCGCGGTCCATGGATGGATTTAAAAAAACAGAAGCCTCAAAAATGCCGTTTCCATGGCTGAAATTGAGAAAGCCGTGATACCGCTCTGTGAGGTAGCGCACCGAAGAGGTGCCAATGCCGATCCCGTCCCGCTTGGAGGAGATAAACTGGCCGTCCTGTTCTTTTATTTCATGGGAATAGGAGTTGCGGATGGACAGGGTGATCATGGACTGGCCTACAGAGTTTATAGTGACTGAGATAGCCGGTATTCCTCCCTCCTGTCTCAGACAGGCCTCCAGGGCATTGGAGAGCAGGTTTCCCAAGATGGTGCAAAAGTCCATGTCCGGCATAGGGAGAGCAGCAGGAAGGCACACATTGGCAGTTACATTGACCGAGTGTTCTCTGGCTGTCTGGAGATAATAATTTAACAGTGCATTGACCGGAGCGTTGGAGCAGTAGGTATATGTATCGCAGCTTTCCTGGCTGCCCAGGTAGCTTTCCAGATAATCGGATGCAGCCGTGTACTCCTTCTGTCCCAGCAGCCCTTTTAGGATCGCCAGATGGTGGCGGAAATCATGCCGTGCCTTTAACAGCTGCTCTAAGTTGATCTGAAGATTGGCCGTTTGGGAGGTCAGAGCATCGGACACTACCTTCATGGTTCGGTATTCCTCCTTCAGAGCAAAGCTCTGAGTGAGGAGAAAGAGGATCTGCAGGGTAGTGATGTGCACGGTATATACACAGATCAGCCAGAAAAGGGTAATGAGGAGAACATTGTAGTTATAATCATCAGGGCGAAGCTCCGGCATATAGATAAGCCCCATATCCATATAGTACATGAGAAAGAAAAAGGCGGGGATCAAAAGCATTCTTCTCCATACCGGAAGAAAACGGGTATAATAAACAGCCTGTCTCAGCCGTGTTCCAATGACGGCTGTGATGATGAGGACTGCGGCGGGAATCAGAAGCAGTTCCAGAGAACGGACACAGGCGGTATGCGGGATAGAGGGATTGTGAGAGGTGATTAAAACGGTGAGAAAGCGGGACAGCAGGGAAGCGGAGTCGGAAACATTTTTAAAGAGGAAGAGCGTATAGGCAGCTGCCTGTATTTTTACCTTTGTAAGAAGGAGGCATAAAGACAGTGAAAATGCCATAAGAAGCAGAGGCCAGATCAGGCCGTGTCTGGAAAAGCCGGGAAGCAGGCGCAGGAAAAAAAGAAACAGCCCACAGATGATAAACAGATATCCGAAAAGGATACCTGCGATTCTGTGGGCATCATAACGCCATTCTAAACGAAAGATCCATAAAAATGGAAGGATCACTGAGAGAGGATCCAACACCAGCAGTGCGGAAAGCTGAAGATTTAAAAGGTTCATTCAATACCTCCATTTATCTTCCGGAATTGATAATCCGCATATTGCTGATGAATCTGGAGCCTGAGGCTTCTGGTAATAGGCAGATGTTCACCGGACGTAAGGACAAAAGAGGTTTTTTCCAGACGAACCACCTTGTCCAGGTTAATGATACAGTTGCGATAGCAGCTGATAAACTGTGGGTAACACAGCAAAAGTTTCGAAAAGTCCTCAAACCGCATATAGGTCTTTACGATCCGGTCAGCCAGATGGATCTGTATGTAGTGATTAAAGTAATCGGTGTATAAAATTGTATCAATGGGAATTTTTACCATGACCCGGCTTTCCTTTACCTCAATATAATGGGAAGAGCGCTTCGCCTTCATGGAAAGGTAATAATCCATGGTCTGAGAAAAATCCGCTGTGGAAATGGGCTTTACCAGATAGTCCAGTGCCTTTAAAGAATAGCTTTTTAATGCAAAGTCCGGGCTTACTGTGGTAAAGATAATGGTACAACCGGTATCTTCACGGCGGATGTGTTCTGCCAGACGGATGCCGGATGCTGTGTCGGAATCTTTGTCCAGAAAGATATCAATGAAGATTAAATCAAAAACGCCGGATTTCCATGATCTGAGAAAATCCGCCGCACGAGTGAAAGTCGATACCTGTAAGGCCAGAGAACAGGCAGAGCAGTAAGCGCCAAGGAGCTGCGATAAATGACAGCTGTCCTGAGCGCAGTCATCAACGATTGCAATATTCAAAGTAACCCCTTCTTCCGGCTGCTATGGCCGGCCGCTTTCTGAATTGCGGTGAAAAAAATTTTCGCTTTTCATTATGAAACGATATATTTTCTTCACTTTCAGTATAATATACAAAAGTTCAAAAAGCAAGAAAAATCGGAATATATTGTAAAAATATGGATAGACTTTTCCTTAATGAATCCCTTTTGTCTATAGATAAAGGGAAGGAAAGGAGTTTGGCAGCATGGAGAAAAGCACGCATAAAAAAAACTTTGACCCGGAGCATATGAGCCTGCAGGAGCAGCTGAAATTTGAAATTGCACAGGAGCTGGGACTGGATGCGAAGGTGTTGGAACAAGGCTGGCGGAGCCTGACATCCAAAGAAAGCGGACGTATCGGAGGAATGATGACAAAGCGCAGACGCCAGATGAAGGAAGCTGCAGGCAAGGAAAAGGATAGTTGAAAGAAGGGGCTTCATCCGCTATACTTAGGATGAGATCTAGGCGAAGGCGGCGGCCGGAGAAAGGACAGGAGATAGAGGATGAAGCTTGCAGTTATCTGTTTTACAAAGAAGGGCGCTTTGATCAGTAGGCGCCTGTATACATATTTTAAAGCACAGGGAGTGAACTGTGAGGCCTGTGTGCCGGAGCGGTTTTTAGAGCAGGACTGGAAGGCAGATGGGATGAAGAGCCGGGGAAAGGAAAACCTGACCCAGTGGAGCGGCCGGCAGTTTTCGGAGAAAAATGCTATGATCTTTATAGGCGCTGCGGGGATTGCCGTACGGGCGGCGGCTCCGTGGATCCGGGACAAGTTTGCGGATCCTCCGGTAATTGTGATCGATGAAACGGCCCGATTTGTGATCCCTCTGTTATCCGGTCATGTGGGAGGAGCCAATGAGCTGGCCTGTGAGCTGGCAGCATTTCTTGGCGCAGTGCCGGTGATCACTACGGCTACGGACCGAAACGGACTCTTTGCAGTGGATCTCTTTGCGGCAGGAAACGGGCTGGTTTTGACGGACCGGAAGATGGCAAGAGAAATTTCTGCCCGGATCCTGGAGGGGAAAACCGTTGGGTTTATAAGCGATTTCCCCACAGATGGAGTACCGGAGGGCTGTGCGCCTTACTGGCAGGAGTATACCATCTGGATTACCATAAAAGACCGGCTGCCAAAGGAAATGCCTCAGGGGATCAAGGTGCTGCGTCTGGTACCGCGGGCAGTGACGTTAGGCGTTGGCTGCCGAAAGGGGATTCCTTTTCCGGTTCTGAAAGAACGGGTAGATGCATGCCTGAAGGAGGCGAAAATTGCACCTGAGGCGGTAAAGAGGCTGGCTTCCGTTGACCGGAAAAAGGAGGAGCCGGCGATTTTACAGCTGGCAAAGGAGCGGGGACTGGAGCTTTGCTTTTATACCGCAGAGGAACTGGCTCTGGTGCAGGGAGATTTTAAAGAATCAGAATTTGTGAGAGAGACGGTAGGGATCGGAAATGTATGCGAACGGGCGGCCTGCGCTGGTGGCGGAAGGCTGATTTTGAAAAAAAGGACGGGAGAGGGAACGGCCGTGGCAGCCGCGTGTAAGGCTTTAGATGTGATTTTGTGTGAAAAGGGATTTGGAGAACGGTAGTGCTAGGCCGTATTTTTTCGTTGTGCAATGAAATGCCATATGGTATACTTTTTGGCAGAATGAAAAAAACGGGTGAACGATGGAACAGATTTTTACATACAGAAACCAGAAAAAATTAAGGTGGGGCTATACCACAGGGACCTGTGCGGCGGCGGCTTCTCTAGCCGCTGTTCTCATGCTGCTCGGGAGGAAGGAAACGGAACTGGTAAGCCTTACAACGCCAAAAGGGGTCCGTCTGGAGCTGGAGATTGAGGATATTCAGATGGGGGAAAACTGGGTTTCCTGTGCGGTGCGCAAGGATGGAGGGGATGATCCGGATGTGACGAACGGAATGCTTGTGTACTCCCGTGCAGAATATGGAACAGGAAGCGCAGAGGGAGAGCCGGAGAATGGATATGTGTTTGAGCGGGAAGGCGTTCGGATTGAGCTTATGGCAGGAGAAGGCGTAGGCGTTGTTACAAAGCCGGGACTTAACTGTCCGGTGGGAAAGCCTGCCATCAATTCGGTTCCCAGATCCATGATTTTTCATCAGGCAGAAAGAGCCTGCCGGGAATCCGGTTTTCAGGGGTGTATTAAGCTTTCTGTCTCGGTTCCAGGCGGAAAAGAGCAGGCAGAGAAAACCTTTAATCCCAGACTGGGGATTTTGGGAGGTATTTCCATTTTGGGCACCAGCGGGATGGTAGAACCCATGAGTGAGAGGGCCCTCCTTGAAACCATAGGGCTGGAGCTGCGGCAGAAACGGCTGGCAGGCTGTGAACGCCTGATTCTTACGCCGGGCAATTACGGGACTGCATTTTTAAGAGATCACCTGGGGATTGAGCTGGATCAGGCGGTCAAGTGCAGCAATTTTATCGGAGATACCCTGGATCTGGCGGTTCAGGAAAAGCTGCGCCAGGTTCTTTTGGTGGGACATGGAGGAAAACTCATTAAGCTTGCAGCCGGGGTGATGAATACCCATTCCTCCGCGGCAGACGGACGTATGGAAGTGCTTGGAGCCTGGGGGGGAGCATTGGGCGCGTCTTCCGAGCGGATCTGCCGGATCCTGGAGGCAGTGACGGTGGAACAGGCCCTTTTTGTTTTGGACGAAACGCCGGGACTTTTGGAAGCGGTGATGTCCAGGGTGATGGAACGAGTGGAATTTCATCTGAAAAAGAGAGCCGGAGAACGCCTTCAGGCAGAGTGCATCATATTTACCAACGAACGGGGAATACTGGGAATGACATCGGGGGCAGAGGCGCTTTTAAAGGAATTTGAGACAGAATAATATTTGAATGAAAGGATGCAGTATGGTACATATTGTTGGAGCAGGCCCAGGGGCCACAGACCTGATCACCGTGAGAGGAGCTAGACTTTTAAAGGAAGCGGATGTGATCATTTATGCAGGTTCCCTTGTAAATAAGGAACTGCTGGAGCTGGCAAAAGAAGGAGCTGAAGTTTACGACAGCGCCCGCATGACCTTAGAAGAGGTGATGGCGGTGATAAAAAGGGCCTGGAAGGAAAAAAAGGAGATCCTGCGCCTTCATACAGGGGATCCCTGCATCTATGGGGCGATCAGAGAGCAGATGGACGCCATGGATAAGGAGAAAATCCCCTATGAAATCTGCCCCGGCGTTAGTTCCTTCTGCGGAGCAGCATCCTCTTTGGGGATGGAATATACGCTTCCGGGAATTTCCCAGAGCGTGATCATCACCAGGATGGCGGGAAGAACGCCGGTGCCGGATCGGGAAAGCATTGCTTCCTTTGCGGTCCACCAGACATCTATGGTTCTGTTTTTAAGCGCAGGGATGCTAAGGGAACTGTCTGCAGAGCTGATAAAGGGAGGATATCCGGCAGATACGCCTGCTGCCATTGTGTATAAGGCTACCTGGCCGGAGGAAAAGATCGTGCGCTGTGAGGTGAAGAATCTGGCAGAGGCGGCAGAAGCTGAAGGTATTACAAAGACAGCGCTGATCATCGTAGGAGAGGCAGTCGGACAGAAGGACTATGAGCGGTCTAAGCTGTATGATCCGTGCTTTGAAACAGAGTACCGGAAGGCGCAGAACCCGGAGATGGGAGAGGCCTGCGGGAAGGCGGAAGATGAAAAAACAGGGGATTTAAGGCAAAAGGAAGGCAGAACAGGCCGCTTATATGTGGTGGGGATCGGCCCCGGCTCTGCAAAAGGGATGACAGGAGAGGCCAGGCAGGCTCTGGAGCGATGCCAGGTGATTGCCGGATATACTGTATATGCAGACCTGGTGCGGGATGAATTTCCCCAAAAGGAGTATCTGACCACTCCCATGACAAGAGAAGAGGAGCGCTGCCGCATGGCAATCGCCTGCTGCCTTGAGGGAAAGGATACAGCGATGATCTGCAGCGGAGACGGCGGTGTATACGGCATGGCAGGTCTTTTGCTTGAGCTGGCAGAGGAAACGCCTCAGGTGGAAATCTGTGTAGTGCCGGGAGTGACGGCTGCCTGCTCCGGTGCAGCTGCCCTGGGAGCGCCTCTGATGCATGACTTTGCCGTCATCAGCTTAAGCGACCGGCTGACCCCTATTGAAACCATCTGGGAGCGGGTTGAGAAGGCAGCCGCCGCAGATTTTGTGATCTGCCTTTATAATCCCCGCAGCAAGGGGCGGCCGGATTATCTGCGCCAGGCCTGTGAGCGGATTTTAAAATACCGTTCTCCTCAGACGATCTGCGGCCTGGCAAAGCGCATCGGACGGGAAGGAGAAGAAACGGAGATCCTGACCTTAAAAGAGCTTATGGAGGCAGAGGCGGATATGTTTACCACCGTTTATATCGGCAATTCTTCCACAAAACAGATCGGCGGACACATGGTAACGCCCAGAGGCTATGAACGAAAATATTTCTCTGGAAAGGACGCATGAGGAGATGGGTAAAAACAGGAAACTGATCCTCTTTGCAGGAACTACTGAGGGAAGGATTCTGGCAGGAAAACTGGCAGAAGAAGGAATTTCGGGAGTCGTGTGCGCTGCGACGGAATATGGAAAAGAGCTTCTTAAGGAAGAAATGGAACGGGTGTGTTCATTAAGGAACAGGGATGGAACAGGGGTAAAAGACAGCCTGAAAATCAGGGCCGGCCGGCTGGATGAGGAAGAAATGGAAGCGCTGATCAGGAGAGAGAATGCTTCCCTTGTCATTGATGCCACTCATCCGTATGCAGATCAGGCCACAGCGAATATCCGCAAAGCCTGCAGTCATGTTCCGAATGTGAAGCTTCTCCGGTGTCTCAGAGAAGAAGGGGAATCGGAAGCTGCCGCCCCTGTTCGTGAGATGGCTTCGGTTAAAGAGACAGTCTCCTGGCTGTCCGGGCAGGAGGGAAATATTCTTCTTACCACAGGAAGCAAGGATCTGGAGGCTTTTTCGCAGATCCCGGATTTCAGGAAAAGGGTCTATGTCCGCGTCCTGCCTTTGGAGGATTCCATCCGCTGCTGCAGGATGCAGGGGTATGAGGGCCGCCATATTATCGCCATGCAGGGTCCGTTTTCTGCGGAAATGAACCGGGCCCATCTGAGAGAATATAACTGCCGTTTTCTGGTTACAAAGGATGGAGGAAAGACGGGCGGCTTTGAAGAAAAATTAAAAGGCGCCCAGGAAGCGGGAGCAGAGGTTTTGGTGATCCGGCGCCCTTTCGATCAGGGGATAAGCCTGGAAGCGGTTATAAGAGAAGTAAAGGAGTGGAAAAACTCATGAGAGAGGATGAAACATATAGACAGGAACGTCCTGTGGTCTATCTGATCGGCATTGGAATGGGCGGTGAGGATCAGCTTACCGGGCAGGCCATTGACCGCCTGGAGGGAGCAGAGGCTGTCATGGGAGCAGGCAGGATGTTAGGTTCCGTAGAGCCGTATATACAGGGAAAGCCGGTGCTTACAGCCTATAAGCCCAGCGAGATGGTTCAGTGGCTTGGTTCCTTTTCATGGACGGAGGCCGCTCTGGTGCTTTCTGGCGACACGGGCTTTTACAGCGGGGCAGAGGCTGCTTCCAAGGCCTTTATACGGGAAGGCTGGGATGTGGAATATATTCCGGGAATTTCCAGTCTTTCCTATTTCTGCGCCAGAATCGGCCGAAGCTGGCAGGATGTATATCCGGTAAGCAGCCATGGACGGGAGTGCGATATTCCGGCCTGGGTGAGAAACCATAAAACCTGCTTTGTCCTCCTGGGAGGAGAAGGGGGGCTTTCAGAGCTTTGCCGCAGCCTTGTGAGCAGCGGTCTGGGTCATGTGGATCTTTGGGCAGGAGAAAAACTCTCATATAGAGAGGAACGGATCCTCTGGAAACGGAAACCGGCAGAAATCCTCATGGAGGAAGAAGTACATCCCTTTGGCAGCCTGGCCTGTGCGATCGTGGAAAATCCTCATGCAGTGGAAGCACGGATCTATCCTGAACTTCATCCCAGGGATTCTGATTTTATCCGGGGCAAGACGCCCATGACAAAGGAAAGCGTACGGCGTCTGTCATTAGAAACGCTTCGTATTGGCGCAGATGCGGTCTGTTTTGATATCGGTGCTGGAACGGGTTCTGTTTCTGTAGAAATGGGACTGGCCATCCGGAGGCAGTGCGGAGAAGGCCGGGTATATGCTATTGAGCGGGAGCCGGGTGCACTGGAGCTGATTGACGCTAACAGGAGAAAATTTCACGGTGACTGGTCCGGGTTTCATATCGTAGCCGGGGAAGCTCCTGAGGCCCTTCAGGGATTGGAGACGCCTACCCATGCGTTTATCGGCGGGAGCGGGGGACGCATGAAGGAGATGATAGAGGTGCTTTTGCAGATGAATCCAAAGGTGCGGATCGTGGCAAACGCAATTTCTCTGGAAACGGTGACGGAAATTTTGGAATGTATGAAAAAGTATGGCTTTAAAGAAGGAGAGATTCTTCAGATTCAGGCATCTGCAGTGGAGCAGGTGGGAAGCTACCATATGCCAAAGGCTCAGAATCCTGTGTATATTGCGGTGATGCAGCATCCGGCAGAGGATGGGGAGGAGCTTCAGTGGCAGGATTTATGATAACAGCAGCCTCCAGCGGCAGCGGGAAAACCATGATTACCTGCGGGATTTTGGAGCTTTTTAAAAGAAAGGGCTTAAATCCCCTGGCCTGCAAATGCGGACCGGATTATATTGACGGACTGTTTCACAAACAGGTGCTGGAGCTGGAAGGAATGAACCTGGACAGCTATTTTGAGGCTCCGGAGGAACTTCGGGATAAATACAGCCGTCTGTCTAAAGGCCATCTGCCGGTGGTGGAAGGGGTCATGGGATATTTTGACGGCCTTGGAGGAAGCACCACAAGAGCCAGCTCCTGGGAGGTGGCTCACATACTGGATCTTCCGGCAGTGCTGGTGGTTGATGCCAGAGGAGCCAGCGTATCGCTGGCTGCACTTATAAAGGGCTTTCTGGAGTTTGAACGATCCATGGGAAGCCAGATAAAGGCTGTGATCTTTAACAGAATGTCCCCTATGCTCTATCCAAGGATCCGGGAGTTGGTGGAACGGGAAACCGGCATCCGGGCAGCCGGTTTTGTGCCGGAGCTGGATTTTCTCAAGGTGGGAAGCCGTCATCTGGGACTGGTGCTGCCAGAGGAAATTGCCGGATTAAGAGAGCAGATGAACCGCCTTGGAAAATGTCTGGAGGAAACGATAGACTGGGAATTTCTGGCAGAACTGGGAGCAGAAAAAGAAGAAAGGGATGCTTTAGAGGAAGAAAACACAGAAGCTTCCTGTACAGCGGCTTTCAGCTTCCGTCTGGGAATTGCCATGGACGAGGCATTCTGCTTTTATTATCAGGATAATCTGCGGCTTTTAGAGCGTCTGGGAGGAGAACTGGTATACTTTAGCCCCATTCATGACAGGAGCCTTCCCGAACAGCTGGACGGCCTGATCTTAGGAGGCGGGTATCCGGAGCTTTACTGCGAGGCGCTTTCGCTGAATGAGTCCATGCGGGAAGCTGTGAAAAAGGCGGCAGAAGGGGGGCTTCCTGTTCTGGGAGAGTGCGGAGGATATCTGTATCTTTTGGAGGAGCTGGAGGCGGAAGATGGACGGATCTGGCCCATGACAGGCGTTTTGAAGGGAAAAGGATATAAAAAGGGGAAAAATAGCCGTTTTGGCTACATTGGAGTGGAAGCGGAAAAAGACAGCCTGTATTTAAAGCCGGGAGAACAGATCAGGGGTCATGAATTTCATTACTGGGATTGCGAGGTTTTGGAAGAAGAATGGGTAATGAGAGCAAAAAAGCCGGTAGGAAACAGAAGCTGGCCCTGTATACGCATAAAGAATCAGGTGATGGCCGGTTTTCCTCATTTATTTTACCCCTCCTGCCCGGCTTTTGCCGTCCGTTTTGCCAAAGCCTGTGTAAGATACAAACGGAAAAGAGATGAGGCAGAAGAATGATACAAAATACAGAAGGAAAAATGACGCTAAAAAAAGCGCTGCAGCAGATACGTCCGGTAAGCAGTGAGACAAAGAAGGCGGCCCGGCTTCGCTGGGACCAGGTGGCAAAGCCCTTAAACAGCTTGGGGATCCTGGAAGAGGATCTGGTACGCATTGCCGGGGCTCAGAACAGCGAGGCGGTCTGTCTGGATCAGAAGTGGATTGCCGTCATGTGCGCAGACAACGGCATTGTGGAGGAAGGCGTTACCCAGACCGGACAGGAGGTAACAGCCGTAGTAGCGGCAAATATGGCAAGAGGGGCCTCCTGCGTCTGTTTGATGGCTGCGAAAGCAGGGGCAAAGGTACTTCCTGTGGATGTGGGAATTGCCTCAGATATGGAAGGGACGGGGATTTTAAACCGGAAAATACGCTATGGAACCCGGAATTTCCTGAAAGAGCCTGCCATGACGCGGGAGGAAACGGTAAAAGCCATGGAAACAGGGATGGAAGCGGCAGGGATTCTAAAAGAAAAGGGCTGCCGGCTGGCAGGCTGCGGTGAAATGGGAATTGGAAATACAACTACGTCCAGCGCTGTCCTTTCTGTCCTTTTGGGAAAGGAGCCGGAAGAGGTGACTGGCCGGGGGGCAGGACTTTCGGATGAGGCGCTGAACCGGAAAATCCGTGTCATTCGTGAGGGAATCATGCTTTGCCATCCGGATCCGGAGGACGCTATCGACGTGCTTTCCAAGGTTGGCGGCCTTGATCTGGCTGCTCTGGCCGGTTTTTATATCGGCTGTGCCTGTTATCGGATCCCGGTGGTGCTGGACGGATTGATTACGGCTGCGGCTGCTCTGGCGGCTGTGAAGCTTTCTCCGACGGTAAGGGATTATCTGCTGGCTTCTCACGTATCCGCAGAGCCTGCGGGAGCTATGGCCTTAGAGGCGCTGAGCTTAAAGGCTGCGATCCACGGAGAAATGTGTCTGGGAGAGGGAACGGGAGCCGTGGCGCTGTTTCCCCTTCTTGACATGGCTGCGGCTGTGTACGGACAGATGGAGTCATTTGAGGAAATCCATGTGGAGCAGTACCGCCGTTTTGGAAAGGAAGAGGAAGAATGATCCTGATCACAGGGGGCAGCGGCAGCGGAAAATCCGAATATGGGGAATATAGGGTGATGGAGGAGCAGATGCCCCTTCGCTTCTATGTGGCCTGCATGGAGGTTTACGGGGAAGAGGGGCGCAGGAAGGTAGAACGCCACAGGGCTCTCAGAGCCGGAAAAGGCTTTGTGACCCTTGAAAGGCCCAGAGGCCTGTCCGGACTAAGCTTAAAAGGAGAAGGAAAAAAGGCTGTCATTTTAGAGTGCGTGTCCAATCTGGCTGCCAACGCCATGTTTGAAAAGGAGGGCATACAGCCGGATACAGAGGAACTGGCAGAAGGGCTCTTTGACGATATTCTTTATCTGGATTCCCAGGCTGATTTTCTGGCGGTTATCACAAATGAGGTGGGAGCAGATGGGGAGGACTATACGCCGGAAACCATGGAGTATATCCGCCTTATGGGGCGGCTTAACTGCCTGCTGGCTGAAAGGGCCAGTGAAGTAGTTGAGGTGGTTTATGGGATTCCGGTTGTCCTGAAAGGAGAGAAGGGAAAATGAAGCTTCTGTATTCCTGTATCATAGCAATTTCCATGTATTCCAGGATTCCTATGCCCCAGATCCAATGGACGAAGGAGCGGATGAAGCATGCATTATGCTTTTTTCCTCTGGTGGGTCTGATCCAGGGCCTGTTTCTGGCGCTGTGGCTGTGGCTGGCAGAGGAGGTCTTTCGTTTGTCTCCTGCTATGACCGGCCTGTGGGCGGCGGCTCTTCCTGTGCTTATCACGGGAGGGATTCATATGGACGGCTTTCTGGATACCATGGACGGAGTGTGCTCCTATGGGGATCGGGAAAAAAAGCTGGAAATTTTAAAGGACCCCCATCTGGGGGCTTTTGCGGTTATCTATACGTTTGCATATATGCTCCTTTATGCCGGAGCCTCCTGTGAATTTGCAGCAAGGGCAGAGGGAAGCGCACGGCTGCTCCCTGTGCTTTTTATGACCATGGAGCGGGCCTTCAGCGGCCTGTCGGTGCTTTCCTTTCCTTCTGCCAAAAAAGACGGCCTGGCAGCCTCTTTTGCACAGGCTGCAGAGAAGAAAACAGACCGTATGGGAATGATGCTGTGGCCGTTAGCCACAGGTGCAGTGTCCTGGCTTTTGGGAGGTTTAAGCTGGCTTTTGGCAGCAGCCGTATTTTTTGTACTGCTTTTGATCCTGTTTGTCTGGTTTTACCGGTGGAGCAAAAAGCAGTTTGGAGGGATTACGGGAGATCTGGCCGGGTTTTACCTTCAGGCAGGAGAGCTGGTCTGTCTGATCGCAGCACTGGTTCTCGCCGGCTGGGTTTCAAATAATGTGGGAGGATGAGAAAATGATCCTGATTACAGGAGGACGGGCTCAGGGAAAACGGGCCTTTTGGGAGAAAAACATAGCTTCTGGGGAAGGAGAACCATCAGAAATCTCAGGACTCTGGATCCGAGGGGGGCAGACCAGTTTTGATGAGTGTTTGGACAGCCCCTATGTCTGCGAATTCCATCTTTTTATCCGCAGGCTGCTGTTGGGAGAGCCTTCTTTAAATGCACCCGACTGGGTGTACGGCACTATGGAAAAACGAAACGGCTGCCGGCTGCCGGATCGGGAGGCGTTGACGGAACGTCTTTTTAAAGCCTGTCCCGGCCGTGTTCTGGTAACAGATGAGATCGGCCTTGGCATTGTACCCTTAGATCCCTTTGAAAGGGAATACAGGGAGGAAACCGGGCGGATCTGCTGTCTTTTGGCTGCCCGGTCTGAGCAGGTATGGCGCGTGGCCTGCGGCCTGGGACAGAGGCTGAAATAACGATGAACAGAAAGAGGAATGTTAAGAAATGAGTTTGTTCCACCTATGGAAATTTCACAGCATGGCTCTCATTGCAGGCTGTATTTTAGACTGGCTGATGGGAGATCCCTACTGGCTGTTTCACCCGATCCGGTTTATGGGAAATATGATAAGCGCGCTTGAAGCGAGGCTTCGGCGCTTGTTTCCTGAGCATCTTTTGCTTGCAGGAGGGGTGCTTGCTGGCTTCATGTGCCTGTTCTGGACTCTGATTCCTGTACTGGGCTTTTTGGGGATATACAGAGGTCTTCTGTCCTTTGGCATTCAGAGACACTGGATCTATATCTGCCTGTTTGTTCTGGAAAGCTTTTTTTGCGGACAGCTTCTGGCGGCCCGAAGCTTACAGACTGAGAGCATGAAGGTCTGTTCGGCTCTGAAAGAAGGGGATATAGAAAAAGCCAGAAAAGCCGTATCCATGATCGTAGGAAGGGATACAGCGGTTCTTGACCGGGACGGAATCGCCAGAGCGGCGGTGGAGACGGTGGCAGAAAATACTTCGGACGGAGTGATTGCGCCTTTTTTCTTTATGGCGGTATTTGGCCCGGCAGGAGGATTTTTCTATAAAGCAGTCAATACCATGGATTCCATGGTGGGATATAAAAATGAAACGTACCTTTTGTTCGGAAGGGCGGCGGCAAAGCTGGATGACGCTGTAAACTGGCTTCCAGCCCGCCTTTCCGGGATGCTCCTTACCGCCGCCGCCTGGCTTCTTCCGGGAATGGATGGGAAAAATGCCTGGAGAATCTTTAAACGGGACCGTTTTAACCATGCCAGCCCCAATTCCGCCCAGGGAGAGGCGGCCTGTGCCGGAGCTCTTCATCTGCGTCTGGCCGGGGACGCCTGGTACTTTGGAACTCTTTATAAAAAGCCTTATATCGGCGATGATGACCGGCCTATCCGTCCAGACGACATCAAAGGAGTCTGCAGCCTTATGTTTGGAGCTCAGGGACTTTTGATGGCAGGCCTTGTGATATTACTTTTGTTACTCTAGGAGAGCTTATGGAAATTCCTTATACTCATGGGGGCGATATCTACAGCCGCCCCATAAAAATGGATTATTCTGCAAACATTAACCCTCTGGGTCTTCCGGAAGGGGTAAAGAGAGAGCTGCTTTGCTGCGTGGAGGAAAATGTATGCTGCATTTATCCGGACAGCGCCTGCCGAAGCTTAAAAATGGCTTTATCAGAAATACATCATGTTCCAAAGGAGTGGATTAGCTGCGGAAACGGGGCGGCCGATCTGATTTTTGCACTGGTGGCAGCCTTAAGGCCCAGGCACGCGCTGCTTTTAGCGCCCTCTTTTCTGGAATACAGCCAGGCCCTTCATCTGTGGGGGTGTGAAACAGACTCATTTATGCTGAGGGAAGATGAGGACTTTTCGCTGGACCCATTCAGGTTGAAGGAAGCGCTGTTTCGCGCCAGGGCAGAGAAACAGCCATACGATATCCTGTTTTTATGCAATCCCAATAACCCTACGGGGCTTCCTGTAAAAAAAGAAATAGTGGAAGAAATCGGAGTGGTGTGCAAAGAGACAGAAACCTGGCTGGCTGTGGATGAATGCTTCTGTGATTTTCTGGATGAACCTGAGGCATATTCAGTAATCCCTAAATTAAAGGATCTGGATCATGTGATTGTCTTAAAGGCATTTACCAAAATTTATGCCATGGCCGGGCTGCGGCTGGGCTACAGCCTCTGTGCAGATCAGGAATTAAACATCCGCCTGGAAACAGTCCGTCAGCCCTGGTCTGTTTCCGGACCGGCTCAGAGGGCCGGTATTGCAGCACTTAAAGAAAGGGATTATCTGGAAGCTACAAAAAGGCTCATTGGGCCGGAGCGGGAACGGATGAAGGGGAAGCTTGTAGAGCTTGGCTTTCAGGTTTATCCCTCCCAGGCCAATTATATTTTTTTCAGAGATCCTGTCTGGAAGGAAGGGGATTCCCTTTATGACAGACTGCTGCGCCAGGGCGTGCTGATCAGAAACTGCGGCAATTATCCCGGATTAGACGGCTCTTATTACCGGATCTGCGTAAAGACAGCGGAAGAAAATGACTGTTTCCTCCGATATCTTACAGAGGCTGTGGGAAGATGATTTCCTTCAAAACGCTATAAGGAGAAGAATAATGGCAAAATGCATCATGATACAGGGAACCATGTCCAATGCGGGAAAAAGCCTTTTGGCTGCCGGCCTCTGCCGGATTTTTGCCCAGGACGGCTACCGGGTCGCTCCCTTTAAATCCCAAAATATGGCTCTTAACTCCTATATCACCGCAGACGGTCTGGAAATGGGGCGGGCTCAGGCGGTTCAGGCAGAGGCGGCTGGGACAGAGCCGCGGGCAGATATGAACCCCATCCTTTTAAAACCCACCACAGACATAGGCTCTCAGGTGATCGTAAACGGTATTTCCAGAGGGAATATGCGGGCGAAGGATTACTTTGCCTATAAAAAAGAGCTGATTCCGGAGATTTTGGCGGCTTATAACCGTCTGTGCGGGGATTATGATATCATTGTCATAGAGGGAGCAGGAAGTCCGGCAGAGATCAATTTAAAAAAGGATGATATTGTAAATATGGGTCTGGCTGCCATGGTGGATGCTCCGGTGCTTTTGGCAGGAGATATTGACCGGGGCGGCGTATTTGCGCAGCTTTACGGAACCGTGGCTCTTTTGGAAGAAAGTGAAAGAAAACGGATCTGCGGCCTGATCGTGAATAAATTCAGGGGAGACTCCTCTATTTTAGAGCCGGGGATTCGGCAGCTGGAGGAGCTTTGCGGTATCCCGGTAGCGGGAGTAGTTCCCTATATGGATGTAGATATTGAGGATGAGGACAGCCTGAGCGAAAAGCTTGGTCAAAGGGAAAAGGGACTGGTGGATCTGGCGGTCATCCGATTCCCTAAAATTTCCAATTTTACAGATCTGGATGTATTTGTGAGGATTCCCGGCGTGACGGTGCGGTATGTGACGAAGGTGTCCGAGCTTGGCACACCGGATCTGGTGATCCTTCCCGGAACGAAAAATACCATAAGCGATCTTTTGTGGATGCGCCAGAATGGTCTGGAAGGAGCCATTCTTAAACTGGCCGGACGGAATGTGCCTGTATGGGGAATCTGCGGAGGATACCAGATGATGGGGGAAGAGGTGATCGATGAGGAAGGAGCCGAATCCGGGGAATGCCGCCGGATTGAAACTATGGGCCTTCTTCCTCTGCGGACGGTTTTTGAAAAAGAAAAAATCCGTACCCGCTCAGAGGGCTCGCTGGCAGAGCTGGACGGTGTGTTTGCGCCCTTGTCCGGCAAATGCATATTTGGTTATGAGATTCATATGGGGCGGACGGAAATTGCATGTCCGGAGGGGCCTGCCGGAACCGCAAGGCTGGTTCCGGACAGGAAAGAGCCGGAAATCTGCCGTCCCATGTGCTATCTTTTTAAAGGGGATACAAAGCAGGTGCAGCCGGATGGCTGGAATAGAGGAAACTGTTACGGAGCTTATGTCCATGGCATATTTGATGCTCCGGGTGTGGCGGATACGCTGGTAAATGCTCTGGCTGAGAAAAAGGGCATTAAGCTGGAAACAAATCTGAAAGAAGAGTATGACGCCTACCGAAACCGCCAGTATGACAAGCTGGCCGGGGAACTGAGAAAGGCTTTAAATATGGAATTGATTTATAAGGTTTTAGGACTTGAGGGCCGGAAGGAGTGAGGTTTTTGGAAGATAAAAGAAATACAGAATATCAGATGCATACAGGACATATCCAGCTGGAGCAGGTACTTCCGGCTGAGATTGAGAACAGAAGCTTTGAGATCATTCAGGATGAGCTGGCTGCCATGGGAAAGGTTCTGGATCCGGTGCAGGATCTTTTGATCCGCAGGGCGATCCATACTACGGCAGATTTTGACTATGCGGACAATCTGGTATTTTCCGAAGGAGCCGTGGAAGCAGGGCTGAACGCACTGCGGGAGGGGGCTGTGATCATTACGGACACAAATATGGCCTGGTCGGGAATCAATAAGAAAAAGCTGGCAAACCTTGGAGGAGAAGCAGTGTGCTTTATGGCAGATGAGTCCGTAGCAGCCCGGGCAGCCGCATCCGGTTCCACCAGGGCTGTTGCCAGCATGGAAAAGGCGGCAGAGCTTTATGGAAATGCTTCCCGTCCCTGTATCTTCGCCATTGGAAATGCCCCTACGGCCCTGGTGCGTCTCTATGAGCTGGTGCAGGAGGGGAGGATTTCTCCCGCCCTTATCATCGGCGCTCCGGTGGGATTTGTAAATGTGGTTCCCTCAAAGGAACTGATTTTGACGCTTCCCCATACGCCTTATATTGTAGCCAGGGGAAGAAAAGGCGGGAGCAACGTGGCGGCTGCGCTGTGCAATGCGCTGCTGTATCAGGTGTGAGGAGGGGATAAAAAACGGAAATTGGATCCGGAAAGAGATTGGGAGGAGCAGGAAGATTCACCGTGAAAATCACAATCTGGATCGCTGCAGAACACAGTTTGCCCTGGTGGCAGATATGAAAAAAATGGTCTGAGAGAAGCGATTGTAAATAGGTATCGATTATGTTAAGATAGAAACAGATCGCCACATGGACAAGGGTCCTGGGGACGCCGGGTTCGTAGCCCGGAAGGGTCCGGTCCGAATCCGGAATGCAGCCATGTGGGATCTTTTTTCAGTGCTTTTCTGCATATGACATATCAATTTTCAAATCTTGTCTTTGTAATCGGTGCAGGTTACTGTTTCGCTTAATTCACTGATAAACTGGAAGTTTATTTATTCTCTCTTACTACTTTACAGGGATTCCCATAAGCTATAACATTATCAGGAATGTCCTTTGTCACAACACTTCCTGCTCCAATGACAATACTATTTCCGATTGTAACACCAGGCATGATAATAGCTCCGCCACCAATCCATACATTATTACCAATAATCACTGGTGCAGTTTGTGTTTTGCAAAATTCAAATGAACCATCTTCTTTAGGCTCACCAAAACGGTCAAACGCATTTGTCGGCTGAAATGCTGTATATATTTGTAGATTTGGCGCAATTAAAGCATTATCTCCGATACGAATAATATTATCATCGCATCTTCTTGCCCTTCGGACAAGAAGCATCCCTCGCTTTCAGCTCGGTCAATTCTAATTGTCCTATTTTTCCTTTGCACTTCTAAAAACAAAGAAAAATCCTACGCAACCAATCAATAATCCTAAAAGAGAAAAAGGAGTATCGCTACACTTCATTTTACAACACCAATACCCCAATTATAATCCCCCACACTGCCACAACCGGAATCATATAATACCATTTCCAGGCGTTCCAGCCGCTCCAGATTCCCTCAGCATTTCTCCTATTTTTTTTCAGAACATCCTCAGGAATGAATTTGACCGTCAATGATACCAGTGCAGGAAACAGTATCACATCGTCCAGATATCCCAGAACCGGGATAAAATCAGGTATGAAAATCCACAGGGGAAAGAGCATAGGCTATGATAAGGCCGGCAAATACCTTTGCGGGAAGCGGCGTATCTTTGTCTTTCAGCGCCAAAAATATAGCAGGAATATCTGTTTTTAATTTCTCTGCCCGTTTTTTAAGATCCATTCTCTTTCCTCCTGCTGTGCTCTGTGAATTTGGTATATTCAGGCCGATTTTATCACAGTTTTAAAGCAAAATCCATACAGATATAAAAATAAAAGCGCTCCCATATATCATGATCTGTGTACGGGAGCGTTTTAAATCATTTTAAATCATATTGCGATACGGCGGTAAAATCAATGCTTCCCGTTCCAGCAATAGGTACAGAGCTTACAGGGAGAGATTCCCACAGATTCCACCAGATCATCCAGACGGTGGTAGCGGAGTGTGGTGAAATTCAGCCGTTTGCGGATTTCTTCGATCATTTCCGCATAATTTTGGCTGTCCGGGTCTGCATAGCTGTCAAGGATTTCCTGAGATACATTGTCTCCCTCACGGTCGCGGATGATCCGTCGGGTGATCAGATCCAGTTCAGAGGTAGAACGGGAAAAGTTCAAATACGGGCAGCCAAAGAGCAGCGGCGGGCAGGCAGGACGGATATGTACCTCTTTTGCTCCGCTCTGGTAGAGAAATTCTGTGGTTTCTCCTAATTGTGTACCCCGAACAATGGAATCGTCAATCAGCAGAAGCTTGTTTCCCCGGATCAGAGCATCTACGGGGATCAGCTTCATTCTGGCGATCAGGTTTCGCTGGCTCTGATTCTGAGGCATAAAGGATCTGGGCCAGGTAGGTGTATATTTGATAAAGGGACGGGCAAAGGGAACGCCGGATTCATTGGCATAGCCAATGGCGTGAGCGATACCGGAATCAGGCACACCTGCCACAATGTCCGGCTGGGCTTCATCCCGGCGGGCTAAACGTTTTCCGCATTCATAGCGCATTTTTTCTACATTCACACCTTCATAGGTAGAGGTGGGATAACCGTAGTAAACCCAGAGGAAGGAGCAGATCTTCATTTCTTCTCTAGGAGCGCTTAAGGTTTCTACGCCGTCTGCATGGATTTTTACGATCTCTCCCGGACCCAGCTCCCGGTAATCAGTATAGCCTAAGTTGATGTAGGCAAAGCTTTCAAAGGATGCACAGAAGGCGCCTTCTTTTCGACCGATCACAATGGGGGTACGTCCAAGGCGGTCTCTGGATGCGTAAAGGCCGTCTTCTGTAAGAAGGAGAATACTCATGGAGCCCTTGATCTGCTCCTGAGCATAGAGAAGCCCCTCTGTGATGGTAGGTCTCTGATTGATCAAAGCAGCCACCAGCTCCGTAGCATTGATGCGCCCGCCGCTCATTTCCATAAAATGGATGTGACCGTTTTCATAAGCGGATCGGATCAGTTCCTCTTCATTGTTGATCTTTCCTACTGTGGTAATGGCATAACTGCCCAGATGGGACTGGATCAACAGGGGCTGGGGATCGCTGTCAGAGATACATCCGATCCCCATCGTGCCTGTAAGCTCATCCAGATCGCTGTCGAACTTTGTGCGGAAGGGGGAATTTTCAATATTGTGAATGGATCTGGCAAAGCCTCTTCCTTTTTCATATACAGCCATGCCCCCTCGTCTGGTTCCAAGATGTGAATGATAATCTACGCCAAAAAACAGATCCAGCGTACAGCTCTGTTTTGAAACAACTCCAAAAAAACCGCCCATAGAGATTACTTCCTTTCTGTAAAGAATCCATGTATGTATCATAACATGATGTGTTCTTGTTTGACTCTGATATCATAACATATATTAAAATAAAATAACAATAGGGTACATTTATTATTTATACTTATTAAATATATAAGAAAGGGAAAAAGAAACAGGGGAAGGGAAAATCAAAAACGGCCGGAATTGCAAAAAATGACAATTCATTGTATAATAATTCCAAATACAAAGGATAAAAAGAGGACAATTTTATCAGACAGGAGAGAGAAGATATGACAGAAAAAAAGCCCTTTACCCTTGTGGTAGCCAAAGACGGAACCGGAGATTATTCCACTGTTACAGAGGCATTGGCAGCTCTGGGAGAAGAAGGGGAGCCGGCGCTTATCTACATAAAAAAAGGTGTATATAAGGAACGTCTGACTATCCGCCGGCCCTTTGTAACGTTTGAGGGCGAGGATATGAATGAAACAGTGATCACCTATAATCTGGGAGCCAAGATGGAGATGGAAGATGGAAGCCGCAGAGGAACCTTCCGCAGCTATTCTGTCTTAATTGACACGCATGATTTTACGGCCAGAAATCTGACCTTTGAAAACAGCGCCGGACTGGGGGCATTAGTGGGACAGGCTCTGGCCCTTTATGTGGATGGAGACAGGATCCTGTTTGACCGCTGCCGGATGCTGGCCAGCCAGGACACCATTTTTACAGGTCCCCTTCCGCCAAAGGAAATCGAACCAAACGGTTTTATCGGCCCCAAGCAGTATGCCCCCAGGATCAATGGCCGTCATTATTACAAGGACTGCTTTATCAGGGGAGATATTGATTTTATTTTTGGAAGCGCCACGGCATATTTTGAAAACTGTGAGCTGTATTCCCAGGATATTGGCCGGGAGATTAACGGATATGTGACCGCGGCATCTACTCCTGAGGGACAGGAATATGGCTATGTATTTGAGGGCTGCCATTTTACAGGCAACTGTCCTCCAAGGAGCGTTTATCTGGGCCGTCCATGGAGAAATTTTGCAAAAACCGTGCTGCTGCACTGCCGCATGGAGGAGCATATCCGCAGAGAAGGATGGCATGACTGGGGCAAACGGGAGGCGCATGACACCCTGTATTTCGCCGAGGCAGGAAGCACGGGCCCTGGAGCTGTGCCTGAGGAGCGTCCGGAATGGGTAAGGATTCTTTCTGAAGATGAGCTGGAACCTTACAGCCGGGAGCGCGTCCTTGGAGGAAATGACGGCTGGATGAGCGGGCGATAAGACAGACTGGGAGAGGGGAACTGCATATGGAATTATACCGTATCATCCTGGTGGATGATGAAGAAGAAGTAAGAAAGAGCATTATCCGAAAGATTGACTGGGAAGAGGCCGGTTTTTTTGTGGCAGGAGATGCGGAAAACGGAGAGGATGCGCTGGAAAAGATCGAGGCATTGGAGCCGGATGTAGTGCTGACCGATATCCGTATGCCCTATATGGACGGCCTTACCCTTGCAGAGCGGATCCGGCAGAAATACCCCTCCATGAAAATCGTTATTTTTTCGGGGTTTGATGATTTTGAGTACGCCAAGCAGGCCATTAAGCTCAACGTGACAGAGTACATTTTAAAGCCTGTGAATGTGGAGGAACTGACAGCAATCTTAAAACGGATCAAGGTGAATCTGGATCAGGAAATCGAGCAGAAGCGGAATGTAAACCTTTTGAGAGAGAACTATATCAGAAGCCTTCCTATTTTAAGGGAAAACTTTTTAAATGAACTTGTAAGCCATTCCATGGATCCGGCAATCGTGGAAAGCCGGATGCGGGAATACGATCTGGATCTTCTGGGAGCCAAGAAGTGGATCGCTGCTGCGATTGACATCGAGGAGCCGGAAAAGGAGCGCATGGGCCAGCTGGCCATTCATCAGGAAAAGGATCTGATCCCCATTTCCGTGATGCAGATTTTGGAGGAAAAGCTGGGTGCTTACTGCCGTTTTGCTCTTTTTAACGCAGCCGGTGTTCAGGAATCCGGTCTGTCGGTCATTGCCGCCATTGACGGGGAAAACAGCCAGACAGGCCTTATTGATGTACTGGGAGATATCTGTAAGGAAACCAGAAAGATCCTGGCTGTTCCTGTTACCATCGGCATTGGAAATAATTCCGCCCAGCTTTGCAGGGTCAGCGATTCCTATAAGGAGGCGGTTAATTCTCTGGGCTACAAGGCCATCGTAGGCATTGGAAGTACCATTTATATTAATGATATGGAGCCGGTGAGCCGGGGAAAGCTGGAGCTTGACGGCAAGACAGAAGCGGAGCTGACGGCAGCTATTAAATTCGGCCCCAAAGAAAAGATTGAGAAGGCTGTGGCTCAGATCATGGACAGGATGAATGATGCAAAGGTTCATTTCCGCCAGCAGCAGGCGTATATGCTGTCGGTGGCAAATTCTATGATCCAGCTGCTGCAGCTGTATGATTTGGATATGGAGGCTGTGTTTAATGGAGAGTTAAAGGAAAACGGAAGCCTTGAGATGCTCCCTGGCCTGCAGAAAAAGGAGGATTTTTCCATCTGGCTTTTAAATACAGCGCTCTATATCCACCAGGCCATGAACCGGGAAAGAGACAATACCATGAAGCAGGTGATCCGGGAAGCGAGACAGTATATTCTGGAGCACTATCAGGAGCCGGAGCTGTCCGTGGAACAGATCTGCCGTCATCTGCATATGAGCCCGGCATATTTTTCCACTATGTTCCGGAAGGAAACGGGAAAAACATATGTTGCCTACCTGACAGAGGTGCGTCTTGACAAGGCGGTGGAACTTTTAAATAAGACTGATGACAAGACCTATGTGATCGCGGCAAAGGTAGGATACCAGGAACAGAACTATTTCAGCTATGTGTTTAAAAAACGTTTCGGGGTATCTCCCACGAAATTCAGGGGAGCAAAGTAAATGAAAACATTCAGACAGCGGCAGCTGCCCTTTGGGAATGGCGGTATACGTTCTATTATTTTCCTGTATTTTACAATTACAGCAGCAGCTGCCAGTATTTTTATTGGCCTCTCTCTGTATACGAGAATGTCTGGGCAGGTTTCTGAAACAGTAATGGAGGAAAATCAGATCCTGATCGATCAGGTAAACCGTTCTGTGGAAAATTATCTGAAAACGGTTATGAAGCTGTCTGATTCCCTGTATTACAGTATTATTAAAAATGCAGACCTGTCAGATCCGTCCGTCGGTGAACGGTTTAACCTGCTTTATGAAAATAATATGGATCAGACAGATAGTATCGCTCTTTTTTCGGCTGATGGGGAACTGCTGGAATCGGTACCGGCTCTTCGTGTGCGAAACAATCTGGATGTAACAAGGGAGGCATGGTTTTCCTATACGCTGGATCGGACGGAGAATCAGCATTTTTTTCTTCCGCAGGTTCAGCAGATTTTTGAGAGCAGCAGTGATCAGTACCGCTGGGTGATCCCCATGACGCGGGTGGTGGAGATTACGAAGGGTACGGATACGGTTCAGGGGATTTTGCTGATCCATCTGAATTATACAGGACTTAAGCTGCTTTTGGACGGCGTTACTCTGGGAAATGAAGGGTATATTTATCTCATAGACGGAAACGGAGAGATCATTTATCATCCAAGAGCCCAGCTGATCGATTCGGGACTTGAACATGAAAATAATCGGGCTGTATCGGAATACAGGGATGGGATCTATCAGGAAACCTTTCATGGAGAAGAAAGGGTAATTACCGTAAAATCAGTCGGCTACACAGGCTGGAAGCTGATCGGCGTAGCCCCCAGGCAGACCGTTTCCCTCAACAGCCTTAAGACCCAGCTTCTGGTGGTTTTTGTGGCTGCCTTTATCCTCTTTCTTATGTCTCTTGTTAATTCCTATATTTCATCCAGAATCACTACACCCATACGAAAGCTGGAGCTTTCTGTCAATGAAATTGAAAAAGGCAATTTGAATGCAAAGGTGGATGCGGAAGGATCTTATGAGATCCGGCATCTGGGCCAGTCAGTTCAGAATATGGCAAAGCAGATCCAGGTGCTGATGGCAGATATAGTATCGGAGCATGAAAAGAAACGAAAGCAGGAATTTGATACGCTGCAGTCTCAGATTAATCCCCATTTCCTCTATAATACCCTCGATATTATTGTGTGGATGATCGAAAATGAAAAACCAGATCAGGCAGTGAAAGCGGTCACTGCTCTGGCGCGTTTTTTTCGGATCAGCTTAAGCCGCGGAAAGAGCATTATTACAGTGAAAGATGAACTGGAACATGTGAGAAACTATCTTATGATCCAGCATATGCGGTTTAAAAACCGGTTCAGTTATACCATAGAGGCGGAGGATGAGGTACTGGAACTTGCCAGCCTGAAACTGATGCTTCAGCCGTTGGTGGAAAATGCCATCTACCATGGCATGGAGTTTATGGATGGCGACGGGGAAATCTTTATAAGCGCCTGGAAAGAGGGAGAGGATCTGTACCTGAAGGTGTCTGATAATGGCCTGGGCATGACAGAGGAACAGGTGGCCCGGCTCTTTTCTGATACGCCCCATACCGGCTCGTCCAGAGGTTCCGGGATTGGAGTGAAAAATGTAAATGAGCGGATCCGGCTGTATTTTGGCAGTGAATATGGACTTTCCATTGAATCAGAACCGGATGAGGGAACTGTGGTAACGATCCATCTTCCGGCAGTGGCATACAGCGAGATCCGTCAAAAGGAGGAGCATGACAAAACGTGAAAAACTGATATGGTGTATCTTCGGTGCTATTTTGGGAGTTTTATTCCTTCTTTCCTTCACAGATCTGATCATAAAGGAAAAAAAGGCGGAGATTTATCCTATATCGGTTGTTCTGGATTCTACCACAGATGAGTGCTATGCCAATTTCAAAAAGGGGGTAGAGCAGGCAGCCAGAGACTATAACGCCGATGTGCATTTTGTAACGCTTTATCAGGAGGGGGATGCCCTGCAGCAGGAGGAGCTTATTGAACGGGAGATCAAAGGAGGAGCGCAGGCGGTGATCGTAGCTCCTGTAAGAGAGCTAAATGATCCGGAACGTCTGGAATCACTGGCATATAGCTGCCCTATCATTCTTTTGGGGAATCATCCTTCAAAAGAGCTTCCTGTTACCTCTGTGATCAGAGATTATGAAAAGGAGGGGGAACTTCTGGGACGTGCGGTAGCGGAACAGATTGACAGCGTATCGCCGGTTTATGTGTTTGCGAAAGAAAAGTCCGCTGGAAATAATCGTCCTATTTACGAGGCTTTTGTAAAAATGCTGAAAACAGAAGGCTTTGAAGCCGTGCTTTGTAGCAGGGAAAGCGGCTCTGATTTTAAAACGGTTTTTGAAACCATCCTTTATCCGGAAGCTCCGAAAGCAACGATAGCGGCCCTGGATGCAGAAAGCATGACAGAGGCAGCACAGATATTAAATAGTGACGACCGGTATACGGGTCGTCTGGCAGGTGTTTTCGGGGTGGGAAGCACCACGTATCTGCTGAATCAGATGGATAAGGGACTGATTCGGGGGTTGGTAGTTCATAACAGTTATAATGAGGGATATCTGTCCATTCAGAAAGCGGCTGATGGGATAAAAAAGGGCATGAAACAGGAACGTATCTGTCTTGATTCCTACTATATAGAACGTTCGGACATCCGCAGCCGTAAATTTGAAAAAATGCTTTATCCCATGGATTAGCCGCAAGGAGGGGGAAAATGAAACGATACAGATATGGACTGTTTTTTTTAACGGTGATTCTTGGGGCTTTTGCGTTATACCGCTGTTTTGCAGAACGGCGCCCGGATCACAAAGAACCGGAATCGGTGCGCATCGGCATTACTCTTTACAGAGACGACGATACGTTTATCAATTCAATCTGCCGTATTCTGGAAACAGAAGCAAAAAAGTATGAGAAAACGGAAGGGATACGGATGATCCTGGATGTGATGGATGCCAAGGAGGATCAGAATACCCAGAATAGCCAGGTGGACCGGTTCCTGGCTTTGGGCTGTGATGTGATCTGTGTCAATATGGTAGACCGATCTGCTGCTTCTGTGATCATTGATAAGGCTATGGACCGGGAGGTCCCGGTGATTTTTTTTAACCGGGAACCTGTGAGTGAGGATTTAAACCGCTGGGAAAAACTTTTTTATGTTGGGGCCAATCCGAAGGAAGAGGGGGTCTGCCAGGGGAATATGATTGCCGACGCCTATGACGCCTGTCCTGAAATTCTGGATCTGAACGGGGATGGAAAGGTAAGCTATGTGATTTTGGAAGGAGAGAGAGGACATCAGGATTCTCTTATGAGGACAGAATGGGCTGTGCAGACATTAAAGAACCGCGGGGTGGATCTGGAAAAACTCACCGGGGGGATCGCCAACTGGCAAAGAAGCCAGGCAGATGCCCTTATGGGGCAGTGGCTGGAGAAATTTCCGGAGCAGATTGAGCTGGTGCTCAGCAACAATGACGATATGGCTTTGGGGGCTATTGATACGCTGCGCCGCCTGGGCATTATCCGGCCGGTGTGTGTGGCAGGGATTGACGGCACTCCGGCTGGACTGGATGCAGTGGAGTCTGGTTTTATGCTTGGAACAGTGGTGATCGACAGAGAAACTTATGGAAAAACCATGATGCGCATGGCGTTGTCTCTGGCAGAGACAGGCAGGACGCCGGAGGACATCAGCCTGGAAAGAGGAGCATATTTCAGGTGTCCTTCCTATCCTGAGATACGAAAGAGGAAAGATGAAGCGCCGGAGACAGGAAAAATAGAATAAAATCACAAAAAAATGAAGAAAAATATCGAAAAAAGAAGAAATCAAATAAATTCGATAATGTGGAAAATAAAAATGTATTGAAAAATGCATAAAAACATTCTAAAATATATCTTGTCAAACGGACATGGTGTCCAATAAAAACAAACAAATGGGAGGAGTTACAACGATGAGAAAATTCAGAAAAACAGCAGCTGTTGCTCTGGCAGCCATGATGGCATTTTCCGTAACAGGATGCGGAGGCGGAGCAAAGGAAACAACCGCGGCTGCAGCAGCTGACACAACCGCAGCAGGATCTGAAGCTGAGAAGGTAAGCGAGGCAGTTACAGAGGCCGCAAAGGAAGAGGGCAAGAAGATTGAGGATATGACCGTTGGTGTATTCTATTATACATACAGCGACACATATATTTCAAGCGTCCGTACCGCCCTGGACGAGTCCTTAAAGGCAGCTGGGATTGATTTCCAGGATTATGATGCAAACAGCAATCAGACTACACAGAATGAGCAGATCGATACTGCGATCAGCACCGGTGCCAATCTTCTGATCGTAAATATCGTTACCTCCGGTTCTGTTGACGCTTCTCAGGCTATTGTAGACAAGGCACAGGCGGCAGGCATTCCTGTTATCTTCTTTAACCGTGCCGTTGAGTCTGATGAGGAAGAGGGCAAAGTACTTGGAAGCTATGACAAGTGCGCATTTGTAGGAACCGATGCTCCCGAGGCAGGCCATATGCAGGGCGATATGATCGGTAAGTATCTGGTAGAGAACTTTGATGCCGTAGATTTAAATGGTGACGGAAGCATCAGCTATGCAATGTTCATGGGCCAGTTAGGAAACGTAGAGGCAATTTACCGTACACAGTATGCTGTAGAGGATGCAAACAAGGTTCTGACAGAAGCTGGAAAAGCTGAGCTTCAGTACTTTGATTCCTCCAACAAGGACTGCTATCAGGTTGACCAGGACGGCAACTGGAGCGCAACTGCAGCAAACAACTATATGAACACCAACCTGTCCCAGTATAATAAAGAGAACAACAACATGATCGAGCTGATCATCTGCAATAACGATGGTATGGCAGAGGGCGCTATCTCCGCATTAAATGATAAGGGTTACAACCTTGGCGATGGAACCAGCACCACAATTCCTGTATTCGGCGTAGATGCTACAGATGCTGCAAAGCAGCTGATCGCAGACGGCAAGATGACAGGTACCATCAAGCAGGATGCTGAAGGTATGGCAGAGGCAATTGCATTCCTGACACAGAACGTGGCAGAAGGCAAGGCTGTTATGGATGGAACAGACAGCTATAACATTTCTGAGAATGTAAGCAACAAGATCTATATCCCATACGCTGCTTATACAGGCGAATGATGAAAGTCTGATTTTGAAAGCGGCCTCTGCCCCAAGCGGCAGGGCCGCTTTTTAAAAGGAATACACGCAGTAAAAGGAAAGCGGGGAGGGAAGCTGTATGGATAAAGAAGTGCTGCTGCAAATGACAGATATCTGTAAGGAGTTTCCGGGTGTAAAGGCTCTGGACGGCGTTTCTCTGACAGTAAAAAGAGGGACTGTCCATGCTCTTATGGGTGAAAACGGCGCTGGTAAATCTACGTTGATGAAGTGCCTGTTCGGCATCTATAATAAGGACAGCGGACATATTTATCTGGAAGGAAATGAAATTAACTTTAAAAATTCAAAAGAGGCTCTGGAACATGGTGTAGCCATGGTGCATCAGGAGCTGAATCAGGCGTTAAAGCGCAGTGTAATGGATAACCTGTGGCTGGGGCGCTATCCCCGCAAGGGAGTTATGATTGACGAACACAAAATGTATGAGGATACAAAAAAGCTGTTTAACGATCTGGGAATCGATGTAGATCCCAGACGGATTATGAGCACCATGCCTGTATCCCAGCGTCAGATGCTGGAGATCGCAAAGGCGGTATCCTATGACGCAAAGGTGATCGTATTTGACGAACCCACCTCATCCCTTACGGAGCAGGAGGTAGAGCACCTCTTTGATATCATCAATATGCTTCGTGACAAGGGCTGCGGCATTATTTACATTTCCCATAAGATGGCAGAAATCCTGCGTATTTCTGATGAAGTAACAGTTATGCGCGACGGTACCTGGGTAGCCACGGAGCCGGCAAAGGAGCTGACCACAGAAAAAATCATCAAACTGATGGTAGGCCGTGAACTGAACAATCAGTTCCCGCCAAAGACAAACAAGGCAGGAGAGGTGGCCCTTGAGGTAGAGCATTTAAGCGGCCAGTATTCTCTTTTAAATGATGTTTCCTTTAATGTAAGAAAGGGTGAGATCATTGGACTGGCAGGCCTGGATGGAAGCGGACGGACAGAGGTTCTTGAGAATCTGTTTGGTATTGCCACCAGAAAGTCGGGAACGATCCGTCTGGACGGGAAGCAGGTCTTAAACCGGAATGCAAGAGAGTCCATCAAAAATGGTTTTGCTCTTTTGACCGAGGAGCGCCGTGCAACCGGTATTTTCGGTATTCTGGATATTCGTGAAAATACGGTTATTTCGAACCTTAAAAATTATCGGAGCAAGGCATTTCCTTTGATGCTGGACGACAAAAAGATGAGACAGGATACCCAGTGGTCCATTGACGCCATGCATACAAAGACGCCTACCCAGGAAACAAAGATCCGCAGTCTTTCCGGAGGAAACCAGCAGAAGGTTATTTTGGGAAGATGGCTTCTTACAAAGCCGGAGGTGCTGCTTCTGGACGAGCCTACACGAGGAATCGACGTAGGTGCGAAATATGAGATTTATCAGCTGATCATTGACCTGGCAAATGAAGGCAAGGTAGTCATCATGGTATCCTCGGAGATGCCGGAGCTTTTAGGCGTATGCGACCGTATTCTGGTAATGTCGGGAGGACGGCTGGCAGGAGAAGTTGACGCCAAAAATACCACTCAGGAAGAAATTATGACACTTGCAGCTAAATATGTATAAAAGGGGGATATGGACAAATGAGCCGACTGAATATTTTCGCAGCTATCCAGGGGAAAATAGATTACTACAAAAGTCTGGATGCAAAAGATAAAACCACCTACTGGAAGGAAACCCTGATCAACAATGCGCTTTACATCCTGCTGATCATTGCTATTATTTACACCTATTCTCAGAACCACAAGTTCCTTTCAGGAAACTCCATTGTAAACATTGTCAGCCTTTCAGCAGCAAACATCCCCATTGCCTGTGGTATTGCAGGATGTATTGTACTGACCGGTACAGACCTTTCTGCAGGACGCGTTGTAGGTTTGACTGCCTGTATTTCCGCATCCCTGCTGCAGTCCTTAAGTTATGCAACAAGAATGTTCCCTGACCTTCCGGTTATGCCTATCTGGGTTGTAATTCCTCTGGTTATGGTTGTGGGAGGTATTGTAGGATGGGTCAACGGTTTTTTCGTAGCCAAGTTTAAGCTTCATCCCTTTATCGTTACTTTGGCTACCCAGCTGATCGTATACGGCGCTCTGCTGATGTATGTTATGATCAATGGAAACAACGGCCAGCCTCTTTCCGGCCTGGATGATTCCTTTAAGAGCTTTGTAACAGGCAGCAAGCTGTCTCTGGGCGGCATTCCGATTCCAAACTATGTATGGTATGCAATTGTTATCGTAGTCGTAATGTGGTTTATCTGGAACAAAACTGCGTTTGGCAAAAATATGTTTGCCGTAGGTTCCAATCCGGAAGCGGCCAATGTATCCGGTGTTAATGTAAACAAGACGATCATTATGGTACATACTCTGGCAGGTATGATGTATGGTCTGACCGGTTTTATCGAGTCTGCACGTATCGGTTCCAATACTGCCAATACAGGTCTGAACTATGAGTGTGATGCGATTGCAGCCTGTGTAATCGGCGGTGTATCCTTTGTAGGCGGTACTGGTAAGATCAGCGGCGTGGTACTGGGCGTGTTCCTTCTGCGGATCATTTTCGTAGCGTTGAACTTCCTGTCCATTAACCAGAACCTGCAGTACATTATCAAGGGACTTATCATTCTGGTGGCATGCTCCATCGATATGAGAAAGTATCTGGTAAGAAAATAATAAGCTGAATTTTTATTGCTGCGGAAGCGGATTGTACGCATCCGCAGCAATTTTTGTCTGAACGATTATCGTATGAATGTGACACAAGGAGGTTTCCGCATGGAAGAAGAGAAGAAAAAGCTTTTTGGCAGAGGGATTTATGGAAGCAAGGATGTGCCCATACGGATCCTGGATGGCCTGATCGTGGGAATGATCCTTTTAGCAGTTGTGCTGACCGTTATTTTCAGTATCAACGGAGGATACCGTGTGACTTTTGACACCCGGGGCGGCGGAGAAATCCCCTATCAGAAGCTGCGCTATGGAAAATTAGTGGAAAAGCCTGAGGAACCTCAGAAGCCAGGATATGAATTTGTGTGCTGGAAGAGAGAAGCGGCAGAAGGGGAGTGGTCGTTTGAGCACGATCAGGTAAAAGGAGATATGACGCTGACTGCCCAGTGGAAGCCTGCCTCTGTTCTGGTTAAGTTTGATCTGGATGGGGGAACGGTAGATGGAAAGACAGAGGCAGAACCGGTTTTTGTGACCTATGGGGAAGTGTACGGAGCACTTCCGGAACCTGAAAAAACGGGCGTATCCTTTAAGGGATGGATTTACAGCGGTCAGATGATCGAAGCTGACACAAGAGTAGCCATGACAGGCGAACATGTCCTTACGGCTGTTTATGAGGATTAGAAAGGCGGCTGTTCTGATACAGTCCCGAAAAGGTAACATCCTCCCCAAACCAGTCCGGCGGCGTAAAAGAATCTGCATCCTCTATGGTAGGAAATTCCACCTCCGCTAAGATCAGTCCCTTGTAGCAGCCGGAAAAGATGTCCAGTTCAATGGTCAGATCGGTCCTTCCTTCCAGGGGAAGGAGCCAGCGCACTTTTGTGAGAACCAGGCCGTCGGCTTTTTTTAAAAGATGTTCATAGGACTCCTTTGTGAGAGGAAGATTATATTCTTCCCTTGCAAGGAGTCCTTTTCCTTTGTAGGTGAGATAATAGGAATCGTCCTCCCGGCGCACACGCACCACGGGATCAGTGCACAGATAGGCCTGCTCAATGGCATGGCAGGGAAAGGCCCGGTAATTTTCCGGCAGATCATTCAGACATTCGATCTTGTATTTACGTTCGATTTCCATTTAAAACACTCCTTTGTGAGATTTATCTATATTTTATCCCTTTTCGCAGAGACTATCATATCATTTATCTCTTTTCAGGGAAAGGGAGAAATGATAAAATAATGTCAATATAAGATAAAGGGAGAATATATTATGTCAAAGGTTTTTGCATTTGTGGCAGACGGACTGGAAGAAGTAGAGTGTCTTGCAGTGGTGGATGTTTTGAGGCGTTCCGGCGTGGATACAGAACTGGTATCGGTGATGGGCCGGAAAGACATTACCGGCGCTCACGGAATCCACTTTCAGGCAGACGTTCTTTTTGAAGAGGTAAATACGGATGAGGCGGACGTACTGTTTCTTCCGGGAGGGATGCCCGGAACCAGCAACTTAAAAGCACATGAGGGATTGTCTGAAGCCATCTGCCGTGCTAATAAGCAGGGCAGGAGGCTGGCGGCCATCTGCGCGGCTCCCAGTATCCTGGGAGAGATGGATCTGTTAAAAGGACGGACTGCCACCTGTTATCCTGGCTTTGAAGACATGCTTCACGGGGCTTCCCATACGCTGCAGGGCGTAGTGACAGACGGAAATATCACTACAGCCAGAGGACTTGGCTATGCGCTGGATCTGGGCCTGGAACTGGTACGCCTTCTTTTAGGATCCCAGCATGCTGCCGGCCTTAGGGCTGCGATCCAGTACAATCAGGCAAAATAGACGGATCTGCTTAACTTTTTCAAAAAATACTAGCCTTTTTCCCGTCTCCATGATATAATGCTACATTGAAGTGTAGCGCCCTCATGGTTATGGGCGAATCACATATATTTTAAGGAGGAACCCGTAATAATGAGTGTACAGGTAGAAAAGTTAGAGAAAAATATGGCTAAGCTGACCGTTGAAGTCAGCGCAGAAGATTTTAAGGCTGCGATCAAGAAGGCTTACAACAAGACAAAGAACCGTTTTGCAATCCCCGGCTTCCGTAAGGGCAAGGCTTCTCAGGCTGTGATCGAGAAGATGTACGGTGAGGCTGTATTCTATGAGGATGCTGCTGACGAAGCGATCAACTCTACCTATGCTGAGGCTATGAAGGAGAGCGGACTGGATATCGTTTCCAGACCGGAGATCACAGTAGAGCAGATTGGTAAGGATCAGGCATTCATCTACAGCGCATTAGTTGCTGTTAAGCCGGAAGTTACCTTAGGCGAGTACAAGGGCGTTGAGGTTGAGAAGGCAGACGCTGCTGTAACTGCTGAGGATGTTGAGGCAGAGCTTAAGAGAGTACAGGAACAGAATGCAAGACTGCTGACTGTTGAGGATCGTCCGGTAGCTGACGGCGACCAGACTGTCATCGACTTTGAGGGCTTTGTAGACGGCAAGGGCTTTGAGGGCGGAAAGGCTGAGGATTATCCTTTAACCATTGGTTCTCATTCCTTCATCGATACCTTTGAGGAGCAGCTTATCGGCAAGAACATCGGTGAGGAGTGCGAAGTAAACGTTACCTTCCCAACTGAGTACCATGCAGCAGAGCTGGCAGGAAAGCCTGCTATGTTCAAGGTAACTGTAAAGGAGATCAAGGTAAAAGAGCTTCCTGCCCTGGATGATGAGTTCGCATCTGAGGTTTCCGAGTTTGATACTCTGGATGAGTACAAGCAGGATATCGAGAAGAAGCTCCAGGAGAGAAAAGAGAAGGCAGCCGCTTCCCAGAATGAAGACCGCGTAGTTGCAAAGGTAGTTGAGAATGCCTCCATGGAGATTCCGGAGAAGATGATCGACGCTCAGGTTGACAACATGCTTCGGGAAACTGCACAGCGTATGCAGAGCCAGGGTCTGTCCATGGATCTGTACATGAAGTACACAGGCATGACTGCAGATCAGATGAAGGATCAGATGCGTCCTGAGGCTGTAAAGCGCATCCAGACCAGACTGGTTCTTGAGGCAGTTGTAAAGGCTGAGAACATCGAGACTTCTGAGGAGAAGTTAGATGAGGAGATCGCAAAGATGGCTGAGGCCTACAAGATGGAGGCTGACAAACTTAAGAGCTACATGACGGACAGCGATAAGGACCAGATGAAGCAGGACCTTGCAGTTCAGGCAGCAGTTGATCTGTTAGTATCCGAGGCTAAGCTGGTTTAATCCACACAGGATGGCAGGGGGATCCCTTCTTTCGTGTGTCTGAAAGGCGCAGGAAAGGGAGGATCTCCCTGGTTTCATTTTGAAAATAAGTGTTTTATTATACAGAATTACAGGAGGATGGTTACATGAGTTTAGTACCCTATGTCATTGAACAGACCAGCAGGGGAGAGCGTTCCTACGATATCTACTCCAGGCTGTTAAAGGAGCGTATCATATTCCTGGGCGAAGAGGTAAATGATACTTCCGCAAGCATTATTGTGGCTCAGCTTCTGTTTCTGGAGGCGGAGGATCCTTCCAAGGATATCCACCTTTATATCAACAGCCCCGGCGGTTCCGTATCCGCAGGCTTTGCTATTTATGACACCATGAAATACATCAAATGCGATGTGTCTACGATCTGCATCGGCATGGCAGCCAGCATGGGTGCATTCCTTCTTGCAGGAGGAACAAAGGGCAAGCGCTTTGCTCTTCCCAATTCCGAGATCATGATCCATCAGCCCTCCGGCGGAGCCAGAGGCCAGGCGACAGAGATCAAGATTGTAGCTGAAAACATTTTAAAGACCAAGAAAAAGTTAAATGAGATCCTGGCAGCCAATACAGGCAGATCCATTGAGGAGATCGAGCGGGATACGGAGCGCGACAACTATATGTCTGCTGAGGAAGCAAAGGCATACGGCCTGATCGATGAGATCCTCACACATCATTGAGAAGAGTTAGGAGATAGGAAAGGGTAGGTATAGTATGCCAGTTAGACCAGATGACACGATCCGCTGTTCCTTCTGCGGAAGGACGCAGGATCAGGTACGCAAGATGATTGCCGGAACGGGCGACAGTAATGTATATATTTGTGACGAGTGTATTGAACTGTGCTCTGAGATTCTGGAGGAGGAGTTAGAGGGAGATGCAGAGGAGGCTTCTGTCTTAAATGATATCCATCTGTTAAAGCCAAAGGAGATCAAGGCATTTCTGGATGAGTATGTGATCGGACAGGAGGCGGCAAAGAAGGTTCTTTCCGTTGCCGTGTACAATCACTACAAGCGCGTCACCTCCTGCAGGCATATGGATGTGGATGTGCAGAAGAGCAATATCCTGATGATCGGCCCCACGGGCTCCGGTAAAACCTATCTTGCACAGACTCTTGCGAAGATTTTGAATGTCCCCTTTGCCATTGCAGATGCTACGGCCCTCACAGAGGCAGGATATGTAGGCGAGGACGTGGAAAATATTCTCTTAAAGCTGATCCAGGCGGCTGATTACGATGTAAACCGTGCGGAGTACGGCATTATTTACATTGATGAGATCGACAAGATCACTAAAAAGGCAGAAAATGTTTCCATTACCCGCGACGTGTCCGGCGAAGGCGTACAGCAGGCGCTTCTTAAAATCTTGGAGGGAACCGTTGCCAGCGTTCCGCCTCAGGGAGGCAGAAAGCATCCTCATCAGGAGCTGATCCAGATCGACACCACCAATATCCTCTTTATCTGCGGCGGCGCCTTTGACGGTCTGGAAAAGATCGTGGAACAGCGCATCAGCGCTGGCTCTATCGGCTTTAATGCTGAGGTGGTAAACCGCAATGAGATGGATATTGATGAGCTTCTGCGCAAGGTAGAGCCTCAGGATCTGACAAAATTCGGCCTGATCCCTGAGTTTATCGGCCGTGTGCCGGTAGAGGTATCTTTAGAGCAGCTGACAAAGGAAGCTATGGTGCGCATCCTGTCTGAGCCGAAGAATGCTCTGACAAAGCAGTACCAGAAGCTGTTCGAACTTGACAATGTAAAGCTTGAGTTTACCAAAGAAGCATTGGAGGAGATTGCCAGACTGGCGGTAGAGCGCAAGATCGGAGCCAGAGGACTGCGTTCCATTTTGGAAAGCGCAATCATGGATCTGATGTATGAGATTCCTTCCGATGATTCCATTGGTATCTGCACCATTACAAAGGCTGTGATCGATAAAACAGGGGAGCCGGAGTTTGTATACAGAGATATGCAGCCGGCAGCCAGAAAGCCTTTATCCGAACGGATCAGAGGAGGAAGAAACGGGGAGATCGCTTAAGGCGTACCGTTGATCGATGAAAATTAGCAAGAACATTTCAGACCGCTGCAAACCAGATTCCTGCATTTGCAGCGGCCTTTTTAAAGATACGAGGTGACAAACAGATGGAAGAACGAGTGATAACCATGCCGGTAGTGGCCTTAAGAGGACTTACCATTCTTCCGGGAATGGTACAGCATTTTGATGTAAACAGGCCCAGGTCCGTAGCGGCGGTGGAAAAGGCCATGATCGGAGATCAGAAGCTGTTTTTAGTCAGCCAGAGGCATCCGGAAATTCCGGATCCTGAGCTTAAGGATTTATACCAGGTAGGTACCATTGGAGTCGTAAAGCAGCTGGTGAAGCTGCCGGGAAAGACAGTGCGGGTGCTGGTAGAAGGGCTTGAGCGTGCGGAGCTTCTTGATTTTGATTCGCAGGAGCCCTGTCTGATCGGAGAGATCAGTTCCATGGAGCCGGAGCAGGAGGATGCAGATGACTTGGCAAAGGAAGCCATGGTGCGGATCATCCGGGAAAAACTGGAGGAGTATGGAACCGTAAACTTAAGGGCAGCCAAGGAAAACCTGCCGTCCCTTCTTCTGATCAACGACCTGTCTGAGCTGTTGGATCAGATTGCGATCCAGCTTCCCTGGGATTATACGGTGCGCCAGAATGTGCTTGAGTGCACCCTGCTTTCCGTCCGCTATGAGACCGTGCTTCAGACGCTGCTTACCGAGATGGAGGTTTACCGGATCAAAAAAGATTTTCAGGAAAAGGTAAAGGCAGATATCGATAAGAATCAGAAGGAATACATCCTCAGAGAGCAGATGAAGATCATCCGTCAGGAGCTGGGAGAGGATACTTCCCTGTCAGATGCAGATGATTATCAGGAAAAGGCAGAGAAGTTAGAGGCAGAAAAGGAAGTAAAGGAAAAGCTTTTAAAGGAAGTCGGACGCTTCCGTACCATGCCCACGGGAAGCCAGGAGGCAAATGTGCTGCGGACCTATATTGAAACCCTTTTAGAGCTTCCTTGGAAAAAAATGTCAAAAGATAATGATGATATCCTTCATGCCCAGGAAGTGCTTAATGAAGACCATTACGGCCTGGAAAAGGTAAAGGAGCGTATTCTGGAGTATCTGGCTGTGCGCAGCCTTACAAAGAAGGGCACCAGTCCCATTATCTGTCTGGTAGGCCCGCCGGGAACGGGAAAAACATCTATTGCCAGATCTGTAGCCAGAGCGCTGAATAAAAAGTATGTGCGCATCAGTCTGGGTGGCGTCCGGGATGAGGCTGAGATCCGGGGCCATCGGAAAACATATGTTGGCGCTATGCCCGGCCGTCTGGCAGAGGGACTGCGTCAGGCGGGAGTGAGCAATCCGCTGATGCTTCTTGATGAGATTGACAAGGTAAGCAGCGATTATAAGGGCGATACCTCATCGGCTCTTTTAGAGGTCTTAGACGGCGAACAGAATGTGCGGTTCAGGGACCACTACATAGAGGTGCCCATTGATTTATCCCAGGTTCTCTTCATTGCCACGGCCAACACAACCCAGACCATTCCAGGGCCTCTTCTGGACCGTATGGAGGTCATTGAGGTAAACAGCTATACGGAAAATGAGAAGTTCCACATTGCAAAGGATTATCTGGTAGGAAAGCAGAGAGAGAGAAGCGGACTGACAGAGGAGCAGATCGTATTTTCCGATAAGAGCCTGGAAAAGATTATCCACAATTATACCAGAGAGGCCGGAGTGAGAAACTTAGAGCGCCGGATCGGAGACGTGTGCCGCAAGGCCGCCAGAGGGTATCTGGAGGATAAGAAGCACAGCCGTATCCGCATCACGGAAAGCAATCTGGAAAAATATCTGGGAAAGGAAAAGATTACCTTTGAGGATGCAAATGAGGAGGACGAGGTGGGAATCGTACGGGGACTGGCCTGGACCAGCGCCGGAGGCGATACTCTTCAGATCGAAGTCAATGTGATGCCTGGAAAGGGAAATCTTTTAATGACCGGACAGCTGGGAGATGTAATGAAAGAATCCGCTCAGACGGCTCTTACCTATGTGCGTTCTATCTGCCCGGAATACGGGCTGGCAGACGATTATTTTGAAAAACATGACCTGCATATCCATATCCCGGAGGGCGCTGTGCCAAAGGACGGCCCATCAGCAGGCATTACCATGGCGACAGCCATGCTGTCTGCTGTGACAGGAAAGAAGGTTCTTGCAAAGGTAGCCATGACCGGTGAGATTACCTTAAGAGGCCGGGTACTGCCTATCGGAGGCTTAAAAGAAAAGATCCTGGCAGCCAAGATGGCCCATATTAAGAAGGTTCTTGTGCCGGAGAAAAACAGGCCGGATATCGGAGAGCTTTCTAAGGAGATCACAAAAGGACTGGAAATCGTATTTGTTAAAAACATGGAATCAGTGGTAAAGGAGGCATTTGCATGATTATTAAATCCGTAGATCTGGAAACCGTATGCGGCGTCACCAGCCGTCTGCCGGAAAATACGCTGCCGGAATTTGCCTTTGCAGGCAAATCCAATGTGGGCAAATCTTCCCTGATCAATGCCCTGATGAACCGCAAGTCCTATGCCAGAACCTCGTCCCAGCCGGGAAAGACGCAGACCATCAATTTTTACAACATCAATCAGGCGCTGTACTATGTAGATCTGCCTGGATACGGCTACGCAAAGGTTTCTCTGGAGGCCAAGGCAAAGTGGGGAAAGATGATCGAGCGGTATCTGCAGAAATCCCCCATGCTTAAGCTGGTGTTTCTGCTGGTGGATATCCGCCACGAGCCCTCTGCCAATGACAAAATGATGTACGACTGGGTGGTGAGCAATGGCTACCATCCGGTGATCATCGCCACCAAGCTGGACAAGCTCAAACGCAGCCAGGTGCCAAAGGCCGTAAAGACCATCCGCACAGGGCTGGGAATGGAGAAAGAAGATATCCTGATTCCTTTTTCTGCTGAGACAAAGCAGGGGAGAGAGGAGATATGGGAATTGATTGAGAGTGTGGCGTTGGGAACAGAAGAATAAAGAAAAAGGGACTCCCCGGCTATATCCATTCAGCCGGGGAGCCCTTTTTACAACAGCTTACTGATATTAATACAAAGATCCAATAAATCCCCACCCTGATATCACTCTCAAAGGGAAAGATAACAGGGGCAAATTCGGCGGGATCCTGATCGTAGAGATGAACAGTTGTACATTTTTTGACCGGGTCAACGATCCAATATTCACGGACGCCGGAATTTAAGTACAGGACGGGTTTTTGAACATAATCCATCCTCCGGCTGCTGGGGGATACAATCTCGATGATAAGATCCGGAGCACCGGAGCATCCACGGTCTGTCAGCTTGTCAGGATCGCAGATGACAGAAAGATCCGGCTCTACCCAGTTTTTGTCCTCACAGTCCAGATTGACAGCAAAGGGGGCGGCATAGATCTGGCAGTTTCCCCGATGTTCCTCAATGTATGTTCCAATGGTGATATACAGCTGTCCGGATATTCTCTGATGGATTCGGCTGGAAGGAGTCATGTTATAGAGCTGTCCGTCAATTAACTCTGCCCGGGTATTTTCTGGCAGATTCCAGTAATCATCCGATGTATAAAGTCTGGGTTTTAACAAAGGCATAAAATGGTTTCTTTCTGAAAACGAAATTTCCGTTTATGTTACGACAGCAGCGTATGCATAATATGGAAATAGATTTCCTGGCTTTTAGAGCGCCAGGCGCTGCACATATCCTCGGCTTGATCCTTGTCCGGAACGGACAGATCCAGACGGATCAGGACGGATTTGTTTTCCCGTACCTCGCAGTGAACGATATAGTCCTGATTGGTGCCTTTATAGAAATCAGCCGTGGTTCCTACCTCTTCACGGAGTCGGAATTTATTTTCCTTTAAATACTGATCCATGTCCTCCACAATGGCTGGGGATATATTTTTGCCGAAAAAGTTTAAGGTTTCTTCCCCCTCCTTTGTAATCTCATAGCGTGTGCTGCTGTGGCTGGCTTCCTTATGGATCAGTCCTGCTTCCTCCAGTTCATTTAGGGCCTGCTGAAGGGTAAAATAGGTAGTATATTCGTGCTCCGTAAAAAAGCTGGTCAGCTGGGCGTTGCTTAAGGGGAAGTTCACCTGCTTTAACATATACAGATTCATCAGTTTATATAGGGTCATAGGCTCAGTCAGCATATCGCGCACTCCATTGAATAAAATTGTTGCAATTCTTACCGTCTATCATACCAAGTTTAAGGGGGTAAATCAAGCTGTAGTGCAGATTTCTCTTTTAAATTATATGAAAATGTGTTATCATGAAACGTAAGCAAAAAGCATAAGAGGAAGACACAGGTGGTAGGTGTATGAGAGAACGGATCAACCGTTTGGCCAGAGGCATCGTTGACGGCGGTGTTCCGGGGCTGATGATAAAGCCTGAGCGTCTGGAAGGCTCCTTTGGGGCAGGCCAGACGGTAAAGGGCGAATTTCTTGTGCAGAGTACGAATGATCTGTACATAAAAGGACTGGTCTATTCCAGCAATGAGAGAGTACGGGCTGTAAATGAGGCTTTTGGAGGCCTTCGCAGCCATATTATATATGAGGTCGACACCCGTTGTATGGAAGATGGAGACGAAATCAAGGGATCTTTTTACCTGGTCACCAATGGAGGTGAGAGGGAGATTCCTTATTCTTTGCGCATTCAGACGGGAACCGGAGGGGAGGAACTGGCATCTTTAAAGACGGCCAGAGACTTTGCAAACCTTGCGCGGAAAAATATAGAGCTGGCTTTGCGTCTGTTTGAGTATCAGGATTTTATACAGGCGCCCTTTATGCAGGAACCGGAAGCCAGAAGCATTTACGAAGGCCTGCGGGGAAGAAACGGAAGGAAAAATCTGCTGGAAGAATTTCTGGTGGCTCTTCATGTAAAGGAGCCGGTGAGGATCAGCACAGATACATCGCCCAGATGCTATAGGGATTTGGAAGAGGAGAAGGAAGACTTTATTGAGCTGGCGCTCAGCGGATGGGGATATAAAGAGGCCGTGCTTCAGGCAGAGGGAGCGTTTATTTCTCTGGAAACGTCTTCTGTGACAGACCGGGATTTTACGGAAAACCGCTGCCAGATCCCTTATCGAATTTTACCAGATGCTCTTCACGGAGGAAAGAACATGGGGCGGATCGTGATCCGTACCCCGCGCCGGGAGTTTGTGATCCCTATTGAGGCCGAGAGAAGGAAACGCCGGGATCCATACAGGGAAACGGCAGAGGATAAAAAAGGATTTCTGGAATATATACAGAAGCGGCTCCTCTATGAACTTGCTGCTTCTACGGACAGAGAATGGGAGGAGGAGCTGCTCCAGGAAACAGAAAAGCTTCGCATTCTTTATCCAAAGGATGGCAGGGTGCGTCTTCTCAGGGCAGAGCATCTGATGCTTTCCGGACGCAAGGATACAGCGCAGGCGGCTCTTGAAGAGGTGCGGGAGGAAGTCCTGAAGGAACAGGAAAAGATGCCGTGGCTGTACTGCTATTATGAATATTTGTGTCTTTTATTAAATCCCTCAGAAAGCAGAAAGGAAGAACTGATACGTTATATAAGGAAGCATCTCTGGGAAAAGGGCAGTCCATCCCCATGGCTGCTGCTCCTTTTGATCCGTACCGATGAGACCTGTCTTCAGAATCCTCTGGATCTGTACCGTTCTATGGAAATGCTCTTTGCCAACGGGTGCAGAAGCCCGTTCCTTTACGGAAGAGCCTGCCGTCTGCTTACAGAACATCCGGTACTGTTTTTAAAGCTGGGTGCATTTGAACTTCAGGTGCTTCAGCTTGGGATCCGGGAAGGGCTTTTAGACAGGGAGACAGTTTTAAAGGCAGCAGATTTTATTTCCGCACAGAAATATTATAGAAAGCCCGTGTGGAGACTGGCAAAACAGCTCTATAAGGCATATCCGGAGCGGAAACTTTTAGAGGCGGTCTGCGGTTTGCTGATCCGTGGGGAACAAAAGACTGGAGAGGCGTTTTTATGGTATGAAAAGGCCCAGGAGGCTCATATCAACATTACAAGGCTGTATGAGTATTTCCTTTATTCCCTGCCAGACGACTATAACCGTCTGCTGCCGAAAGAGGTGCTTTTATATTTCTCCTATGATAAGACTCTGGACCGGGAGCATCGGTGCATTCTTTACAGGAATATCCTGCTGTACATGAATCCCTCGTCTGAGCTTTATCAGTCATACATTAGGGAAATGGAGCAGTTTGCCATGGAGCAGCTCTTTGCCCTGCGGATTGACAGCCGGCTGGCGGTGATCTATGAGCATATGATCTACCAGGATATGATTGATGAGCGGGCGGCAAAGGTCCTGCCTGCCATCCTTTGCTCCCGGCGCATTATTTGTGAGGAGCCCGGAATGAAGTATGTGGTCGTCCGCTGTGAAGAGCTGCAGGATGAGGAAACATATGCTCTGGAAAAGGGAGAGGCATACGTTCCGGCCCGTTCCGGCCATATGATCTTAATGTTCCAGGATGCCTATGGAAACCGGTATCTGGATGTGAAGCACAGAAAATATCCTGTAATGGATAAAAAGGAACTGCTGGACCGGTGCGCTAAACTGGCTCCTGATCATCCCATGCTGCTTTTAAGGGCCTGCTGTCAGGTGATGGGAGAAGGGATCCATACTCTTCAGGAAGCTCATATGTTAGATGAGGCAGCGCATCTTCTCCGGTTAAATCCTGTGTTTGAGACCGGACTGAGGGAACAGGTAGTGGAATTTTACTGCCGTATGGAAGAGGATGACAGGGAGGACAAAAACAGTGCAAACTGTGCCTGTCTGGTTCAGATGGATAAGGAGGATTTAAGCGAAAAGGCAAGAAAGCGGATCTGTGAGACCCTGATCGGACAGGATTTTCTCAGGGAAGCTTATGATATGATCTGCAGGTTTAAGATCACAGATATCGATGTACAGCTTCTTTCCAGACTGTGCAGCCGGATGATCTTACAGCAGCTTTTTGATCAGGACGACTGGCTTTTATCTTTTTCCTATCGTGTATTTGAAGCAGGAAAGGCAGATAGTGTGGTTTTGGATTACCTTTGCGAGCATTTTAACGGAACGGTGTCTCAGATGTACGGGATACTGATCCGGGGCGTGCAGGAGCATATCGAAACCTATGATCTGGAGGAACGGCTGCTGGCTCAGATGTTGTTTACCGGCTGCTGCGACCGCATAGATTCTGTATTTGATCTGTATATGAGCCGCAAAAAGACCAGAGAAAGTATTGTGAAGGCTTATTTTACAGAAAAATGCGCCCAGTATTTTCTGGAAGGAAAGGAAATGGATCCCAAGGTATTTGACTACCTGAAAAAAGCCGCCAGGATGAGCCTTAACAGAGAAAAGCTTCCTACGCTGTATCTGCTTTCCCTGACCAAATATTTTGCAGGGATCCCTGAAATCAGTCCGGAAGATAAAGAGCTGCTTTTATTTATGACACGTCTCCTTTTGGAGCAGAGACTCATATTTCCGTATACCAGAGACCTGTCCCGCCATATTCCTGTTCCGGAGGATATCCTGGATAAGACCATGGTGGAGTACCATGGTGACAGGGATCGGGCGCCCTGGATGGAAGTCCGTCTGCTGCCGGAAGAAACCTCTTTTCACCGGGAGGAAATGCGGAGGGTTTACCAGGGGATTTATGTAAAGGAAATGGTGCTTTTCGAGGGAGAGACGTTAGAGTACCAGATTTATGAAAGAGGGAGCCGGGGAAGGGTTCTGACAGCCGAGGGAAGGCTTACCTGCGACCATAAGCTGGATGGGAGGGAAAACAGCCGTTTTGCCTGCTTAAACCGCATGGGAGCAGCATTAAAAGAGAAAAATGAGGAAAAGCTTGCTGGTGCCATGGAGGACTATCTGAAACGGTCCGCCGTGCTGGGAAGCCTGTTTCCGGTGAAAGAATAGATGGAGGAGACAGCGGATGGACGGCCTAGTGATCGGTCTGGATCTGAATGATGAGTATACTCAGATCAGCTGCTATGGAAAAGAAATATCCTGGACGATCCCCACGGTGATCTGCAGGAAAAAAGAGGAGGAAATCTGGCTTACAGGGGAGGAGGCCTATGCGGCCACGCTTCTGGGCGAAGGGGTGATCGTAGATAAGCTTTTAAAGATGGTGCAAAAAGAAGGCACCTCTACCATTGGAGGGGTGTGCTATACAGGCGCCCTTCTGCTGCGTATTTTTCTGCAGCAGGTTTTAGAATATCCCTTAAAGGAAGAGGGGAAAAAGACCGTTTCCCAGCTGGTAGTGACCATGCAGGAGATGGATGCAAGGCTTACGGACACACTGATGTACTGCGCGGATGCCATGGGCATTTCCAGAGACAGGGTCCATGTGATCAGTCACACAGAAAGTTTTGTATATTATGTGCTGAGCCAGAAACGGGAGCTCTGGTCCAATCAGGTAGGGCTGTTTGAGCTGGCAGCAGACCGTCTGTGCTATTATGAAATGAAGGTTCAGAGAGGAATGCGCCGAAACATGGTTCAGGCAGAAGCTCAGAACCAGGAGGAAGCCTTTGATCTGGATATCCTGGGTACGCCTTCCGGACAGAAGCTTGCAGATCAGATCCTTACTTCCTGCGGGGAAAAACTTTTGAGCAAAAAACTCTTCTCCACCGTATTTCTCACAGGAAAAGGGTTCGAGCACCAGGACTGGGCCGGCGGGTTTATGAAGCTGGTATGCAGCAGGAGAAGATGCTTTGTGGAAAAGGAGCTTTTTTCCAGGGGAGCGGCGTTTAAGGGACAGGATTATCTTAATTCCGCTACCGAATACCCCTATATTTTTGTCTGCGAGGGACGTTTAAAAGCAGAGGTTGATTTAAAGGTTATGCAGAAAGGGAAGGAGATCCTCCTGGCTGTGGCCTCTTATGGAGATAACTGGTATGAGTCAAAGAGTTCTCTGGAGCTGATCCTGGAGGATGAAAAGGAGATTGAATTTATCATTTCCCATCTGGATTCCAGAAAGAAAAAGGTTGTAAAGGTGCCTCTTTCCGGTTTTCCGGACCGTCCTCCAAAAACGACCCGGATTGAGATGAATATTGGTTTTAAAGATGAAAATACCATGGTCACGGTGATCAAGGACAGAGGCTTTGGGGATCTGTTTCCTGCTTCCGGGGCTGTGGTAAGGCAAGAGGTAAGCTTATGAGTCTTTTGTTGTGCAGAAGGGAGCCGGTAAAGCATCCGTTTTATATTGAGGTACTGGGGATCCATATCTACTCTTCTCAGGAGTTGTGCTATGTGATCTGCAACCATCCTCTGCTTGTAATGGACGGCTTTGTGGGAAAAGCTCTTTACAGCTTTGTAAAAAATGAGCTTGGCATGGGCTTTGTGGCAGGCAGGATGGAAAAGCTTTCGGAAACCGGAAGCCGCCCGGAAGAGGCGCTGTACCTGTTTTTGACAGAATGCGATTACTGTACGGAAAAAGAGAGCCAGAGGTTTCGGCAGACAGCGGCAGCTTACCGCAGTCTCCCGGCCCCACGGTATGAAAAGGCAGTGGCCGATTATCTGTTTGGGAAAAAACAGTATGGCCGTGCTTCTGTCCGCTATGAGAAGCTTTTAGCGGAAACAGAGGAAAAAAAGGAGGATCCGGCCTTTATGGGAGCCCTTTATCAGAGCCTTGGGGCAGCTTATGCCCAGATGTTCCAGTTCCACCGGGCATATCGGGCATACGATAAGGCCTACGGTCTGGATCATGACAGAGAGGTATTAAAACGCATTTATTTCCTGAGCGTTCTGGCTCCGGAGCTGGAGGCGGCAGATACCTATGGGCCGCTTTTTAAGCCGGAATTTAAAGGCGCCTGGGAGGAAGAACTGCGCCAGGCCAGAACCGATGGGGAACAGGCGGAGGAGGTGCGCGGGCTGCGGACTCTGATGAAGCGGGATATGCCTTACCGGATGGAGGGCGCGGCCCGGATCGTTGGGCGGTGGAAGAGCGAGTACCGCAAGATGGTGTGAAAATCTGCTTGACAAAACAGTGAAATCTATTTATGCTTAAATGCAGACAACAGATGAAAAGAAAATGGCTGTGAAAAAGAGGAGTACGTACAGGGAACCGGCAGAGAGGGCAGTCCGAAGGCTGAAAGGCGGCCCCGGAGGAAGGTGCGGAAGGTAGCTTTTGAGCCGGAAGGGCCAACGGGGGAATCAGCTTCCCTTTAGTAGTTTTTCCCGTATTTCCCGCGTTAAGGGGACAGAGATTGCCGGGCAGGCTTACTGCCCATATGGCAGAATCAAAGGTGGTACCGCGAGATGATCGCCCTTTGCTTTTCCTTAGAGGAAGAGGCAGAGGGCGTTTTTTATTTCATAGGAAAAAAGGAGGATATATATGAAGGAACTGGAAAAGACATATGATCCGGCGGCCATTGAGGACCGTCTTTATGAAAAATGGCTGAATGGAAAATATTTCCATGCAGAGGTAAACCGCAGCAAAAAGCCCTTTACCATTGTGATGCCGCCGCCAAATATCACAGGACAGCTTCACATGGGCCATGCTCTGGACAATACCATGCAGGATATTTTAATCCGCTATAAGAGAATGCAGGGCTATGAGGCTTTATGGCAGCCGGGAACAGACCATGCAGCCATTGCTACCGAGGTAAAGGTCATTGACAAGCTGAAAAAAGAAGGCGTTTCCAAGGAAGACCTGGGAAGAGACGGCTTCTTAAAGGAGTGCTGGAAGTGGAGAGAGGAGTACGGCACCCGGATCGTAAAGCAGCTTCACAAGCTGGGTTCTTCTGCCGACTGGGACAGAGAGCGCTTTACCATGGACGAAGGCTGCTCCGACGCAGTTTTGGAAGTATTTGTAAAACTCTACGAGAAAGGATACATCTACAAGGGTTCCCGCATCATCAACTGGTGTCCTGTATGCCAGACCTCTATCTCCGACGCGGAGGTAGAGCACGTAGAACAGGACGGCTTCTTCTGGCACATCAACTACCCCGTAGTGGGAGAGCCGGGCCGCTTTGTTGAGATTGCAACCACCCGTCCGGAGACGCTCCTTGGCGATACGGCTGTGGCTGTCAATCCGGAGGACGAGCGGTATAAGGATATTGTAGGCAAGATGTTAAAGCTGCCTTTAACCGACCGTGAAATTCCTGTTATTGCAGATGAATACGTAGATAAGGAGTTTGGAACCGGCTGCGTAAAGATTACTCCGGCCCATGACCCCAATGACTTCGAGGTAGGAAAGCGCCATGGTTTAGAGGAAATCGTTATTTTAAATGACGATGCCACAGTAAATGTACCGGGCCCATACTTTGGCATGGACCGCTACGAGGCAAGAAAAGCCATGGTAGAGGACTTAAAGAATCAGGGACTTCTGGTAAAGGTGGTTCCCCATTCCCACAATGTAGGTACCCACGACCGCTGCAAGACTACCGTAGAGCCTATGGTAAAACAGCAGTGGTTTGTGCGCATGGATGAGATGGCAAAGCCGGCCATTGAAGCTTTAAAATCCGGACGGTTAAAGTTCGTGCCGGAAAGCTTTGGAAAGACCTATCTTCACTGGCTTGAAAATATCCGTGACTGGTGTATTTCCAGACAGCTCTGGTGGGGGCACCGGATTCCGGCCTATTACTGCCAGGACTGCGGAGAAACGGTTGTAGCAAAGGAAGCGCCCCATACCTGCTCCAAGTGCGGCGGCAGCCATTTTAAACAGGATGAGGATACGCTGGATACCTGGTTTTCTTCTGCTTTATGGCCCTTCTCCACTCTTGGATGGCCAAAAAACTCAGAAGATCTGGATTACTTCTATCCCACAGATGTGCTGGTAACGGGCTATGATATTATCTTCTTCTGGGTCATCCGTATGGTATTCTCAGGCCTTGAGCAGACCGGAAAAGAGCCCTTCCACACTGTTTTGATCCATGGACTGGTAAGAGACTCCCAGGGCCGCAAGATGAGCAAGTCCCTTGGAAACGGCATTGATCCTCTGGAGGTAATTGACAAATACGGCGCAGACGCCCTGCGTATGACATTGATTACGGGAAATGCACCCGGAAACGATATGCGTTTCTACTGGGAGCGTGTGGAGAACAGCCGAAACTTTGCAAATAAGGTCTGGAATGCTTCCCGCTTTATCATGATGAACATTGAAAAAGCTTCCGACCTGTCCGGCGTTACAGAGGATCAGCTTACGCTGGCAGATAAGTGGATCCTTTCAAAGGTAAATACCTTATCAAAGGATGTAACGGAAAATCTGGACAAGTATGAGCTGGGAATTGCTCTCCAGAAGGTATATGACTTTATCTGGGAAGAGTTCTGCGACTGGTACATTGAGATGGTAAAGCCAAGACTGTACAATGAAGCAGACGATACAAAGGCTGCCGCTCTCTGGACCTTGAAGCACGTTTTGATCCAGGCATTAAAGCTTCTTCATCCATTTATGCCCTTCATCACAGAGGAGATCTTCTGCAACCTGCAGGAGGAAGAGGAGACCATTATGCTGTCTTCCTGGCCGCTGTATGAGGAAAAATGGAACTTCGCCTCTGAGGAGCAGGCCGTAGAGACCATCAAGGCTGCCGTAAGAGCCATCCGAAATGTGCGCACTTCCATGAACGTGCCGCCAAGCAAGAAAGCGACCGTTTATGTTGTATCTGAGGATGAGGATATTTTAGGTATCTTTGAGCATAGCCGCAGCTTCTTTGCCACCTTAGGCTATGCAGGAGAGGTAATCCTTCAGAAGGATAAGGCAGGCATCGGCGAGGACGCCGTATCCGCAGTGATCCACAAGGCAGTGATCTATATGCCGTTTGCAGAACTGGTAGACATCGAAAAGGAGATCGAGCGTTTAAAGGCTGAAGAGAAGCGCTTAAACGGCGAGCTGGCCCGTTCCAACGGCATGTTGAATAATGAGAAATTCGTAAGCCGTGCGCCTGAGGCAAAGATTGCCGAGGAGCGTGCAAAGCTGGAGAAATATACCCAGATGATGGAGCAGGTAAAGGCTCGTCTGGCACAGCTTGTAAAATAACAGATCCCGTCATAACCGGGGCTGCCGCGCAGTTTGCGGCGGCCCCCTTTTGCAGATATTAGCAAAACAGAAAGGAGTCATCCGGTGGATATTTTAATTGTCATGTGTATGGGAATCCTGGTGGGACGGCTGTTTCGGTCCGGCAGGATAAAGAAGGTAAATGAGCTTTTATCCCTTGCCTGTACCTTTGTTCTGATCTTCGCAATGGGAGGAACGCTGGGGCAGAGAGAAAATTTTGTCCGGGAATTTCTTTCCCTGGGAGGCGCCAGCTTCCTCTTTTTTGCCTTTCCCACCTTTTTTTCCATTGTCTTTGTATACATTTTGACCCGGAATTTTATGGGAAGAAAGAAGTATGAAACCAGGGGGAAAAAAGAAAAATGATTATTCTGTTTACATTCATATCCCTTTTAGGAGGACTTGCCTACGGGATTTTTGGCTTTCATATTCCGGCTGTTTCCCTGATCTTAAAGAACACGGACGGAGTTTTGTATGCCCTGATGTTTTTTGTCGGCATCAGCATTGGGATGCACCGGGGGATTTTAAGCAAGATCAGGGAATACCATATTAAAATATTTATCATTCCCGCAGGAATTATAGCCGGTTCCATTGTGGGGGGGATCATCTGTTCCCTGCTTCTTAAAATTCCGGTGGGGCAGGGAACTGCCATTGCCAGCGGAATGGGCTGGTACAGTCTGGCCGGGGCGGCGATCAGCGAGCTGGGAGGGGCAAAGCTGGGAAGCATTGCCTTTATGAGCAATCTCATGCGGGAAATTTTTTCTTTTTTCCTGATTCCCCTGATCGCCCTTAAGCTCAATGACCTTACCTGTATTGCGCCTGCCGGGGCGACCAGCGAAGATACCACCCTTCCTGTGATGCTAAAATATACCAATGAAGAAACGGTTGTTTTGTCGGTTTTAAACGGAATGCTCTGCTCTTTTGCAGTTCCGGTACTGATCTCTGTCTTTGCAGGTTAGGAAAGAAGGCTGTCGCTTCCTGGCGAAGCAGGGCGAGAACATGATGTTGAAACTTTGGGGAAAATCATTTAAAATAGAGGGAACAGGCAGGAGGATGAGTAATGATGCAGGCAGAAGAATACTTAGAGAAGATTCCCATGTGGACCAGGGAAAAACATTCTCTTACAGATATAAGAGCGTTTCTGCATGAAATGGGAGACCCGGACAGGAAGCTTTCCATCATTCATGTGGCGGGAACTAACGGAAAAGGCTCTGTGTGCGCCTTTCTTACCTCTTTGTACAGAAACGCCGGTTTTCGCACCGGAACCTTTATCTCTCCTCATCTGGTAACCGTCCGGGAACGGTTTTTGTTAAATAATGAAATGGTTTCGCCCGGGAAGCTTCAGGCTGCCTTTGAGACGGTTCTTGAGACTGTAAATATCATGAAAGAAAAGGGGTATTCCCACCCCAGCTATTTTGAGTTTCTTTTTTATATGGCAATGGCGCTGTTTGCAGATGAAACGCCGGAGCTTGTGATTTTGGAAACCGGGCTGGGAGGCCGCCTGGACGCTACCAACGTGGTTGAGAATCCCCTGGCCTGTGTGATTACCTCCATCAGTCTGGATCACATCATGTACCTGGGAGATACCATAGAAGCGGTTGCAGGAGAGAAGGCAGGGATCATAAAAAGGCAGGTTCCTGTGATCTACGATGATACCGTGCCTGAGGCTTCTGAGGTGATCCGTGAGAGAGCGGTACAGATGGCGTCAAAGGCATATCCGGTGGGAAAGGGAGATTTTTCCATTTTGGAAACCAAAGATCAAGGACTTTCTATAAGAGCTGAGGGAGAAGCTGCTCAGGCGTTTGCCGCGGCAGGCCCTCTGGTGCTTGAAATTCCCTTTGAAGCACCTTATCAGGCAGAAAATGCCATGCTGGCTGTGAAAACAGCGGTTGTTTTAGGGCAGAGAGAAAGGGGTTTCCGTCTGACAGAGGCTCAGATTACAGAGGGGATCCGGACTGCCCGCTGGGCCGGGCGTATGGAGCGGGCTGGAGAAAATCTGTATCTGGACGGAGCCCACAATCCGGGCGGCATAAAAGCCTTTATTCAGGCAGCCGCATCTATGGCTGCCCGGCAGAAAAAAAAGGCGTATCTGCTATTTGGCGCCGTATCGGACAAGGATTACAGGGCTATGGCTCGGCTGCTCTGTGAGGGGATTTCCTGGGCGGGGATCGGTGTGGTACATATAGACAGCAGCCGGAGCATGGACACAGAGGTTCTGGCAGAAGCATTTTCGCAGGCATATAAAGGGCCGGTGAGAGCCTTTGAAACCGCAGGGGAAGCTTTGCGGGAGATGAAGAAGCAGGCAGGAGATGAGCTCTTATTCTGCGCAGGCTCCCTGTATTTGATCGGGGAGCTGAAGGTACAGCTTAAAGGCATGGAAAGGAGAGAAGATACATGATCGATTTTGAAGAGGAGATCCAGCGCTTTAAACCCAGTCTGGATGTAGAGGCGGTAGAGGACGCCATTGTGAAAAGCGATCTTACGGATATGACGGATATTATGATGGAGATGATCCGGGAAAGAGACGGGAAAAGACGGTGATGGAGATTGAGGCAAAAAACAGACAGATTGCCAACAGCTATTATAACCTGGGTCTGGAGAAAGCAAGGATACGGGATCTTTCCGGAGCGTCCCAGTGCCTGAAAAAGAGCCTTCATTTCTGCAAATACCAGATCGACGCCAGAAATCTGCTGGGTTTGATCTACTACGAGAACGGCGAGGTGGCGGATGCTCTGGTGCAGTGGGTTATCAGTATGAGCCTGCAGCCGGAAAATAATCTGGCAGATCATTATCTGGAACGGATCCAGAGAAAGCCGGGACAGTTAGAAGCGGAAAGCCAGGCAGTAAAGACCTTTAACCAGGCCTTGTGGCATGCCCAGAACGGCAGCGATGATCTGGCGGCCCTGCAGCTTGCCAGAGTGGTATCAGCCAAGCCCCATTTTGTCAAAGCCCATCTTCTTCTGGCTCTTTTATATATGAGGCGGGAGGATTATAATAAGGCCGGCCGCTCTCTGTATAAGATCCTCCAGATTGATAAGAGCAATTCCAAGGCGCTTTACTATATGTCCATTGTAAAGCAGAATACGGGCCGGGCCGAGGCGGAAAAGCGCCGGATGGTAAAGGCATTTTCCCACAGACAGATGGAGGATGATGATGTGATCATCCCCAACACCTATAAAGAGTCTACGGGGCTTTCTACGGTGTTTCACATTATCCTGGGCCTGATCTTCGGCCTGGTGGCCTTTTATGTGCTGGTGCTCCCGGCAGTGGAAAACCGCCTGAACCGCCAGCGTGATGATGAGCTGATGGTCTATATGCAGAAATTAAACAGCGCCAATCAGGAAAATGATATTCTGGCGCAGGAAAATGAGGATATCGAAGCCAAGATGGCAGAGGTACAGGAGCAGCTGGATACGCTCACAACCGGCAACACCAGTATTATTGCCCAGTATCAGAGCCTCATCTGGGTGCTCCAGTCCTACCGCACCGGGGATATGGTATCGGCGGCAAAGACCTTTGCCGAGTCCAGCTTTGATCTGATCGAGGATGCGAATATTCAGGGGATTGTGGATAATATACGTCAGGAGATGACAGGAAGCATCTACCAGACGCTGGTTGATAAGGGACTGCAGCTCTGGAATGGCGGAAATAAGACCCAGGCTCAGGAGTATTTCCTTGCAAGCTTAAAAATAAGGCCTGACAACCCTGAGGCTATGTTTTATGCAGGGCGTCTCTATCAGGATGCGGGAGATACGGAAAATGCAAACGCACTCTTTGACAAGGTGGTAGGCGAGCATGGCGATACAGAGTATGCAGAGCGGGCCAGAAATGCAAGAGGCTATTAAATAAAATACACTTTTTACGGCAGAAGAAATGGATCACAGGATCGTACCTTCTGCCTTTTTTGTTATAGAAAATATCTGCCCAAAAGAGAAGAAGGAGGAAATGGGATGGATGCAGGAACAATTACATATGAGGCATATGAGGATACGCTGATCATCCATATGCCCAAGGAGCTGGATCACCACAACTGCAGGAAACTGAAAACGGACACGGATCTGATGCTGGAGGAAAACTGTGTCAGGAGGATTATCTTTGATTTTGAAAAAACGGAATTTATGGATTCTTCAGGAATCGGAGTGCTGTTAAACCGATATAAGGAGATGAAAGCCAGCCGGGGAAGCGTATGCTACTGCAGAGCATCCAGACGGGTGCGAAGACTCATGGAACTGAGCGGGATCTGCAGGCTGATGGAAGGATATGAAAGCAGGGAGCAGGCAGTGGGAGCATTGAAATAAAAAGGAGGTACAGGATATGGAAGGGGACAGAGAGCATATAAGGCTGGAAATGGAAAGCCGTTCCAGCAATGAGGAGTTTGCAAGAGTGGTGGCGGCTGTGTTTATGAGCCGTTTAGACCCTACACTGGAAGAGATGGATGATGTGAAAACAGCGGTATCGGAGGCTGTTACCAATGCAGTGATCCACGGCTATAGAGAGAAGTGTGGAACGGTAGTTATGGAGCTGACGGCAGACCGCACAGAACGGAGCCTGACCGTAGAAGTGACTGATCAGGGAACCGGAATAGAAGATATAAAAAAGGCCATGGAACCCATGTATACCACAGACCGATCAGGAGAGAGGTCTGGAATGGGCTTTGCTTTTATGGAAGCCTTTATGGATGAGATCACAGTGGAATCAGAGGCCGGATGCGGAACAAAGGTCACCATGAAAAAATATATCGGCAGGTGACGCCCATGGAAGAGACCATCAGGCAGATCCAGAACGCCCACCAAGGGGATAAAGCGGCCAGAGACCGGCTGGTAACGGAAAATACAGGACTGGTGTGGAGCATTGTCCGCAGGTTCGCAGGTAGAGGATACGAGCTGGAAGATTTATTTCAGATTGGAAGTATTGGTCTTATGAAAGCCATTGATAAGTTTGATACCAACTATGAAGTGAAATTTTCCACCTATGCGGTTCCTATGATCGCAGGAGAAATCCGGCGTTTTATGAGAGATGACGGAATGATAAAGGTAAGCCGTTCCGTTAAGGAGCTGGGCTTTAAGGCCAGAAATGCCGCAGAAGAGCTGACTAAAATACTGGGACGGGAGCCTACCATTGAAGAGATTGCAGAGAAAACAGGGGCCAGCCGTGAGGAGATAGCAGCGTCCCTGGAGGCGGCGGCAGAGGTGGAATCCCTCTATAAGCCATTGGGAAACAGCGGTGACAAGGAACTGCTTTTGATGGACCGGCTGGAGGAGGAGCATGACAGCCACGAAGAACTGTTAAACCATCTTGTTTTAAAGGAACTGATGGAAGGACTCACAGACCAGCACAGAGAAATCATATTGAGAAGGTATTTTTACAGCCAGACTCAGACTCAGGTAGCAAAGGCGCTTAACATTTCTCAGGTACAGGTTTCTCGTCTGGAAAAACGGATCTTAAAGGAGATGCGGAAACGCTATGAGGAGGGAAGCAGCTGAAAAATAGTTGAATAGAAACGATAAAAAAACCCATACTACCATCAGCGGATAAAGGCAGACGAAATCATCCTTGTCCGCTGATGATGCATCAAAACCGGAAAGGATGTGAGACGCATGAAATCAGGAAAATATAAGTGGATCATCGGCATTCTGGCAGCAGCAGCGATTCTTTTGGGCGTTTTTGCGTGGTATGCAGTCTGGGGGATCAGAGACAAAGGATACGAGAACGAGGGAGTGATGGTTTATATTCAAAAATGTCAGGGGGTATGAATATGACCCATACGGTTTATGTAAAGCTGGATGAGATTACGGAACTGACCCACAAAGATATTCTTTTAAAGGATGTTGCCCAGGTCTACTGCCGGGATCAGAATATACAGAATAAATGCAGCGTATGCAGGATCATGACCGTGCGCTCAGATGAAGCCCATCGGTATGTGATGAGCGCTCTGGATGTGACCAAAAAGCTGGAGGCTCTGGATCCGGGGATTGAAGTGGAGCATATGGGAAAGACAGACTTTATCATTGCCTACAAGCCGGCCGCTCCTCCTGCCTATGGACGGCAGTGGTGTAAGACAGCCTGTATCTGCCTGATCAGTTTTTTTGGAGCGGCCTTTGCTATTATGACATTTAATAATGATGTGAGCGTCACCAGCGTATTTCATGAGATCTATCGTCTGGTGATGGGGTATGAGGCAGCGGGCTTTACTGTGCTGGAGGCAAGCTATTGTGTGGGGCTGTCTCTTGGGATCATGGTGTTCTTTAACCATATTTCTGCCGGCAAGGTGAATACAGATCCGACTCCTCTGGAGGTAGAAATGCGGCTTTACGAGGAAAACATCAGTAAAACCCTCATTGATAATGCACAGAGGAAGGAGAAAAAGATTGACATTTCTTAAATATGCGTTCCTTATCTTTTTTGGGATCTGTGCAGGAGGCGTGATCGCTGCAGGTGTATATGCCTTTTTAGCTATGATCGGTGTGTTTGTCCGTCTTATGGGGCGGACAAACACCGGGAAAAAGGCGCGTCTGTATGAAAAATGGATTATAGCAGGAGGGATTTTGGGAAATGCAGCAGACATTTATGAAATCCCCATGATACTGGGCAAAGGCCCCGGAACGCTTTTTTTAACGGCAGCAGGCCTTTCCATCGGCGTTTTTGTCGGCTGTCTGGCTATGTCATTAGCAGAGACTTTGAAGGCTCTTCCTGCCATGAGCCGCAGGATCGGTCTGGCGGCAGGGCTGCAGTATCTGATACTGGGCATTGCTGCAGGGAAGTTTGCAGGGGCCTGGATTTATTTCTGGAAGGGACTGGCCGTTTAGCTGAGGAGGAAGTCATTATGGAAATTGATAAAAAGAAATATGAGGAATATGTAAAGCGCATCACCCCGGTTCATGCGTTCTGGCCGACTCTGGGAAAAGCCTTTCTTACGGGTGGCCTGATCTGCACCTTGGGCCAGTTTATAAATAACTGGCTGATGAACAGCCGGGGATTGGAGCAGGAAGCGGCAGGAGCCTGGACCTCTCTGACACTGATCCTTCTCAGTGTTCTCCTCACAGGCTTTAATATTTATCCCAAACTGGTAACCTTTGGAGGAGCCGGCGCTCTTGTTCCCATCACCGGATTTGCCAATTCTGTGGCGGCCCCGGCTATTGAGTTTCACGCAGAGGGAGAAGTATTTGGCGTGGGATGCAAGATTTTTACCATTGCAGGCCCGGTGATCCTCTACGGGGTTCTTGCAAGCTGGGCGTTAGGAGCCGTGTACTGGATCGGCGGGATGATGGGAATTTTTTAAATGGTAAATTTTTTCTGCAGGAAAGAGAAAAATGTGACAATCTGTCCCGTTGCCAGGGCGGAAAAGACGGTTCCTTCCCGTACACCGTTCAACCGGTGAAAGAAAAGGAAGGCAAGAACCACGGCTATAAGGGTAAGGGTGCTGTCAAAGATCACCTTTACATTTCCAAAGGGATATCTGAACCTTTGGGAAATAGCCCGTACCAGAGCTTCTCCGGGAAGCATGATCACATTGGCCCGTATTTCCAGAGAGATGCCAAAGGCCATGACAATGCAGCCGATTGCCAGATAGATGATGGAATTTATATAGGCTCCTCCATATTGTGTGGGGATGATAAAGAGAGCGGCATCAATGCAGAGGGAAAACAGCAGGGCAGCCGGGATCTGCATCGCCTGCATAAAGGAAAACCTGCGGCGGATCAGTGCTTCTCCCAGTACAAAGAGCATATTAAAACAGAAGGTATAGACACCCATGGAGGGAGCCGTAACCAGGCTCAGGATAAAAGGTATGCCGGATATGGGAGAAGTCCCAAGACCGGCTCTGGTGATAAAACCGATCCCCAGGGAGCTGATCAACACACCGGCAGAAAAAATAAGATAGTTTTTTGCATTTTTGTAAAAATTCACGGTACCATACCTCCCAGATCTGTTGAAATACAAAAATATTTTTTATATCAGAAAAATTTTGTGTAGATATTGTACCCTGTTATTGTGAAAAATGCAATAGAATGATAAATAAAAGACAAAAATCCGGTAAAATAGACTGTGGGAAAGGAAAAGGAATATGAAACGTTTGGAAATCGCATCTGTTACAGGAAGAGAAATTCTGGATTCCAGGGGAAATCCTACGGTAGAAGCAGAGGTCCATCTGACAGACGGGACTATGGGCCGGGGAACAGCTCCCAGCGGCGCTTCCACCGGAGAATTTGAAGCATTGGAGCTGCGGGATCACGATCTGGACCGATTTGGCGGAAAAGGTGTTTTAAAGGCAGCAGAACATATCCGTACAGATATCCATGCAATATTGCGGGGGATGGATCCCTGTAATATTTATGAGGTGGATCATGCCATGATCAAGGCAGACGGCACAGCAGACCGGTCAAAGCTGGGAGCCAATGCCATTTTGGCGGTATCTATGGCCAGTGCAGCGGCAGCGGCCAATGCCCTGGGACTTCCGCTGTACCGTTTTCTGGGAGGCGTCAATGCGGGCTGCATGCCGCTTCCCATGATGAATATTATAAACGGAGGAGCCCATGCGGCAAATACGGTTGACGTACAGGAATTTATGATCATGCCCGCAGGAGCAGAAAGCTTCAGGGAAGGACTGCGCTGGTGCGCGGAGGTGTTTCATGCCTTAGCCGCATTCTTAAGAGAAAAGGGGCTGGCTACTGCTGTAGGCGACGAAGGGGGATTTGCTCCGGATCTTGAAAGCGATGAGGAAGCAATCCTCTGTATTTTAGAGGCGGTAAAACGGGCCGGATACGAGCCGGGAAGGGATTTTGTGCTTGCTTTGGATGCGGCGGCCAGCGAATGGAAAGGGGAAAGGACGGGAGAATATATTCTTCCCAAGTGCGGAAAAAAGTTTACCTCTTCAGAGCTGACAGAGCACTGGAAGAAATTGTGTGAAACGTATCCCATATATTCCATTGAGGATGGTCTTGATGAAGAGGACTGGGAAGGATGGAAGTATATGACAAAGAAACTGGGAAACAGGATCCAGCTGGTAGGCGATGATCTTTTTGTTACCAATACAAAGCGGCTGAAAAAGGGTATTGGATGGGGATGCGGTAATTCCATTTTGATCAAGCCCAATCAGATCGGAACGATTTCAGAAACGCTGGAAGCGGTCCGACTGGCCCGCCGGTCCGGGTACACGGCGGTTATTTCCCACCGCTCCGGAGAAACGGAGGATACGGCGATCGCCGATCTGGCAGTTGCCCTGAATACGGGACAGATCAAAACAGGGGCTCCCAGCCGGAGCGAACGGGTGGCAAAATACAACCGTCTTTTAAGGATTGAAGAAGAGCTGGGAGAAAGAGCAGAGTTTTTGGGAAAGGGCGCTTTATAGACCGGAGGCTGCTTTTTCACGCATTTCTTTTGGTGATACGCCGAATTTTTTCTTAAATGCCCGGCGGAAGGAAGCCGCATTGTTGTAGCCCGTATACTGGTACAGCTCAGAAATGGAAATCGAGGATTCCAGTACCAGTTCCTTTGCCTTTGCCATCCGCAGTTTTTCCAGATATACGGAAAAATTTTCAGAAACTTCTTTTTTAAAAAGAAAGCTGAAGTAATTTTCCGAAATATGGAATTCCTCAGAGATTTTAGAAAGAGATAAGGAGGAGTCCATATAATTACGATTCAGATAATTCTGGATTTTCTGGATCAGTTCATTGGAGTCGCCGCAAGAGCCATAAAAGCTGCACAGCTGCAGTGCGATGGACTGCAGGGAATCCAGGCTGATCTCATTTTCAAACTGACGGTCGATCAGATCCAACAGCTCCTTTCGTTCCGGAGCATCTGTTAAGGATGGGTCAACAGACAGGCGTTTTCTGAAAAGAACCGTTCTTATATCGGAAACAAGCCAGCGAAGCTGTGTAAAGGAAAGGGTGCGTTTCTCCAGGTTTTCTTCCTTTAAACAGGAAAAAAGAGCTTCTGTCTGAGAACTGCTTCCGGTAGAAATAAAGCCGCTTAGCTGTACGGCAAGACTTTCAGGAAAATAGTATGTATCGGTGGAGGAATCAAGACGCAGGCTGCTGATGATACAGCGCTGATCGGTAGTCATGGACCATGCGTTGTGGGCTTCCTGGTATGATTTCCAGATATAGGGAACTACTTCACAGATATTTCCCAGACCGCCCCTGATCTCAATATCATAAAGCTTTAAAAGCTCCTGATGGACCGAACGGAATATCTGTATATTCTGTTCGGTATTTTCATTGTCCGAACGAGCGGAGGGAACGGCAATTAAACAGGCAAAGGCAGCATCGCCGGGTTTATAGATATGTCCGGTGTCGGGAAAGTAGCGCTTCAGCGCTTCCTGTACCAGGATATCATGGTTTTCAATACACAGCTTTAGGGCTTCTGCATCCAGGTTATGGGCATGGCGGGGAGCTGCCCCTATATAAAGAACCTGATAGCGGCATCCTTCCCGTTTTAAGCCCAGTTCAGAGGTGATCCGCTCCATCTGTTCATTCGTTGTAATATTACCCTCCATCACTTTACGGATATAGGATTCCGATACAAGAGGCTTTGCCTGTTCTACCATAGTAGTCAGGGCAGAAGCCAGATGATGCTGATTTTCCAGTTCACTGCTCAGATCGGCAACGGATCTGCTGTTATAAGCCGTTAAAAGGACGATAAAGCCACTTTCTAACAGTACGGTCAGAATGATCAGTACAATCGAAAGCCGCTGGTAGTTTTCAGCAGAATAATAAAGGGTAGAAGAGGGCTGAATGAGATACCAGTTCCAGCCGTTATAGTCCGATACTGTCTGTACTGCGCTTATGGAACGCCCCTTGTCTTTAAAATCAGCCGTTTTATCCGAATAGGAAAGACCGAAAAGAAGCTGCAGGTCAATCTCAGGAGAGGCAGAGCCGCGGATGGAAAAACAAGGGCTGCCATCTTTATCCAATGCACAGATCTGATAGTCGTCTGACAGGCGGATTTCAGGAAAAAGGCGTTCCATGCTGTTTCGATCAACCATAAAGCAGAGGACGCTGTTTACCGTTCCATTTATGGAAATAAGAGAGCTGCTTACAGGGCAGATATAGAGAAAGCTATCTCCTTCATTGACCGGAATAAATGTTCTCCATGCAGACGGGGACATTAAGTCGACGGAAAATGTGTAGCGGGAATCATGCTTTCTGGCAAGCTCCAGTTCGGAAAAGAAGTTGGAGGATAAGATATATCCGCTGTTTTTCAGATAGATAAACAGCTGTCCGCCTGTATTCAGCTCCTTTGAAGGGAGAATCAGTTTAAGCTGCTCTTGAACCCTCCATGCGGAGTAAGAAAAGGATTCCGTTTCCATATTCTCAGAATCGGCCAGGGCTTTAAAAGAAGAACTGGAAGAAAGCTGCAGGCTGGCAGTATGGATCTGTTTTAAAAGATCATCCATCTGACGGACAGAGGATGAGAGTACGCTGACTGTCTGGGAATGGAGCCCTTTTTTTAAATGATGGTAGGATGTATGATAAAAAATAGCTGCGCTGATCAGCATCAGGGCCAGAATAAAACTGTATGACAGTGCAAGCCTGTTTTTAAAGGATATGTTTTTTTGTGTTTTTATAGGTGCCATTATAATATAAGAACGGGAGAGAATCAACTGAAAAAGAGAAAAATGTATGTTATCCGTAAAAAATGTATGTTTTGCAGTCCAGATCTTAATGGAAACGTGAAAAAACTTTGAATGCTATAAAGAAAAAGAAATAGACATAAAAACAAAGAATTTCATGAAAAATGCACAATGAAATGAAATTTTAACAGTTGATATGGAGCAGGAAGAGTGATAATTTTGTAGACACATAAAAACGTGTGGTGAAATCAGCATACGAAATCTATGATATGGAGGGAAAACCATGAACAAAAGGGTTAGGTGTACCGCAGCCTTCGCTGCAGCGGTCATGGCAGCGTCTCTGCTTGGCGGCTGTGGTCAGAATGGCGTGACAGCACCTGAAAATGTGGAGAAGTACACAGCAGACGGAGAACTGATCAAACCGGAAAAAATTACGGTTATGACAGACGGTACGGTTTTTACGAAACGGAATGGACGCGATGCCTTTGAGGCGCGCTGGGAAGAGCTGACAGGGATTGATATTGAATTTATCCAGCCGGATCACAGCGCTTATTACGACGTAGTAGGACAGACATTCGCTTCTGGCGTTAAAAACTGGCCGGATGTGATCCTGTTAAGTTCTACCTATTACAGCGGCTATGCGGAGGAAGGTGCTCTGTGGGATTTGACAGAGACGTATGAAAATTCTGATTTAAAGAAATCCGGGCGGCTGACAGGAGAAGATGTCATTGACGGAATGCGCATCGGCGGACGGCTTTACGGACTTCCTGTAAACCGCGGCGGCGGATGTATTACCTATGTAAAAAAGAAGTGGCTGGACAACTGTAATCTGGAAGTGCCGACAAACTATGACGAATACATGAATATGTTAAAAGCATTTACAGAGGGAGATCCGGACGGAAACGGTGTGAACGGCGATACATACGCTCTTTCCGCAGCCGGCTTTATGGGTGAGGAATCTCCTTATACCAACTACCTGCCGGAATTTTATCAGAATTCCTATCCTTCCTTTACAAAGGATGAGAATGGAATGTGGTATGACGGCTTTATGGAGCAGGATTTCAAGGATTCTCTGCTTCGTTTAAGGGATGCTTATGTAAACGGATATGTTGATAAGGAAACGCTGACCAACGGCACCAGCGATGTGCGCAACAAGTTTTACGAAGACCGCTGCGGCGTATTTACCTACTGGTCCGGAACCTGGGCGGAAAACCTGCGGAGCAATCTGGCAAAGAATGGACTGGATGACGAGCTGGTTCCCCTTCCGCCGATCAAGGAGCTGGGAAATTATATAGAGAGAACGCCGGCTGTCTGGTGTATTACCAATTCCTGTAAATATCCGGAGGCAGTGTACAAATATTTTATTGAATCCATGATGGACGGCGGCGATATGCAGACGCTCTGGACATATGGCGTAGAGGGCGTGCACTGGTCTGTTCAGGCTGAGACGGTCTGCGGAAACACCTATGAGCAAGGCCAGTTCCATGGTCTGGAAAGTATGGATAAGCCGGGAACCCAGTACACAAAGGGACATATGGATCCGACGCTTTCCATTGTAGAGTGGGAAAATGATCCCGGTATTGACTCCGTTGCTCCGGCTGCCAAGCGTTCACAGGAGATATTTAATGAAAACTGCAAACAGTCCCTTATGGTTCCCTCCACAACGGAAATGGCTACCTATAACGGCGATCTGACAACCTTAAAGCGTTCCATTGTGGCAGATGTAGTCGTTCAGGGAATGCCGGTAGAGGAGGCATACCAGAGGTTTGAAAAGGAGCACGGTGTAAAGTGGTCTAATATGATCGTGGATTCCCTTAACCGCCTGGCGGAAGCAGAGTCATCCAGGTAAACAAAAGAGAAATGGGAGGAAAATAGAATGAAAAAAGAAACATCAAACCCGGGAACGGGAACGGTGCATAAAAAATCTCTGAAGCAGCAGATCTATTATTACAGAAGCTTCTATATTATGTTTATCCCTGTATTTATTTTTGCAGTCGTATTTCACTATCTGCCAATGCTGGGAATCCGTTATTCCCTGTTTTCCTATAAGGGCATTAAGGCGCCGGAATTTATCGGTCTGGCAAACTTTGAGCGTATGTTTTCCATGCCGGGCTTCTGGAGCGCGTTTGGAAATACGATCCTGTTAAGCGTAGTAAAGCTTCTTCTGAATACGTTTATGGCCGTGCTGATCTCCATTCTGCTCAACGAGCTGCGGTTTATGAAGTTTAAAAAGGTAACGCAGACCATCGTGTATCTGCCCCATTTTATGTCATGGGTTGTGACTGCCTCTGTATTCACCCTGATCCTTTCTCCCGGTGATGCAGGACTGGTAAATTCAATCTTGATCAAGCTGGGGATTATTGATGAGGGAATCTATTTTCTGGGAGATAAAGAGTGGTGGAGAAGTATGTTCTATGCGATCAATATCTGGAAGGATACGGGCTGGGGAACGATCATTTTCATGGCTACCTTATCCGGCATCAATCCGGAGCTTTATGAGGCAGCTTCCATGGACGGGGCAAACCGCTGGAATCAGATCCGATACATTACGCTTCCCGCCCTTGCTAATACCATTATTACTGTTTTGATCTTGAATCTTGCAAAGGTTATGAATCTGTTCGAGTCTGTATTTGTACTGCAGAATGACGCGGTGATCCAGAAGGCAGACGTACTTCAGACCTATATCTATACCCAGACCTTTAACTCAGGAGCGCTTCCTGATTTTGGTTATACCACGGCAGTCAGTGTGACAGCGTCTGTTGTAGGCTGTATTCTGGTGCTGCTGTGCAACCGGGCAAGCTATAAGGTCCGCGGCAGAGGCATTGTATAGGAGGAATAAAAATTATGAGAACGAAAAGAAGGACTGTTTTTGATATAATTTCAGTCATCCTGTTTGTAATGATCAGTTTGATCATGCTGATTCCCATTTATAAGGTTCTGGTGGATTCTTTTGATTTAAAGACCGCTTATGGAATGCGTCTTCTGCCTCAGCAGTTTGGACTGGACGGATATATTTCCGTATTTACCAATCCTACCCTGTTCCAGCCGTTTCTGATTTCCTGTGTGACTACCATTGCGGGAACCTTCGCAGGACTTGCCATTTCCACACTGGGCGCTTATGTGCTGATCCAGTGGAAGATGCCGGGACGCAAGCTGCTGGCAAATTTCCTTTTATTTACTATGATCTTTAACGGCGGTATGATCCCTACCTATCTGGTTATGAAGGCTCTCGGCCTGACGAATACGCTCTGGGTTGTAATTCTGCTTCCTGCGATCAATGTATACAATCTGGTTCTGATGAGAAACTTCTTTGAAGGAATTCCGGCCAGCCTGTTTGAGTCTGCTGAGATTGACGGCTGTTCTCCTATGGGAACTTTCTTTAAGATCGTCCTTCCCTTATCCAAGGCTGCTTTAACAGCCATCGGACTGATGTTTGCGGTTCAGTACTGGAATGATTACACCAATTATAAACTTTACATTACAAATGAAAACCTGTATAATTTCCAGATGAAGCTGCGCTCCCTGATCTTAGGAAGCGACCTTCCCTCTGCAGTGGGAAGCGCAACGGAGAACACGATCAAGAATGCGGCAGTTATTGTAGCCATTCTTCCTTTTGTGATCATCTATCCATTCTGCCAGAAGTATTTTATTTCCGGCGTGAATATCGGCGCTGTCAAAGAGTGACAGACGCAGGGAGGAGAAATGTATGAACACTGGAACGTATCAAAATCCAATTTTATATGCAGACTACTCCGATCCGGATGCAATCCGGGTCGGGGAAGATTATTACATGGTGGCATCTTCGTTTACATATCTTCCGGGGGTGCCTCTCCTTCATTCCAGGGATCTGGTTCATTGGGAGATCATCAATTACTGCGTACCGGCTCTGCCTTTTGAGAAATATGACCGGCCGGCTCATGGTTCGGGAACCTGGGCGCCATCCATCCGGTATCATAAGGGAGAGTTTTTTGTATTTATTCCACTGCCGGATGAGGGGATTTTTGTGGCGCGCTCCAAAGATCCGAAGGGAATATTTACACTGAACCGCCTCTGTGAATCCAGAGGCTGGATTGATCCGTGCCCGTTTTGGGATGAGGACGGAAGAGCCTATATGATCTTTGCTTATGCAAGAAGCCGCTGCGGGATTAAGCACCGTCTGGCTCTGGTGGAAATGGATCAGGAATGTACCCGGTTAAAGGGAGAGCCAAAGGTGATTTTTGACGGCACTCAGCTTGCGCCTACCAGCGAAGGGCCAAAACTGTATAAAAAGGATGGTTGGTATTATGTACTGATGCCTTCCGGAGGTGTTGCCACTGGCTGGCAGTCTGCTCTGCGGGCAAAGAAGATCTGGGGGCCTTATGAGTACAGGATTGTAATGCACCAAGGGAATACAGCCGTCAATGGGCCTCATCAGGGCGCATGGGTGGACACGCCGGAAGGAAGCAGCTGGTTTATCCATTTTCAGGACGTAGGAGAGTTAGGACGCATTGTCCATCTGCAGCCTATGTGCTTCCAGGATGGCTGGCCCTTTATCGGCTGTGAAACAAACGGCGATATGATCGGAGAGCCGGTAGAGGAGTGGGAGCTGCCTAAAGCAGGACAGCCTGCTTACAGGATTGCGGACTCAGATGAATTTGAAACCGGACGTCCGGGCCTGCAGTGGCAGTGGCAGTCCAACCCCAGAGAAGCTTTTTTTGCGCAGGAAGCAAAAAAGGGAAGCCTTAAGCTGGCCTGTCTGGCAAATCCAGAGCGTGAGAATCTTTTATGGTATGCTCCCAACGTGATGACCCAGATCCCTCAGTCCAATGCATTTACGGCAGAAGTAAAGCTTAAGCTGTCTGGCGGCGACGGGACAGAGGGCTGTGACGGCGATATGGCCGTTTTGGGCATGACGGGCCATCACTATGCGTTCTGCGGTCTGGAACGGGAAAACGAAAGGCTTTGGCTGCGCCTTTACGAAGGCTTTGTCACAGGAAAAGAGTTTGAAGGCCAGGCGATGGAGGGACTGGCTGCTTCAAAGGAGTGGAATCAGGATAAAGCCCTGTGGCTGCGCATGGAGCTTGGTGAAGACAAAATGTTTTTCTTTTCTGTTTCTGACGACGGCAGCACCTTCCTTCCCTTCGGCCCTTCCTTCCATCTGGCAAAGGGAACCTGGACAGGGGCCAAGCTCTGCCTGTGGGCCTGCAATCGGAACAATATCGCATCAGGAGGATGGGGAGAATATGATTACATACACATCAGCCACAAAAAAGATCGCTGAGGAGGCCTTTCAGGCGGCTCTTTTGGGCGATCTGGACAAAGTAAAGCAGCTGGCAGGCCATACCTTCCATTTGGAAACCTGTGATGAGAAAGGGAACAGCCTCCTTCATTATGCGGTAAGAAGCAAAAATCTTGAGCTGGTGCGTTTCCTTACAGAAGCGGGAGGGCTGGATCTGACCTGGGCCAATGCAGATCTGGTAACGCCCTTTGATCTGGCTCATATCCAGGCCAAGGAGCATCCGGGCGATCTGGCGGCAGAGGAAATGGAAGCCTGGATTGCTTCCGTCTGCGGCTTTTCCCATGAAGCCTGCTACCGCAATCCGGTGGTCCGGGGGATGTACCCAGATCCCAGCATTGTGCGTGTGGGAGAAGACTACTACATGGTTAATTCCAGCTTTATCTTTTTTCCGGGAATTCCGGTGTCCCATTCCAGAGATCTGGTCCACTGGGAAACCATTGGATATGTGGCGGCGGATCCGGACTGGGCCAGGAAGTATCTGGGGCCGTTAGAGGGCGGAAGAGGCTTCTGGGCGCCGGATATCAGCTATCATGACGGCTGGTTTACCGTCTGTGCCACCCTTCGGATGAATGATGACGCGGATTGTATCCAAACCCAGTTTGTGGCCCGTTCCAGAAAGCCGGAAGGCCCTTATGAGAAACCGGTGATCCACAAAGTTTTAGGAATCGATCCCTCCATTTTCCATGATGAGGACGGGCGCACCTATATGCTTCTTAACCGCGGAGCACGCATCATGGAGATCTCTGAGGACGGGAAAGAATGTCTTTCAGAACCGGAGCTGATCTGGTATGGCTGGGATAAGCATGGGCCTGAGGGGCCTCATATTTTGAAAAAGGACGGCTGGTATTACTGTTTCCTGGCTGAGGGTGGAACCGGGATCGGACACAAAATTACGGTGGCCCGCTCCCGGCAGCTTATGGGCCCCTATGAGGACTGTCCCTATAACCCGATCATGACCCAGAAGGATCCGGCTGCAGCCATCCAGTGCTGCGGCCATGGAAAACCGGTCAGTACTCCAGACGGACGCTGGTATATGGTATATCTCTGTTCGCGGTATCTGGACGGAAAATGGGGAATTTTGGGAAGAGAAACGTGTCTGGATGAGATTACCTGGACACCCGATGGCTGGCCGCTGGTAAATCAGAGAAAAGGCCCCTCTTATATGGCAAAGCTTCCTCTTAATGGATTGCAGAAACCGGATCCGGTTAAGCTTCCTTATGAAGGCTGGCTCTGTCCAAGAACCATTGACAGAGAGCGTAGCTTCGTTTCTCCCGAAGGAATCCTTCGTATCCGAGGAGAAGGAAAGGACTTAAATGACAGAAGCTGCGTCAGCCTTCTGGTAAAACGCCAGCCGGATTTTAACTTTACCTGCGAATATGAAATGTGGGCTCCGGATGAGGATGGATACCGGGACGCCGGACTTACCTTATATTATGATGAAAACACATTTATAAAATTTGGCATAAAGGATCGCTGCCTGTTTGTCAGAGAATATGTGGACAATGCCTATGTCCGCTGTCTGGAGCAGGATTTCGAGCCGGGAAGCAGCCATGTTTACCTTAAAATAGTCACAGAAGGGCTTAAGCGGTCTTTCTATATCAATGGAACCGTTGTCGGCGTTTTGGATCACGTTACATCCCTTTGTTCAGAGGGATTAAAAAAAGGAAAACGCTTTACAGGAGCAATGACAGGAGTGTATAACAATGGAACGAATTTTATATGCTGGAGACAGCACCGTAGCATTTAATAAGATCAATACATATCCCCAGACCGGTATGAGCCAGGCTCTTCCGCTGTATCTGAAGGATAATATCCAGGTAATAAGCTTTGCAAAAAACGGCCGCAGCACCAGGTCCTTTATTGCAGAGGGACGGCTTGCCGCCATTGAGAAGGAACTTAAGAAGGGGGATTATCTGTTCGTCCAGTTCGGTCACAATGATTCAAAAGCAGATGAAGCGCGTCACACCGATCCGGATACGGATTTTAAGGAAAATCTTCGGATGTTTGCAGAGACAGCAAAGGCCTGCGGTGCAAAGGCCGTATTTATTACCCCCATTGCCAGACGTCTGTTTGATGAAAACGGAACTTTTAAACCGGGAAGCCACGGTGCCTATCCCAGGGCGATGAAAGAGGCGGCAAAGGAAGCAGGCGTTCCGGTTGTGGATCTTACTACTGTGACAGAACAGTATCTGGCACAGGTGGGGGAACTGTGGTCTCGTCCGCTGTTTGTGTGGCCAAAGGACAATACCCATTTAAAATATGAAGGGGCCGTTATGATGGCCGGATTCCTTGCAGAGGGCCTTCGGGCATTGGGAGAGCCATACAGCAGCCTTCTGGCAGAGGAGAAGGAGGAGCAGTAAAATGGACCGGTATCAGGAGATGGAGCGCCGCTTTGCAGCCTGTTATCAAAAGCATGGGAAGCACTCTGTACGGGTGCTTCTGGAATTCTACAGGGGACAGTATCACAAATTTCTTCTCTCCACTCTCTTTTTCCTGCTGAAACATTCCCCGGCCCTCCTTTCCCCTCTTTTGATCGCAAATGTAGTCAATGGGGTGATCGAGGGAGGAGAAGCCGGGAGCAGGGCAATTTTTATTAATGTGGGAATCTGGCTGGGGCTTTTGAGCATCCATCTGCCTGCAAACTGGATCCACAATCAGCTGAAAAGTCGTGTGATCCGAAATACGGAAGCCGGACTTCGGGCGGCTCTGGTAAGAAAACTCCAGGAGCTGTCCATTCCTTATCATACGGGCAGTCAGTCGGGACGCCTTCAGTCAAAGATCATGCGTGATGTGGAGGCGGTGGAAACCCTGTCATCCCAGCTTTTTGTCAATCTGCTTAATATTGTGATGAATCTCGTTATCACACTGTCTATCACAGCCGTAAAAAACAGGCTCATCCTTGTGTTTTTTATTCTGGTTGCTCCGGTGGCTGCCGGAGCGGTAGTGGCATTCAGAGCCAAGATCCACAGGGAAAACCGCTCCTTCCGTCAGGGAATGGAGGAAACCAGCGCAAGGGTGATGGAGATGGTAGAAATGGTCCCTGTCGCCAGGGCTCATGCCCTGGAGGATAAGGAAGCGGCCAGGATCAGCGCCCTCCTTGAAGAAACAGCCAACCGGGGCTACCGGCTGGATATGGTGCAGGCCCACTTTGGGGCCGTAAGCTGGGTGGTATTTCAGGTATTTCAGGTGGTATGTCTGGCGGTTTCTGGTTTTATGGCTATGTCTGGTCTCATAAAGGTGGGGGATGTGACCTTTTATCAGTCCAGCTTTACGACGGTAGTGAATCAGTTTTCTGCTCTGATCAATCTGCTTCCTATTCTTACAAAGGGATTGGAATCCGTTTCCTCCATCGGGGAGGTGCTGTCCTCGGATGAGATAGAGGAAAATGAAGGAAAGGAAGAGCTGCTTTCCCTAAGAGGAGAATACGCTTTTAAACAGGTAAGTTTTTCCTATCCGGGCAGCAGCAAAGAAGTGCTCCACGGATTGGATTTTACGGTAAAACAGGGTGAAACCATTGCTTTGGTAGGCGAGTCGGGCTCTGGAAAGACAACTATTTTAAATATGCTCATTGGTTTTATCCTGCCTTCTGGGGGACAGCTTATGTTAGACGGGAAAGACATGAAAGGCCTGAATTTAAGAACCTACCGCCGTTTTCTGTCCGTGGTGCCCCAAACGCCGGTACTGTTTACCGGAACGGTGCGGGAAAATATTACCTATGGTCTGGAACATGTGAGCGAGGAACAGATCGCGCAGGCGGTAGAAGCAGCCAATCTGTCCGAGGTGGTAAAAAGGCTGCCCCAGGGGCTTGACACCATGATCGAAGAGCATGGAGCCAATTTAAGCGGGGGCCAGCGCCAGAGGATTTCCATTGCAAGGGCGCTGATCCGCAATCCTCAGGTCATTATTCTGGATGAGGCTACGTCGGCTCTGGACAGCATCTCTGAGTCGGAGATCCAGGAGGCCTTAGAACGCCTCACAAAGGGAAGGACTACCTTTATTGTGGCTCACCGCCTTTCTACCGTGCGCGGAGCCGACAGGATCCTTGTCATCGGACAGGGAAGGATCAGGGAACAGGGAAGCTATCAGGAGCTGATGGCAAAAAAAGGAGAATTTTATCAGATGGAACAGCTTCAGAGAATGGTGAGGTAGGAAAATATGCTGCGATATGACGGACCATTTATAACGTTTTTAATGAAACTGGGAGACATGATCATCCTTCACGTACTCTGGCTCCTCTGCAGCCTGCCGGTTATAACGGCAGGACCTGCTTTGGCAGCCGCCCATTATGCAGCCCTGCGGATTGTCAGGGATGAAGGCGGCTCTGTGTGCTCCATGTTTTTTAAAGCCTTCCGGATTAATTTTTTTCAGGCGCTTCCTCTGGGAGTTATAAGTCTTTTAGCCGGTGCGGTGATCGGAACCGATCTGTACCTGCTTTCCGGCCCGGTACAGCCAAAGGGAGCGGCGGGACTTTTTATGCTGGCTCTTACCGTGTTTCTTTCCATTCTTTACGGGATTCTTATGCTGTGGCTGTGGCCGGTACTTGTAACCTTTGAAAATACATGGATGGGAAGCATAAAAAGTGCATACATGATGGCAGCATCAAACTGGGGGGCAACCTCTGCCATGATCCTTCAGGATCTTGTACTGGGGATCGCTGCAGTATTCAGTATTGCCTTTCTGCCCCAGGCGGCCATTATTTTTCTTATTTTCGGCTGTCCGCTGTTTTTTGTGGTCAATGCCTTCCATATACGCAGAGCCTTTGACAGGATAAGGGAAAATAGCAGTAAGGAGGACGAAGATGAGTAACACAGGAGAACGGATCCTGCCAGTGAGCCGCTATTATGACAGCCTAAACGGGATGAAGCGAAAATATGACCGTCTGGCAAGGCAGGAGGCTTTTTCAGGAACGAACGTGGAAGAATGGACGGGATGGAAAAATAAGGAAAAGAAACGCTTGTGGGAGCTTTTGGGAATGGACAAAATGGAAATCTGCTCCCCCTGCCCTGAAATAGCGGAACGAGTCATGCTGGACGGAGGAATCCTGAGGGAAAAGCTTCTTTTGCAGGTGGAACCGGATATATGGATGCCGGTGTATCTGCTGATCCCGCCGGGCAGCGGACGTCATTCCGATTGTGTCCTTGCTCCCCATGGACATCAGGGGGCGGGAAAATACAGTGTGGCCGGCTGCAGTGAGATTCCGGCAGTGGCAGAGGCGATTGACCGTTTCCATTACGATTACGGCCTCTATCTGGCCCGGCTGGGATATGTTGCCGTCTGTCCCGATGCCAGAGGCTTTGGCGAGCGGAGGGATCTGGCTTTTCAGAAGGATGAGGAAAATGCATTTATGCGCGGAACCTGTTTCTATCTGGCCCATATGGCAGAGCCCCTTGGAATGACTGTGGCAGGAATGAATACCTGGGATCTGATGCGCCTGATCGACTATCTGGAAGAGAGGGGAGAATGGAATACAGAGCATCTGGGCTGCGTGGGCTTTTCTGGCGGAGGACTTCAGACGCTGTATCTGGCTGCATTGGATGAGCGTGTACGTTATGCAGTGATCAGCGGTTATCTGTATGGATTTAAAGACTCCCTTCTGGAATTAAATGGAAATTGCAGCTGCAATTATGTCCCGGGGCTCTGGAATGCGCTGGATATGGGAGATATTGCGTCCCTCATTGCGCCCAGACCACTTGTGATCCAGTCCGGCAGGGCAGATCACTTAAACGGCCCAAGGGGCATTGTCAATGCAGAGGAACAGGTGGAGATCGTACGAAAAGCCTATGGGTTAAACGGCGCCGCAGAATGTCTGGTCCACCGCTGTTATGAAGGGGGCCATCAGTTCCATGAAGAGGACCTGGAAGAAGATCTGAAAAGAATGAAATTTTTTACACAAATCTCCGGTTAGATGATAAAATACATAGTATCAATAAAGGAGATTTGATACATATGGATATAAGGGAAGATTTGAATATATATATGCAGATCATCCGTCTTCTGGATGAAAGCGTCAATGGATATCTTTATGCCTGTGATCTGCAGGATGACCGCATGTATTTTACAGATAAGATCTGCCGCAGATTTGCACTGCCTTTTTCCGGAGAGCAGGGAATCCCGTTTAAAGAATGGGAAGCTGTTATTTATGACCGGGATGTAAAGCTCATAAAAGACGATATGGAGGCGGTCCGTTCGGGTAAAAGAAACGGCTGTGATATCGAATGCCGGATGATCGACAGGGAAGGAAACCGGGTGGGCGTTCATTGGCGTGCAACGGTGCATGCGGATAAGTCAGGAAAGCCGGCAGTCCTTTTAGGGAGCATGGATGAGCTTGTCCTGGGACAGAGGATCGACAGTCTGACCGGATTGTGGAATTATGATAAGTGTACAGAGGATCTGGAATCTGCTGTTTTAAAAGAAAAGGGATATTTTATCGTTTTTGGAATTGATAATTTTAAGCATATCAATGTAAAAAATGGAAGACCCTTTGGAAATGATGTTTTAAAGCGGATGACAGAAAGTCTGGAAAAAAATGCAGACTGTTCGGTTACGCTGTATCGGCTGGATGGAGACTGTTTTGCAGCAACCCTTCCGGGAAAAGGGAAAAAGGAAGTATTCTCCTTTTACGATACCGTCAGGCAGGAGATGGAAAAAGAGTGCACTTTATCAGCGGGAGCTGCCGCTTATTCCCCTAACCGGGGCATGGATGGCTGGACCGTATACCAGTTTGCGGAAAATGCCCTTGACCGGGCAAAAAAAGAGGGAAAAAATATGCTTATTTTCTTCTCTCCCGAAGATTATCAGAAAAAACTGGATCAGATTGAGCTTTTGGATGAGCTTAAGTCAGCTGTTGATCAGGGCTGCAGGGGATTTTATCTCTGTTATCAGCCCCAGATTGACAGTAAAAACTACGGATTGTACGGAGCCGAAGCGCTGCTTCGCTATGAATCAGGAAAACGCGGGATGGTAGGGCCCGATCAGTTTATTCCTCTGCTGGAGCAGAGCGGCCTGATCTGTGAAGTAGGATTATGGGTACTGAGGACAGCCATCCGACAGAGCGTATTATGGCGCAGGATTCTTCCAAGCTTTCATATCAGCGTAAATATATCCTATGTGCAGCTTCGTCAAAAGGAAATCGAGGAAGAGGTTTTAGGTATTCTCAGGGAAGAAGGACTGCCGGGAGACGCTCTCACTCTGGAAGTGACGGAAAGTATGCAGCTTCAGGACTATACCTATTATAATAAGATCTTTTATGACTGGAAGCGAAAAGGAATCCAGATTGCCATTGATGATTTCGGAACAGGATACTCCAGCTTAAGCTATTTAAAAAGCATTGATATTGATGAAACAAAGATTGACCGCTGTTTTGTGAATCGTATCCAGAAAAATGCCTACAACTACAGGCTTTTGGATAATGTAATACAGCTGGCTCACAGCGCCCGGATACGTGTCTGCTGTGAAGGCGTTGAGACGGAAGAAGAGCTGTTTGTTTTAAAGGAACTGTGTCCGGATGTGCTTCAGGGATATCTTTTTGCCAGACCCTGCAGAAAAGAGGAATTTGAACAGACCTATCTGAACCGGGATTCAAAGGCCTATAAGGAACGGAGAGAGTGGCTGTTAAAATTCAGGTGTCCGGCTGCCAGAGACGGAAAGCTGGATGGTACACAAGAGCGTACGGAGGAGACGTATGAAGACATTCTGGAGCATACCAGCCTGGGACTGTGGAGGATATGCGCAGATTTTGAAACAGAGTGCTACGAGCTGTATGCAGATCCGGTGATGCTTCGGGTCATGGGAGTGGAAACGGCTCTTTCGCCAAAAGAATGTTATTTCCACTGGTACAACAGGATCAATGACGGATATTACAACTATATTAACCTTGCGATCCAGAGTGCGGTTGAAACGGGTAAGATTACACAGGTCGAGTATACATGGAATCATCCTTCCAGAGGTGAGGTTACGGTACGCTGTATGATGATACGGGCCAAAAGGGAGAACAGCACGGTCTGGCTGGAGGGGTATCACCGGATCATCAGCGATCTGGAACGGCCTGATTTTCTGCCTGGCGGTCTTAAGAGCGAGATCTTTGAATACAACGAGCATAAGAAAACCATTTATTTCCATACGAAGCGTCAGATGATCGCGGGAGATAAGATCCGGGAAGAGGATTTTCCGGAATGCTGGATCCGAAAACAGATTGTCCATCCTCATTTTGCAGATGAATTTCAAACTATGTTCCGGGATGTTAAGGATAAGTGGAATCGGGCAGGCAGCGAGATGCTTTTTCGGACCAAATCCGGTTCCTATGAGTGGTTTAAGGTAAAGACCCGTCACCTCAGCGATAAAAAGGAGGATGTTTATACAGTTGCAGTGCTCATGGATCCTGCAGATCAGGAACGTGCCATAGAGCTGGAATATATGAAAAAGACGGATTTTTATGAGGCTCTTCTTTCGGAAACTGTGGCCCATGCAGAGATAGATGTGGAAAGCGGCCATATTATGGAGGCAGCAGGGCTGTGGGCATTCGTCCAGAGCAAGGATCAGGAACAGGATTTTGAAAGCATTATTCAGCAGCAGATGAGAAGTGATCAGATTTTTTGTGAGGATCGGGAGCTTTATGCATCGTATATGGATCTTTCCTATATGAAGGAAATGTATAAAAGCGGAACCAATACGGTTGAATTGTGCTTCCGCCACTATGTGAAAGAGCGCCTCTGCTGGATGAAGCTGGTGATCCACGTATTTCAGGATCATTATACAGAAAATATGTATGCTCTTGTGTATCTGAAAAATATTGATGCTGAAAAGAGGAGAGAGCTTGCGGCTGAGACAGCGGCCAAAAGTGATCCTCTTACCAGGGTATACAACCGGAGCAGCTTTGAAGAAGAGGTATCTGATTTTATGACAACCGGTGAAGATTCTGCAAGGGGAGCGCTGCTGATCCTGGATTTAGATGATTTTAAACAGGTCAATGACCGCTTTGGCCATTTAAAGGGAGATGAGGTATTGAAATCACTGGCAGAAGTGCTGCGCCATACCTTCCGAAGCCACGATCTGATTGGACGTCTGGGCGGAGATGAATTTCTTGTATTTGTAAAAGGCATTGAAAATAAGGAAATCCTGGATAGGAGAATGGATCAGCTGTTTAGTCGGCTGAATGATTCCTGCGGGGACTTTCTTTTCTGCAGTGCCGGTATCTGTTTTGTATCGGGAGAAGGCTTTGATTATCAAAAAGCGCTCAAATGCGCAGATACGGCCCTGTATGAGAGCAAGAAGAAGGGAAAAAGAAGGTACAGCTATTACGAAAAAATGGAAGATATGAAAGTCTGAAAGGAAAAAGCCCTGTGAGATCCGGATGAACGGATGCACAGGGCTTTTTTCAGGTATTTTTTCAGCCGGCAGCTTTTTCGTTTTTCTTGATGATCGGAAGGATCAGGCCAAGAGCAGTAAGCACAAAAGGAGTGATCACGTTTAAAGCCGTAGATGCCGGATCGCCTTCTACATACATACCAAAGATACAGCAGAATGCAGTGACAACGAAGCACCAGATGCCGGCAGTCAGAGCAATGCCCTGATTTTTTACAAAACGGTATTCCGGATGGAATTTGTCTGCTGCCTTGCGCAGAGCGATGTAGGCTACGAATACCCACAGGTAACGCAGAGGCATGGTGACAGAGTTTAACTTGTTTAACTGTGTCAGTACAGCTGCGGCTCCGGGAACGAAGGACTGGATCAGAATAATACTTCCGGACAGGCCGGCTACCATAAAGATACCGTTGATATAAGCGCCATGCTGATTCTTCTTTAACAATTTGGTAGGAACGAACTGTCTTGCATCCTCATTGTCAAGAAGCATACGCAGCGGAGCATCGATACTTAAAACCAGAGTAGAGAACTGGCCGATGGCATTGCAGGCTGCATAGATAATTAACAGCAGGTTTCCTACATGGTAGTATTCACCCAGTTTCTGGAAGGACCAGTAAGCGCCGTTGGATACATAGGAATTAAAGCTTTCAGAGCTTTCGTTGATCACAGCAGGATCGAACATCATACCCATAGCGATGGTTCCAAGGATTGCGCAGACCATAACCATAATGGCAAGAGCGATCATACCCTTGGGGAAACCGCGGGAAGGATCCTTTACCTTATTTACATAAGGGGAGATCTTCTCACAGCCACCTACGGCAAATACCAGGATGGATAAGGAGGTAAAGTATCCCAGGTTAAACTGAGGGATCAGTGTCTCCTTGCTGAATTCCATGGTAACATAGCCGCCGTTTGGATTGATGGCAGGAGCTGCAAACATCATCAGGATATACAGGATGGACATAACGAACATACTGGTTCCGGCAATGGTTGCAAGCTTTTTTAATGGGTTTAAGCCGCGGCTTGCTACCCAGCAGAAGAATAAAAGCGCAGCCAGTGTAGCCAGCTGGATCCAGATGGTTGGGAACTGGTCATAAGTAGTTCCGTTCTGGAAGAACATCCAGCTTAATGCCTTTAAGCCGCCGCTTCCCTTGCTGGCGATATAGGTAACGTGGCAGGCCCAGTAAGTCCAGCCTGCGTAGTAGGCAAATTTCGGGCTGATCGTTTCGTGGATCCAGGAGCTGACGCCGCCGCCGGAAGTTTTAAAAGCAGATCCCAGCTCGCCTACCATAAGGGCATAGGGCACAAAATACAGTGCGAACATCAGGATCCAGCTGAAAATAACCTGTATACCGTTAAAGTATACAAAGCCGTTGAGTACATTTCCGAAGCCCCAGACCGTAGAAAAGGCCATGAATGCCAGGGTGTACCAGGTGATTTTCTTTGTGTTTTCCATTGATAACCTTCCTTTTCTAAAATGTTTAACTTTACTAGGATATCATATTTCTATGAAATATTCAAATGAAAGTAATATTTTTTTATTAAAATTTTTAAGAATTTTTATTTATCTGTGATATACTTCTTTTTATAACATCTGAAAATGAAAGGGGAAGCTGCAAATGAAAAAATGGCTTCGATATACCGTTCTGATATTGCTTTTGTGGCTTTTATTCGTGATCCTTTGTCTGGTGATCCCGCCGCTGTTTCATAAAGAAGCAGGATATGGCCCAGGGGAGGATGCAGAAGGAGATAGCTTTAGTACGCCGGAACGGATTCTCTGTATTGATGATAATAAAGAGGCTCTGATCTGGAGACTGAGACTGATCGGGGCTGCTAAAGAACGGATCATTCTCACTACCTTTGATTTCAGAGATGAGGAAAGCGGACAGGATATAATGGCGGCTTTGTGGGAGGCGGCTCAGAGGGGCGTGAAGGTGCAGATTTTGGTAGACGGAATCAATGGAATGTTTTTTCTGTCAGACAGCAGTCATTTTAAGCAGCTGGTTTCCCATGAGCAGGTGGAAGCCCGGTTTTATAATCCCATTGATCTGTTCAGGCCCTGGAGGACGAATTACAGGATGCACGACAAGTATCTGATCGCAGATGACTGGGGGTATATTTTGGGAGGCAGAAATACAGACAACCGGTTTTTGGGATATTATAAGGAAAGCTATAACGAGGATAGGGATCTGTTGGTCTATGGAGAGAAGCCGGGACAAGGTAGTTCTTTTCAGGCGCTGGAAGCATATTTTCATGAGATTTGGAATCAGCCCTGCTGTAAGGAGTTTGATGCAAAAGGCGGTATAGGCGGGCTGGAGCAGTGCTGTGAGCGGGTGAAAGAGCGGTATCCGGAAGCCTTTGACCGGATTTATTCAAAAGAGGACTGGGAGAAGGCTACCATGGAAACCAGGGGGATTGAACTGTGGACGAATCCCACAGAGCCGGAAAATAAGGAGCCTGTTGTATGGGAAAGGATGATCGCAGCCATGGAAGGGGAAGAAGATATCCTGGTACAGACTCCCTATATGATCTGCAGCAGAAAGATGTATGAGGATCTTCGCTCTGTCTGTGAAAAGGGCGCCAGAGTGGACATTGTGATTAATGCCGTAGAAAGCGGCACCAACCCCTTTGGATGTACCGATTATCTTAATCAGAAAAAGAAGATCTGCCAGGCTGGAGTCCATATTTATGAGTATCTGGGAGACCAGGCGCAGCATACCAAATCGCTGGCAGTAGGAGAGGAATTGAGCATCATAGGATCCTGCAATTTTGATATGCGCAGCGTATATCTGAATACGGAAATGATGCTGGCAGTAGACTGCCCTGAATTAAACGCCTCTATCCGTGAACAGGCACGACCATTAAAAGAAAAAAGCCGCCACATGAGCCCGGATGGCCGGACTGAGGACGGACAAAATTATGAGCCGAGGGAGCAGGATATGGCAAAAAGGGCTGTATACGCGCTTCTTCGGATCGTAATCAGTCCTTTCCGCCATGTGCTGTAGGGGAAATCCTATCGCCCCTGTCCCTTGTTTGGAATCAGCTCTCCGGCCGTATTTCCATGGCAGATGGGTTTCCATTCTACCTTTTTGACAAGGGCAACGGCAGAGATCGGAATATAGGTAAACATAAAAATCGGGAAGGTGAAGGTATAAAGGATCTTCCTGCCCGCAGACATGGCGATCTGTTTCCATTCTACCGCCATGGTGATAGCGCCGTAGATCAGAAGGCTCACATAAAACATTCCAAGCGTCCTTCCAAGAAAGAAGATATTTTCCTCCACGATCATCCGGGCAATATAGCCGGGTTCTGTAAGATAGGCGCCCAGCATGACCACGTTGATGATCAGTGCTGCCAGGGTAAAAAACATTCCCGGTGCTACCGTCATAAAAATGTCATAGCAGGAGAAACCCTTTCTGCCCGGACGGAAGCAGCCGCGGATGAGATCCAGGCTGTAGTGCCAGTCAACCTGATAAAATCCCTTAGACCAGCGCAGTCTCTGTCTCCAGGACTGTTTAAAGTCTACGGGCTGTTCATCGTAGATAACGGCCTTGTCACAGTAGCCGATCACTTTTCCATCAATGGCGCAGTTTACAGAAAATTCAATATCCTCGGTCAGAAGATGGAAGGGCCAGCCTCCCTTTTCACGGATGACTTCTCCGGATACCAGAAACCCGGTGCCGGAAATGGCACAGTTGGTTCCCAAAAGCATACGGGGAAAGTTAAGGAAGCGGGCTTCGCGCAGAAACCACAGTCCATATCCGGCAGAGATCCAGTTGGCTCCGAAGTTTTTGGAATTGCGGTAGCTGGTCAGAGCCGCATAGTGGCCGCCGTCAAATGTATTGTTCATTTCCCGTACGAAATTGGGATCTACATAATTATCGGCATCAAATACAAAGTAGCCGTCATAAACATCCTTTCCGGAAGCGGACAGACATTTAAACAGATAATCCAAAGCGTAGCCCTTTCCGATCAGCTGGCGGTTAAAGCGGCGGTATACCTTGGCGCCTGCCTCTAAGGCTACCTGAGCCGTATTATCGGTACAGTTATCGGCGATCACATAGATATCAAGAAGCTCGGAAGGGTAATCCTGGGCCTTCAGGCTTGCGATCAGGCCGCCGATTACATTTGCCTCATTTCTGGCAGAAATCACAGCTGCATAGCGGTGAAGGGCATGGGAGACATCTGTCTCTTTTGTGTGCCGTTTCCACAGACCTAACAGCAGATAGCCAATCTGATAGAAATAAAACACAACAAAGATAGTGGCCATTACAAAATTAAAATAATGAAGCATTCGCAGTGTATTCATATCTAACCTCTTTACATGATATTTGGATCCTGTTTGTGATACAGAATCACAGTATTAGAATCAATATAAAAAAATAGCATATTTTTAAAATAATACAAGAGTTTTAAACAAATTCATAAAAAATTAATATTTACTTCATATAGTATTCAATTATGAATGATAAACAGCGTATCTGTCTGGTTCACTATTTACATTACATGGAACTGCGGATATAATAAATGACAGAATACATTTCTTTTCCGGACAGGAAAGAGAGAATAGACGGCAGAGGGGTGCAGGAGTATGGATTATGAATTTGATGCGGAATTTTTAAAGAGGATTATAGAACGGATGCAGTCCAGCCTCTATATTACAGACCCTGTTACACATGAGATTCTTTATACCAACGGATATATCAAGGAGGCTTTTAACTGTGAAATGCCGGAGGGGAAATATTGCTGGGAGATTCTGCAAAAGGATATGAAGGAACCCTGTCCTTTCTGCAAAATACCGGCTCTGGCTGACAAAGAATTGGGAGAAGCCATTGTCTGGCGGGAGCACAATGAGGCTTCAGGCCGTGATTATATCAATTATGACTGGCTGGAGGAATGGGACGGGCGCAGGTATCACATACAGAATTCCGTGGATATTACCTCCTTTCTTCAGCTGTCCATTGAGGCCTCTATTGACGAACTGACCGGGCTCTTAAACCGAAATGCGGGAAAAAATCATCTAAGCGAGGTTCTTTCCTCCTTAAAGGAGGACGGGCTTTGTACGGTAGCTCTTTGCGATCTAAATGGATTGAAATGGGTCAATGACACATATGGCCATCTGGAAGGCGACCGTTTTTTAAAGGTTACGGCCTGTACCATGCAGGAAGGAATAGAGGCTTCTGATTTTGCTTTCCGCCTCAGCGGAGATGAGTTCATTCTGGTTTTCCAGAATAAGGATTCTGATCAGGCAGCCGGTATTCTTGAGGAAATCCTTGCGCGCTTAAAGGAGCGCAGACAGTCCGTTGGCATCGATTATGAGGCAACCTTCAGCTACGGTCTGGTGACTGTGAATGGAGGCCACAGGCTCTCTGTTTCCGACGTTCTTTCCGTAGCGGATATGCAGATGTATATACGCAAGAGAGATTATCACATATTATCCGGAAAGCAGGCAGCCAGACGGCTCAGCAAAGAAGCGGCGACGAGAGGAAACGCTTTTTCCTATCATAAAGACCAGCTTTTAGACGCCCTGTCGGAGAGTATTGACGATTATATCTTTGTAGGCAATCTGAAGACAGGAGAGTTTCGTTATACCTGGCAGATGGCGGAGGACTTTGGGCTTCCCGGGCAGGTGGTAAAAAATGCAGCTTCCTTTTGGAAACGCAGGATCCATCCGGATGACGCAAGAATGTTTTTGGACAGTAATCAGGAGATTGCAGACGGAAGGGCAGACCGCCATGCCATTGTATACCGGGCGAAGGCAGCAGACGGCACATGGAAGCATCTTTTATGCAGAGGGCGGATGTACAGAGATGGAAATGGCCGCCCGGAGCTGTTTGCAGGGGTGATCCGCAATCTGGATAAAGAACATGAAAAGAGCCTGATGGCTCCAAAACCGGGAATTGCCAGAACTACGGTGGGACAAAAGGAGCTGGATTCCTTTTTGACGACGGCTATTATACGGGCTTCGAAGGGAAGTGCGGATAAAACTCTGGGAGAGAAGGAACTTCTTTTTTCCTTCCGTTTCAATCTGACCAGAGAACGGCTGGAGGAGCTTTGGGGGTTGGATGAGAAGCTTAACAGAGAGAGCAGTGACAGAAGCCTTTCCTTCCTTTTAGGCTACATCAACAGCCATATTGCCAGCGAGGATGACAGGAAGCGGTTTGGACTCAGATATAACAGAGAAGAGATCTTGCGGGATATCACTTTAAAACGGGCAGTTCCGTCCTTTGAATTCAGGGAAAAGGACAGGGAAGGAAGGATCCGGTGGGCCAGAATGGATTTCCATGCAGTGCGGCAGAATGACGGAGATCTTCTTTTATATGGCTATGCCAGAAACATTGATGAGCAGAAAAAGAGAGAGCTGGCGCTGGAATACAAAGCCGGAACTGATATTGTCAGCGGTTTTTATGATCAGACAACCGTCCGCCTTATGATCCAGAGCATACTGGAAAATAAAAACAGCAAAAACGGTATTCATGCTACGCTGATCCTGGATATGGATGATTTTTCAAAAACAGGAAAAAATTGGTCCAGAGGCGAAAAGGAAGAGGTTCTCCGTCAGGCCAGCACGATCCTGCGCAGCAGCCTTCCGCCCCTTTCCGTGGCAGGACGGCTGGAGCAGGATGTATTTCTCATCTTTTACTTTGATATCTCCTCAGCAGATGAGATCAGGGAGGAGGCTGGCAGACTGCGCAGGCTGCTGTGCCGGACGTATCAGGCGGGGAACGAGCTTTTGTATATGAGCTGGTCGGCAGGTCTTTGCTGCAGCTGTGAGGAAACCGTTACATACGACCAGCTGTATCACAGGAGTTTAAAAGCTCTGGAACGGGCTAAATATGAGGGCAAAAACCAGATGAAGGTCTATGGGGAGAGGAGTGAGACAGCAGAGAGGCAGGAGCTTTCCTGGGAGCTTTTAAGAGAATGCTTCAAAATTGGGGATACCGGTATTATACCACCGGCCTTTGGAGAAGCAGCGGCTGCGCAGAGGCTTTCTTTTATTCCAGCAGAAGAAGCTTCTCTTTTATGGGAATGTCTGGGTGCAAGATCTGGACAGGAACAGGTGTTTGAAGCAGAAAAGAGGGAGGAAGCTGCCTATGGGGAGCTGGAAGGCCTGCTGGAAGAAACATCGTATCAATTCCCGCTTTTGTGGACTGGCTGCTGGGGAGACTGCCTTACAGGCCTGCTTGTAGCAGAAGGGGTATGGGATAAGGAACAGTGTTCCAGAGTATTGAGGGAAATGTCTGGCTTTGTGGGAAAGATGGCCCAGTACCGTTTGATGCAGGAAAAATACAGCTATGTTATGACCCATGACAGGGAATCCGGGCTTTTAAATTATCAGTCCTATATCCGGTGCCTGAGCCACGAAAATCAGGAAATCTATTCATCCATGGGAGTAGCAGGGATCCATATCTGGGATTTTAAGGGATATAATCAGCGCTATGGCCATGCAGGAGGCGACCGGCTTTTAGCACAGCTGGGAGAGAAGATACGGGAAATTTTTAAGGGGGCGGACTGCTACCGCATCAGTGGAGCGGGCTTTCTGATCCGTTTTGCAGATGTAACAAAAGACCGGTTTGAGGAACAAGGCAGGCGGTTTCAGATGGAAGCAGAAACGCTGTGTCCGGGGCAGATTCTCTGCGAATATGTGTGGACAGCTCAGGTTCAGGCGCCCATGAAGCTTCAGCAGCAGGTGGAGGAAAAACTGCAGATCGCCATGAACCAGAGAAGTACCAGGGCCTATGGCGGAAGGACGCCTGCCGCAGCCCGAATGCTTTCTGAGCTTAAACAGGCGATAAAAAGAGGCGGGTTTACTGCTTTTTTCCAACCCAAGGCAGACTTAAAAACAGGCCGTATCTGTGGAGCAGAGGCGCTGGTGCGCTATCAACATGAAAGAAAGGGTGTAATTACGCCGGATAAATTTCTGCCGGAAATTGAAAAGGCCGGGCTGATCCGCTATATTGACCTTTTTGTGCTGGAGGAGAGCTGCCGCCTGATGCGCCAGTGGCTGGATGAAGGCTGGGAAGGATTTCCTGTTTCTCTTAATTATTCCAGAATTACGATTTTAGAGCCGGGGATATTAGAAGAAACCTGCGGTATTACAGACCGTTATCGTATTCCGCACAGGCTTATTTCCATTGAGATTACAGAAACTATCAGCGCAGTAGACAATATCAGCCTGAAGGCCATTACCACAGCATTTACAGAGGCCGGCTATGGTATTTCCCTGGACGATTTCGGAACGGAGTACAGCAATATCCATGTGCTTTATGATCTCCCGATCAAGATCCTGAAAATAGACCGAAGCATTGTCACAGATATGTTCCACAATCCAAAGGCGGGAATTGTGGCCCAGAGCGTATTTGCGGCCTGCAAAAGCCTTAAGATCCGTACGGTGGCCGAGGGCGTGGAGACAAAGGAACAGGCAGATATTTTAAAAGAAATGGGCTGCGATATGATCCAGGGTTACTATATTAATAAGCCGCTTCCGGGCGATTGCTTTAAAGAAACCTGTCTGTCCTTTTCGGACATACAAAAATAAAAGTTCATTTAAAGTGTCGCAAAATATAAAAAGTTGTGGTATACTGAATTGACATATTTTGAGAATCCTGTGCCTGTAAATCATTTCCGGGCATATAATAAGGAGCGTTCCTATGCTGAATGAAGAGAAGATCCGCTATATGACAGAGCTGGCCATATTTGAAAAGAATGAAGGCAGAAAGATTTTTCCCGTAAACCGTTTTTTTAGGAGCGATTATGTGGGCGGTCAGATGTTCAGGGGCTTTTTCGGCTATACCTTCAGCTTCCTTTTGATCGTTTTCACCTGGGCGATGTACAGATTGGATGTGATCTTGGGCGGGGCCGGGCCCGACACGGTTCTTGGCTGGATTAAAAACGGGACGTTTGCATATGTGGGAGGTCTGGTTTTATATCTTGCCGTTACCTGGAAGATCAGCTCCCGGCGCTATGAGATAGCCGCACGGAGCCAGACGATGTTTACAGCCCGCTTAAAACATCTGATCAGACGATATGGAAAAGACCAGCCGGATACAGGCAGAGAAAAACGGGGAGGAAGAGCTATATGACAGGACTGCTGCTCTGGAAAGAGCATCTGAAGGGATTTTATCAGAAATATAATCAGCTGCTCCATCCGCTGATCCGCTTTCTGTTTACATTGTGCACTGTTTTAAGCATCAATTCTACTGTTGGATATATGGCAAAACTTAAGAATCCACTGGTGGTTTTTATGGTCTGCCTGGTCGGAACGCTGCTTCCCAACTGTATGCTGGTATTTCTCATAGGGGGATTTTTGGCAGTTCATCTGTATGCGGTGTCTGTAGAAATGGCGCTGATCGCGGTTCTTGTGATGATGATAATAGGCATCCTTTATTATGGCTTTAAACCGGGAGACAGCTGGCTTATGGTTCTTACGCCGCTGGCATTTCTGTTTAAAATCCCTTATGCGGTTCCGCTTCTGGTAGGACTGGGAGGAAGCTTAAGTTCCGTGATCCCTGTGGGCTGCGGCATCTTTTTTTACTACCTTATCATGTATGTAAAGCAGAATGCAGGCGTTCTCACAGGAGAAGCCGCCGTGGACATGGTACAGCGCTACAGCCAGATTGTGCGGTCCGTATTTTTAAATCAGACCATGACGGTGATGATCGCTACCTGTGCGGTAGGTATTCTTGTGGTATACCTGATCCGCCGCCTTTCCATTGACTATGCCTGGCTGGCAGCCATTGTGACAGGTTCTGTAGCAGAGCTTGTGGTGATCTTTATCGGTGATTTTGTGTTTGGCGTGCCGGCAGCACCTCTTGAAATGGTTGTGGGGATGCTGGTGTCGGCGGCTTTGGCGGCTTTGTATAATTTCTTTATTTTTTCAGTAGACTACTCCCGCACGGAGTATGTGCAGTTTGAGGACGATGACTATTACTACTATGTAAAAGCTGTTCCAAAGATGACTATGAGTACCACAGATGTGCGGGTAAAAAAGATCAATACGCACAGGCGGAGCGCAAGAGAGCGTGAGCCGGGAGGAACAAGGCAGCCGTAACATATGATATTTGTGAGAGGAGGGCGATAGAAGATGGATATTTTTCTGGAAGTGCTGGATAAGCTGTCATCCTGGCTGTCTCTGCTGCCCAGGATCTCAGCCAAAAATATAGTGGAGATCGCTATTATTTCTTTTCTTGTCTACGAGCTTTTGGTCTGGATCAAAAACACCAGAGCCTGGACTCTTCTAAAAGGCCTTTTGGTGATTTTTGCCTTTTCAGTGGTTGTGGTGCTGTTTAAGCTCGATACCATTCTCTGGATCATCAAAAATATTACAGCCATTGCGGTAACGGCTCTTTTAGTTGTATTTCAGCCGGAACTCAGAAAGGCTTTGGAGCAGCTGGGAAGCCAGAATATTATTACCAATTTTCTTCCGGTAGACTCTTCCGGTAAAGAAGGAAGCGGATTTAATGAGCGTACGGTCAATGAGCTGGTCCGCGCCACCTTTGAAATGGCAAAGGTAAAGACGGGAGCTCTGATGGTGATTGAACGCGGCACCTCCTTAAAGGAGATTGAGCGTACGGGAATTGAGATCAACGGACTGATCAGCAGCCAGCTTCTGATCAATATATTTGAGCACAATACCCCTCTTCATGACGGAGCAGTGGTGATCCGGGGAAATCGGGTAGCAGCAGCTACCTGCTACCTGCCTCTGTCGGATAATATGTCCATCAACAAGGCTCTGGGAACACGCCACCGTGCGGCAGTAGGCGTTAGTGAAAGTACAGACAGCCTGACGATTGTTGTATCAGAGGAAACGGGACGTGTTTCCGTTGCTCAGGAAGGACATCTTCAGACGGTATCTGACGCGGAAACCCTCAGAACGATCCTGTCCGGGATCCGGGAAACAGCCGAACCGTCTGGCAGTCGGTTTAGGTTATGGAAGGGAAGGCTGATCAATGGAAAAAAAGCTGATAAATAATTTAAAACTGAAAATTCTTTCCGTATTCATCGCTTTCTTTGTATGGCTGGCTGTGGTAAATATATCAAACCCTGATATTACAGCAACCCAGATCGTGTCTCTGGATGTGATCAATGAATCTGTGCTTACCTCCAGTAAAAAGACCTATGAGCTTTTAGACGACAGGAGTACGGTTACTGTTTCCTACAAGGTCCGGACTCTGGACGCAGGAGGTGTTTCTCCTTCAGATTTCAGAGCCTATATTGATCTGGCAGATATGTATGAGCCTACAGGTGCAGTTCCTGTCAAGATAGAGGTTAAAAATAACCGTGTGGATTCGGTAGAGGCCAAGCCGGGAGTGATCCGTGTAAGGACAGAGGATCTGCAGGAGAAGCCTTTTGAGCTTACGCCTAAATATGTAGGAAAGGCGGAGGAAGGCTACCGCCAGGGAAGCGTCAGTTTGTCACCCTCTAAGATCGTTGTAAGCGGCCCCCAGTCTCTGGTAGGACAGATCAGCAGCGTGGGGATTGAAATCGACTTAAGCGGGGCGACGGAGGATCTTACCGGTACCAGGCCCATTAAATGTTACGATGCCAATGGCGAGGAGATTGCCCTGGATGAACGGGTTATTTTAAGCCGGACGGAGGCGGATTATGATCAGTCTATTCTCAAGGTAAAGAATCTGGGATTGAATTTTGAAACAGAGGGCCGTGTGGCAGAAGGATACCGCTATACAGGGATTGAGTCCAGCATTAACTCGGTGGAAGTAGTCGGACTTAAATCCGATCTGGCGGGAATCAATTCCATTACCATTCCGAAGACAGAGTTGAATATGGACGGAGCTGATTCAGACCGCAAGGTCAATATTGATCTGAAACAGTATCTGCCGGACGGAGTATCTCTTGCAGGAGAGGAAAGTCAGATTACGGTTACCATCAAGGTAGAGCCTCTTGAAACAAAGGATATTGTGCTGGGAGCCGATGCAGTCCGCCAGGTAGGTGCATCCAGCCACTATAGCTATCAGTTTGACCGGGATCAGATCACGGTTACCATCAAGGGGCTGGCGGAGGATCTGGATCAGCTGACCGAGGAAAGCCTGGAGGCAGAGGTGGATGTAAGCGATATGCAGCCCGGAACCCATACGGCAGAAGTAACGTTTCAGCTGGGAGCCGCCTATGAGCTGGTAAGCTGTGATCCTCTTCAGATCATTGTCCATGACCGGACAGAGGAATCAAAAGAGAGCATGGAAACGGAAAGCCAGGCAGAGACAGAGGAAGAAAGCGCCTCTGCTTCCGAGCAGTCATAGCAGCGTGTATTATGGATAAGACAGGAGTGAAGTTATATGGTAAATGAGGCAACTATAATTAAAAATCCATCCGGCCTTCACTTAAGGCCGGCAGGAATTTTGTGCAAGGAAGCGTTAAAGTTTAAATCAAAAATATCCTTCAGGGTCCGCAACGTTACGGCCAATGCAAAGAGTGTTTTAAGCGTTCTTGGAGCCTGTGTCAAATGCGGTGAGGAAGTGGAATTTATCTGTGATGGTTCCGATGAGGAAGAGGCTCTTAAAGCCATTATCCGTCTGGTGGACGACCGTCTGGGAGAATGATGACGGCAACCAAAGGTTGTGAGTATAAATAAGGAAATACCGGTATGGGCCGGGATTTCAAAATATTAAGGAGGAAATACATATGTATAAGGGAACAAATGCTTCTGACGGTATCGGCATCGGTACTGCGGTGATTGTGGAGGAAGCAGAGCTTATCATTACAAGGAGAGAAGTAAACGATACAGAGGCAGAGGTGCAGCGTTTTAAGGGAGCGCTGGAAACAACCATTGCTGAAACCCAAAAAATGGCTGAGGATCTGGCTGCCCGTGTGGGTGAAAAGGAAGCCGAGATCATGCAGGGCCATATGATGCTTTTATCTGACCCGATGCTGACAGGGGAGATTGAAAATTCTATTCAGAATGATAAGGTAAACAGTGAGTTTGCCATTGAAAATGTCTGCAATATGTATGCAGATATGTTCGCGTCCATGGGCGATGAGCTGATGCAGCAGAGAGCGACCGATATGCGGGACATTAAGGTGCGTATGCAGCGTACCCTGATGGGACTTCAGTCTGTGGACGTATCTGCCCTTCCGGCAGGAACGATCCTGGTGGCAAAGGATCTGACCCCGTCTATGACAGCAGGCATCAATCCGGCGAATGTAACCGGTATTGTAACAGAACTTGGCGGACGTACCTCCCACAGTGCAATTCTTGCAAGAGCCCTGGAGATTCCTGCGGTAGTTGCCGTAAACGGCCTGTTAGATAAGGTAAAGGATGGAGACACGGTTGTCCTTGACGGAAGCGCCGGAGAGGTTTATGTAAATCCGGAGGCAGAGGTAAAGGCTGCCTACGAGGCAAAGAGAGAGCAGTTTTTAATGGATAAGAAGGAGCTGGAAAAATATATCGGACAGCCCTCTGTGACAAAGGATGGTGTACAGGTTGAGATTGTAGCCAATATCGGAAAGCCTGAGGATATTGATAAGGTGCTTCAGTATGACGCAGAGGGAATCGGTCTGTTCCGTACGGAGTTCTTATTCATGGACCGCACTGCAATGCCTACAGAGGAGGAGCAGTTTGAGGCTTATAAAAAGGTAGCTGCCGCTATGAACGGAAAGCCGGTGATCATCCGTACCCTGGATATCGGAGGCGATAAGGAAATTCCTTATATGGGACTTGAAAAGGATGAAAATCCATTCCTTGGCTACCGTGCTATCCGGTTATGCCTGGATCGTAAGGAGGATATCTATAAGCCTCAGCTGCGCGCCCTTTTAAGAGCCAGTGCATTTGGAAACATCCGCATCATGATTCCTCTTGTAACCTGTATCGATGAATTCAGAGAGGCAAAGGCCCTGATCGAAGAGATCAAAAAGGAACTGGATGAAAAGGGAATTGCCTATAAGAAGGATATTCAGGTAGGTATCATGGTGGAGACTGCGGCAGCATCCCTGATCGCTGATATTTTTGCAAAGGAAGCAGACTTCTTCAGCATCGGAACTAATGACCTGACCCAGTATACCATGTCGGTAGACCGCGGAAATAAAAAGATTTCCTACCTTTACTCCACCTTTAATCCGGCTGTCCTTAGAAGTATCCGCCATATTATTGCCTGCGGACGGGAAACAGGCATTATGGTAGGAATGTGCGGCGAGGCTGCCAGCGATCCCATGATGGTTCCGCTGCTGCTTGCCTTTGGCTTAAATGAGTTCAGTATGAGCGCCTCTGCAGTGCTGCGCACCAGAAAGCTGGTAACAGGCTTTAGCATTAAGGAGCTGCAGGCAGTGGCAGAGAAGGCAATGAGCTTTGCTACAGCGGCAGAAGTGGAAGCTTATATGAAAGAATTTATGGAGAAGATGACCGACTGATGTTAGTTTACCTCATTTGTTACATTGTAAGTTTTATCCTGGCCTGGCAGCACATTTATGTGCTGTCCGGCCTTGTGCTCTTAGGAGCAGCTCTGTGGCTGTATATAAAGGATTATATGAGAACAGGAAACCTAATCCATCTTCGGGGACTGTTCTATCTCTTTTTTGTGGGCGGACAGGGAATCTCCTGCTTTAAGCTTTCCAGGCTTCAGACCGACTGGGCGCTTATGACCTGGATCAGCCTTTTTCTGGCTGTCGTTTTTTTCTGGACGGTCTTTGAGATACTCACCCGTCTTTTTGACGGCTGGTCGGAAAAGGACATGCAGTCAGTTTACCGCTTTTTTTCCTCCGGGGAATCGCCTCTGCAGGCAAAGCGCATCCTGATTTCCATGAGCGTCATCACTGCAGTATCCCTTCTGGCCTTTTTATTTGAGGCCTGGAGACTGGGCTTTGTTCCCATGTTTTCTTACGGCGTACCTCACGCCTATTCAGAGTTCCACATCAGCGGAGTTCATTACTTTACCGTATCCTGCGTACTGGTTCCCAGTCTTTCCGTGGTTTACAGCGTAATGACAGCCAGACGGGGAAGAGGACTTACAAGAGACAGAGGCTTTTGGCTGGCAGTGGTTTTGGATGTGGTGGCTCTTTCTATCCCGCTTTTATGTGTATCCAGATTTCAGCTGATCCTTGCAGCAGGCATGGCGGTATTCACCTATATCTCTATGACCGGAAGCTTCAGTCTGATACACGCAGGAATTTTGATCGTCCTTTTAATCCCGGCCTACCTGATCCTCACCGTATTAAGAAGCCACAGTGTAGAATATTTAAACGGCATCTTTGAGATGAAAAACAGCCATATGCCCATTTTCATCACCCAGCCTTATATCTACATTGCTAATAATTACGACAACTTCAACTGCCTGGTAGAACAGCTGGGCCGCCACAGCTTCGGACTCAAGGGACTGTTTCCATTATGGGCGCTGACAGGCCTTAAATTCCTGTTTCCGTCTCTTGTGAACTTTCCATTATATGTAACAAAAGAGGAACTGACGACGGTCACCTTATTTTACGATGCCTACTACGATTTTGGCGTTTTCGGCATGATCTTTTTCGGAACCCTTCTGGGCGCGGCCTGCTACGGCCTGGTCCGTTTCAGGAAAAAACTCACCTGCCCCGCAGGCCACATCATCTACGCCCAGATCGCCATGTACATGGTTCTGTCCTTCTTTACCACCTGGTTCTCCAACCCAACCACCTGGTTCTACCTGATCTTATCAGGATTGGTATATCTCTATGTAGATGCTTAAACACATTCAGTATCAGAGATTATATTAATTTTTGTCCCATCGGCTATTATATCCCCAGCCGGGGCGTCCTGCCTCCTGTCTGTCCGGGCGATTTTTGGAGGTCATTAGAAGGTCTTAGGAGGCTGGATTTTTCGTTAAGAGCCACATCAAACCTGTCTGAGCGCAGCGAGTTTTTGATGTGGCTCTTGTTTTTAGAAAAATCCAGGCCCCTTAGATCTTCTTATGGCCGGAAACCTGAGCCCGGACAGACAGGAGGCAGGACGCCCATACGACAACTCTCACAATTTCAAGTTGAATCCCCACCCAACCTGGGTTATAATAAAAAGCAGCTGTTCCAAACAGTATCAAATTTTACGGAAACCGACCCCAGGAGGAAGAGAAGTATGACAAAAAAGCGTTCATTAGACACTATCTGTATTCAGGGTGGCTGGGAGCCGAAAAACGGCGAACCAAGACAGCTGCCTATTTACCAGAGCACGACCTTTAAGTACACCTCAAGCGAGCAGATGGGACGTCTGTTTGATCTGGAAGAAAACGGATATTTCTATACAAGACTGGCAAACCCCACCAATGACGCGGTCGCAACCAAGATCTGCGAGCTGGAGGGCGGTGTGGGCGCCATGCTTACTTCCTCAGGCCAGGCGGCTAATTTTTATGCGGTGATGAATCTGTGTCAGGCAGGAGACCATGTGGTAAGCTCTGCGGCTATTTACGGCGGCACAACGAACCTTTTTACGGTTACGATCCCTAAAATGGGAGTGGAATGTACCCTGGTAAGCCCGGATGCCACTGAAGAGGAGCTGGCAGCAGCGTTCCGCCCCAATACAAAGGCATTATTTGCAGAGACCATTGCCAACCCTGCATTAACGGTTCTGGATATTGAAAAATTTGCAAAAGCAGCCCATGACCATGGTGTTCCCCTGATTGTGGACAATACATTTGCAACTCCTATCAACTGTCGTCCCTTTGAGTGGGGAGCAGATATTGTAACCCACAGTACCACCAAGTACATGGACGGCCACGCCATGACCATAGGCGGCTGTATCGTAGACAGCGGCAATTTTGACTGGGAGGCTCACCACGATAAGTTTAAGTGCCTGACAGAGCCGGATGAGTCCTATCACGGTGTAATCTATACGCAAAAATTCGGGAAAATGGCCTATATTACAAAGGCTACTGCACAGCTGATGCGTGACCTTGGATCGATCCAGTCTCCCCAGCATGCCTTTCTGATCAACGTAGGCCTTGAGACCCTTCATCTGAGAATGCCCCGGCACTGTGAAAATGCATATAAGGTAGCTTCCTATCTGAAATCCAGAGAGGATGTGGCCTGGGTAAATTATCCCGGACTGGAAGGCGACAAATATTATGAGCTTGCAAAGAAATATATGCCGGATGGTACCTGCGGCGTTATTTCCTTTGGCTTAAAATCCGGCAGAGAGGGAGCAGCCAGATTTATGGATCGGTTAAAGCTCTGCTCCATTGAAACCCATGTGGCTGATTCCCGCACAGCCGTTCTTCATCCTGCAAGCCATACGCATAGACAGCTGACCAATGAGCAGCTTGTAGAGGCAGGCGTTGATCCGTCCATGATCCGCTTCAGCGTCGGTATTGAGGACGCAGAGGATATCATAGAAGATATTCGTCAGGCATTAGAGGAATAAGACGTTATTCTTGTGAAAATATAACGATAAAATGCAAAAATTTTTAGGTTGTTTTTGTGAAAAATGCATAAAAATAAAGAAAATATTTGAGAAAAATGCAGATAGACTAAATTTTTTTAAGGGTATATAATATAGATAATTCAATAAAGCAAATTGTCTGATATGTATATCCTGGGGATTGGCCCAGAGTCTCTACCAACTACCTTAAGAGTTGACTACATACATTTATGTAGTCAGCTCTTTTTTTGTACCTGTTTATAAGCTGGGCGTTGTTGGATTTTAACAGTTATTTTTACCTGAAAAATTCATGCTTGCGGCATTGGTATAAAAAGAGAGCTGTCCGTTTATCCGAGGATGAAAGAATCGGAACGATCGTTCGGGATGCAGAAACAGACAGTAAAGTAAGGAGGAAATACAATGAAAGTTGTTGGCCAGGAAATCACACGCGTGGACGCTTTCGGTAAAGTGACCGGTGAAGCCAAGTATACCGCAGATTTGGAACCCAGAGATATCCTTCATGGAAAAGTCGTCCATTCCACCATTGCAAATGGCCTTGTAAAGAGCTTTGATCTGGACGAGGCGTTAAAGGTGCCGGGGGTGGTAAAGATCGTCACCTGTTTTGATGTTCCGGATATCCAGTTTCCCACCGCAGGTCATCCCTGGAGCGTGGAGTTAAAGCATCAGGATATCTGTGACAGAAAGCTTTTAAATCAGAGAGTCCGCCTTTATGGGGATGATATTGCGGCAGTTGTGGCTGAAAATGAAGTGGCTGCGGCTCAGGCGGCTCGTCTGATCAAGGTTGAGTACGAGGAGTACGAACCCATTGTTACCGTAGAAGCGGCATTAAAGCCGGAGGCAACACCTCTTCATCCCGATCTCAGAAAGGACAACGTAGTCGTTCATTCCCATATGACCATGGGATCTTCTGATTTTACTTTTGAAGAGGGAAGAAAGAAAGCCATTGAAGAGTACGGAGAGGAAAATCTGGTGGAGATTGATGAAACATATGATACTCCAAGGATTTCCCACTGCCATATTGAGCTTCCCGTTTCCTGGTCCTATGTGGATACAAACGGAAAAGTGACCATTGTTTCTTCCACGCAGCTTCCCCATATTGTACGCCGTGTAACGGCTCAGGCATTGGGAATCCCAGTTGGTAAGGTTCGCGTGATTAAGCCCTATATCGGAGGCGGTTTTGGAAACAAGCAGGATGTACTTTATGAGCCGTTAAATGCCTTCCTTTCCATGAGTGTAGGCGGAAGAGCCGTCCGGATGGAGATCAGCCGCGAGGAAACCATTTCTGGAACCCGTACCCGCCATGCGATCAAGGGCGTGTGCAAGGGTATTGTTACAAAGGACGGAACCGTACTTGCAAGACGGCTGGAGGCCTTTGCCAATAACGGCGGCTATGCCTCCCATGGTCACGCTATCTGCGCCAACTGCGGAAATGTATTTAAGGATCTGTATAAAGACCGGCTGGGTACAGAGGTAGACTGCTGGACCGTTTATACCTCTTCCCCTACGGCAGGAGCCATGAGAGCATACGGCATCCCCCAGGCAGATTGGTTTGCAGAGTGTCTGACAGATGATATGGCAGATGCAGTCGGTATAGATCCCTGTGAATTCCGCTTAAAAAACTGTCTGGATGCAGGCTTTGTGGATCCGGCCAACGGTATTACATTCCATACATATGGCCTGACCGAGTGCATTAAAAAAGGCCGGGAGTACATTCACTGGGACGAAAAGAGAGAGGCCTATAAGAATCAGAACGGACCGGTGAGAAGAGGTGTGGGAATGGCGATGTTTATTTACAAAACAGGCGTTTATCCCATTTCTCTGGAAACTGCTTCTGCCCGCATTACTTTAAATCAGGACGGTTCCATCCAGCTTTCCATGGGCGCTACGGAAATCGGACAGGGAGCAGATACCGTATTCACCCAGATGGCGGCAGAGACTACTGGAATCAGCGTAGACAGGGTATATATCAATTCCACACAGGATACGGATGTAACTCCCTTTGATACAGGTGCTTATGCGTCCCGTCAGACCTATGTATCCGGCATGGCCTGCAAAAAGTGTGCCTTAGAGTTCCGTCAGAAGGTCTTAGAGTATGCTGCCTATATGCTGAACCATGATGTGACAGATCTTTCAAAGACGGTCTATGCAGATCTTGTAAAGGAGGCTGCCGGTAAGGTACGTCAGGTTCTGGGGCTTCATGCAGAGGAGGAAATTACCTGGGAGATGTTAGACATTGCGGACAGCCAGGTGGTTGTAAACGGCGGCGATCCGGTACTCTTTGATGTGGCGGTAGTAGCTGATACAGCGTTCTATTCCTTAGACCGCTCTATCCATATCACAGCAGAGGTTACAAACCAGTGCAAGGACAATACCTTTGCTTCCGGCTGCTGCTTTGTGGATCTGGAAATCGATATGCCTCTGGGTCTTGTGACTGTAAAGGATGTGATCAATGTCCATGACTCCGGTATCCTGATCAATCCGAAGACAGCCGCCGGACAGGTACACGGCGGTATGAGCATGAGCCTTGGTTTTGGACTTTCTGAGGAGCTTTTAGTAGATGAAAAGACTGGAAAACCGTTAAATAATAACCTTCTGGATTACAAGATCCCTACCGCTATGGATGCTCCGGAGCTTCATGTGGAATTTATCCAGTTAGACGATCCTACAGGCCCTTATGGAAACAAATCTCTGGGCGAGCCGCCGGCAATTCCGGTTGCTCCGGCGATCCGGAACGCCATCCTTCATGCAACCGGCGTACATATGAATACAGCGCCTATGACAGCCCAGCGTCTGATCGCAGCGTTTAAAGAAAAGGGACTTATTTAAGAAGGAAGGAGAAATAAGGCATGTTTGATATAAAATCATTTTACGAGGCAAAGGATGTACAGGATGCTGTGCAGGCTCTGGTAAATGAGCCGGATGCAGAGGTGATCAGCGGTGGTACCGACGTACTGATCCGTGTAAGAGAGGGAAAGGATGCAGGAAAAGCCCTTGTATCTATCCACAATATTCCGGAGCTTAAGGGAGTAAATGTTCTGGAAAACGGAGATCTCTGGATCGGAGCAGCTACTGCATTTTCCCATATTACAAATGATCCCCTGATCCAGAAGCTGATCCCCATGCTGGGTGAGGCAGTGGATATGGTGGGTGGACCTCAGATCCGCAACACAGGAACCATCGGCGGAAATATCTGCAATGGAGCTACTTCTGCAGATTCAGCTTCTACCATGTGGACCTTAAATGCCAAAGTGATCCTAGTGGGATCGGAAGGGGAGAGAATCGTTCCCATCTGCGAGTTTTATACAGGTCCCGGACGGACCGTAAGAGCCAGAGAAGAGGTATGTACGGGCTTTCTCATTGCAAAAGAGGATTATGAGGGCTGGTACGGCCAGTATGTAAAGTACGGAAAGAGAAAGGCCATGGAGATTGCCACTTTAGGCTGTGCAGTCCGGGTAAAGCTTTCAGAAGACAAGACGGTCATTGAGGATGTGCGTCTGGGCTACGGAGTGGCAGGACCTACGCCCCTTCGCTGCCGGAACGCAGAGGAAGGCTTAAAAGGAGCAAGAGTGGATGACAAAGAGGCGGCAGAGCAGTTTGCAAAAACAGCGCTCACAGAAGTAAATCCCCGTTCTTCCTGGAGAGCATCCAAGGAATTCCGCTTACAGCTCATTGAGGAGTTAGCAAAGCGTGCACTGGCAGAATCTATCACAAGAGCAGGAGGTAATTGCAATGCTTAAGATCATACATATGAAAGTAAACGGAAAAGAGCATGAACTGGCAGTGGACGAGAGAGAGTCCCTTTTAGATACTCTGCGTCTGCGCCTGGGGCTGACTTCGGTGAAAAAGGGCTGTGAGGTAGGAGAGTGCGGAGCCTGTACGGTACTGGTAAACGGAGAGGCCATTGACAGCTGTATTTATCTGACCATGTGGGCAGATGGAAAGAGCGTAATGACCGTAGAAGGCTTAAAGGGGCCAAACGGCGAGCTTTCTCCGATCCAGAAGGCATTCATTGAGGAGGCGGCCGTCCAGTGCGGCTTCTGTACGCCGGGTCTGATCATGAGTGCGGTTGAGATCGTGGGAACGGGAAAGAAGTATAACCGCGAAGAGCTTAAAAAGCTCATTTCCGGTCATCTGTGCCGCTGCACGGGCTATGAGAACATTTTAAACGCTATGGAACGGATTGTGGAAGAAGTATATCAGACCACACATAAAGAAGCATAGAATGAGTGTGCCGGCAGATGTCTGGTCTGGGGAGATAAATAAAGACAGCTGCCGGCATGAGAATGGAGGCGGTAAATCGTATGGGGAAAACAGCAAAAACAGCAGGAAATGCAGCAGACTGCAGTATTAACAACATATACAGACTGGAGGGAAGAGTGCCCATCGGAAAGGCTATTCCCTTTGGACTGCAGCATATTTTAGCCATGTTCGTTTCAAACCTGGCGCCGATCACCATTATTGCGGGAGCGTCCAAGACGCCGCTTACACCGGCCCAGCTGGGTATGCTTCTGCAGAACGCCATGTTTGTAGCAGGCATTGCTACCATGATCCAGCTTTATCCCATCTGGCGGATCGGATCAAAGCTTCCTGTGGTTATGGGTGTAAGTTTTACCTTCGTAACGGTGCTCAGTACCATTTCAGCCAATTACGGCTATCCGGCTGTAGTAGGAGCGGTTCTGGTGGGAGGTCTCTTTGAAGGAACCTTAGGACTGATGGCAAAATACTGGAGAAAGATCATTACTCCGATCGTAGCGGCCTCTGTAGTAACAGCCATCGGTTTTTCACTTTTTACAGTAGGAGCCAGATCTTTTGGCGGCGGCTATAATGATGATTTCGGTTCTGCCCAGAACCTGATCCTTGGAACCGTAACACTGGCTGCCTGTCTTTTGTGGAATATTTTTGCAAAGGGATATCTAAAGCAGCTTTCCGTTTTAGCCGGCCTGGTAGTAGGATATATTCTGGCGATCACCATGGGAAAGGTAGATCTGTCTATGATCATGTCCGGTGGAATCATTTCCCTGCCCCATCTGATGCCCTTTAAGCCGGAATTTTATCCGGGAGCTATTATCTCCGCATGTATCATTTTCCTGGTGTCTGCGGCTGAGACCATCGGCGATACCTCTGCTCTGGTAGCAGGCGGATTAAACCGGAAGATCACAGGAGAGGAAATCTCAGGTTCTCTGGGCTGTGACGGCTATGGTTCCGTTATTTCCGGTCTCTTTGGATGTCCTCCTGTAACTTCTTTTTCACAGAACGTAGGCCTTGTCAATATGACAAAGGTAGTGAACCGTTTTACGATCATGACGGGCGCTGCCTGCATGATTTTAGCAGGACTTCTTCCGCCGGTGGGAAATTTCTTTGCTTCCCTTCCGGACGCAGTATTAGGCGGATGTACGATCATGATGTTTGGAACTATCTTAACCTCTGGTATTCAGATGGTGGCTGACTGCGGTTTCTCTCAGAGAAATATTACCATTGCAGCGCTGTCCTTATCCATCGGAATCGGTTTTACCACAGCCAGCGAGGTCGGGATCTGGGATATCTTCCCGCCGATGATCCAGTCCGTATTTTCTGCCAATGTGGTAGCGGTAGTGTTTGTAGTATCTATTGTTTTAAGCCTGATCCTTCCAAAAGATATGGACGTGAAAAAGATCGATCAGCAGTAGCGGCCAGAATGGAGGCAGCTTCGTATACTTGCCAGAAAAGAAAATATATGAGATAATAATACGCGGTTTAGCTTCTTTGGGGCTGGCCGCGTATTTTCTCTCGGGAAAGAATATGGGGCCATTGTTTTAGAAGAAAGGGACATACATATGAAGAAAAAACTGAGAGGTCTTTTTAGGATCATCTTTGGCAGGACTGCTTTTGTAATGGCAGGGCTGGGGCTGCAGCTTTGGGTATTTATAGCGGCGTTTAAGTTTTTGAATGGGTATCTTCATTATTTTTATATTCTCTGTGTGCTTTTAAGTGCTCTTGCAGTGATCGCCATTTTAAATGAACCTATTGATTCCAGCTTTAAGATGGCCTGGATCATACCGGTACTCGTGATACCGGTGTTCGGCGTACTTTTATACATTTTCGTACAGATGCAGTTTCAGACCAAAGCTCTGGCCAGACGTCTGGCAGCATCCACTGCCAAAACAAGACCCTATCTGAACCAGAATGAGGATGTGAGGAAGGAACTTGAGGCCCTGGACGGCCGTACGGCCGGACTGGCGGATTACCTGGAACGTATGGCTGGAGCGCCGGTATATAAAAATACGGACATCGAGTATTTTCCCCTGGGAGAGGATATGTTCGTACGGTTGATGAAAGAGCTGAAGGCGGCAAAGCATTTCATTTTTATGGAGTTTTTTATCATTGACAGGGGATATATGTGGGATGAGATCTTAAAGGTTCTGGAGGAAAAGGTAAATGAAGGAGTAGAAGTCCGGGTGATGTATGACGGAATGTGCTGTCTGATGCTTCTTCCGTTTCACTATCCCAGGCAGCTGGAACGGAAAGGGATCCGCTGTAAAATGTTTTCTCCCATTATCCCGGTGCTTTCGACCCATCAGAATTACAGGGATCATCGAAAGATTGCAGTCATTGATGGCCGCTGTGCCTTTACCGGAGGAGTAAATCTGGCAGATGAATATATTAACCGCAAAGTGCGCTTTGGCCACTGGAAGGATACGGCTCTGATGGTAAGGGGAGATGCGGTAAAGAGCTTTACCATGATGTTTCTTCAGATGTGGGATGTGACAGAGAAAAAGGAAGAGGATTACAGGAAATATCTTTCTGCTCCGGCAGGAGAAGCCGCAGCCGGACGGATGGAGAAAGGCTATGTGATCCCCTATGGGGACAGCCCCTTTGACAAGGAACAGATCGGCGAGCAGGTCTATCTGGACATACTCAGCCAGGCAAAGGAATATGTCCACATTATGACGCCGTATCTGATCCTGGATGACGGCATGAAGGACGCCCTGTGCTATGCGGCAAAACGGGGAGTGGAGGTTATTATCATTATGCCTCATATTCCGGATAAGAAATATGCCTATCTGCTGGCCAGAACCTATTATCCGGAGCTTTTAAAGGCAGGAGTCCGGATTTTTGAATATGAACCGGGCTTTGTCCACGCGAAGGTTTTTGCCAGTGATGATGAGAAAGCCACGGTGGGAACCATCAACCTGGATTTTCGCAGTCTGTACCTGCATTTTGAGTGCGGCACTTTTTTATACCGCAATCCGGTTATTGAAAAAATCGAAGCGGATTATCAGGAAACACTAAAAAAATGTATTCCGGTCACCCTTGAAACCTGTTATAGCTACAGCTGGCTGGGCCGCAAGGCAGGAAGGCTGCTGCGTCTGATCGCGCCTCTTATGTAGGCGCTTTTTGTTTATCAAAAAATACACAGCCAGAACACAAAATCGTCACAAACGGATGGTACATTAGTGACAGTTAATCATTGATATGTATAATTACTTAGAGGAGTTTATGTATGAAAGGTTCCAAATCCTATGGCCGCTTTATCTGTGGTTCTCTGGCTGTTTCGTTTGCCGTTTCGCCCTTTTTGTCTCTTACAGTGCTTGCAGACAATATTTCCAGCGCCAATTTTGACCTGCGCCGTCAGGTAGTAAAGCTTACGGGAATCATGGAGATTTCCAGCTTCCGGGGGCAGATCACAAGAGGAGATTTTGCGAAGATGCTGGTAAAGGCGTCCAGCTACCGGGAAAATCTTCCTTCTTCCAGCGTGTCGGTATATGCGGATGTGCCGGCAGACCATCCAAACGCGGTCTATATCCGTGTGGTAGCTTCTCAGGGCTGGATGAGCGGATATCTGGGCGGCAATTTCAAACCGGAGGAGCCTGTTTTATATAAGGACGCAGTGAAGGCCGTTTTAACGCTGTTAGGCTATACAGATGAGGATTTTACAGGAGAGATGGCCAGCTCCAGGATTTCGAAATTTAATCATCTGGAACTGAATGAAGATGTGAGCTGTCAGGCGGATGAAGCGATTACGGAAACGGACTGCATGAATATTTTTTATAATCTGCTGAAAACAAAAAAGAAGGACAGCAACGAGATATACGGAACCGTGCTGGACTGCGAGCTGAATTCAGATGGGGAGATCAATCCCATTTCCATACTGGAGGATGAGCGCAAAGGCCCCATCCTGGTCCATAAGAATTTCAGCGTGGCCCAGTCTGTACCCTTTGATACGGAGGATGCCAATGTGTTTTTAAACGGCGTGGAAAGCACCCTGGCGGCGGTAAAGGCTTCCCAGCAGCAGTCTGGTTTTGCAGTACTGTATTACAATGTGAAGTCAAAAACCATCTGGGCGTATACGACCACCGGCTGGGATATAAAGGATGATTCGGGCAACAACACCTATGTGCTCATCAAGGGAGAGATCAAAAATATCTACTATCAGTCCACAGATGTGATGACGCCGACCTCGGTGCGCATCGAGGTGGATGAGGCAAATTCAGACGATGATTTTGATACCAGCGAGGATGTGGATTCCGACGGCTATCTGAATATCAGTCTGGACTCTTCGGAACTTCAGTATCTGTTTTCCATCTATGGAAATCTGGAAGTGGGGGACGATGTGGTGCTGGTGTGCAGCAGAAGCGGAAGCAGCTATACGGCAGTGGATGCGATTGAATATTAAGGGAGAAACGAGATGAAAAAGAAAAAATTATGGGTTCGTCTGCTGGCGGCTCTTCTGGCAGCGGCAGTACTTCTTACCGGCCTTATGATTTGGAAAAATAAAAAAACAAAGGCTGCGGCTGCAGCCCGGGCCCAAAGCCTTAATACGGCAGCCGTGGAAAAGAGAACCATTACCTCTGAACTATCCTCCTCCGGTACTCTGGCGGCAAAGGATACATACAGCATCACGTCCATGGTTGAGGGCGAGGTGGTTGCCGCCGCTTTTGAAGAGGGAGATCAGGTGCAAAAGGATCAGGTGCTTTATGAGATCGACAGTTCCAGCATGACAACGGAGCTTACCAGCGCTGAAAATACCCTGACCCGGTCCCGGAATTCCTATGAGGATGCGCTGGAGGATTATAATCAGGCCTTAAGCGATTACAGCGGAAATACATATAAGGCCACAGAATCGGGATATATCAAGGAACTTTATATCAGTGCAGGCGATAAGGTAAGCGGAAATACAAAGCTGGCGGATCTGTACAGTGATGATGTGATGGAGATACGGATCCCCTTCCTTTCCGGCGAAGCAGCCCAGATTACCCCGGGAAATTCCGCTGTCCTTACGCTGACTGATTCAGGAGAACAGGTGGAAGCGTCGGTTAAGGCAGTTGCCAACCGAGAGGAAGCTCTTTCCGGAGGGCGTCTGGTACAGTATGTGACCTTTACAGTGGCAAATCCTGGTGGGTTGACTGTTTCTACCAGAGCGTCTGCCCGGGTAGGCGAGTGGATCGGAAGTGAGGAAGGGCTTTTTGAGGCTTCCATTGATACCTCTATGGAGGCAGACCTTTCATCCAGCGTAGAAATAGAGGCGATGCTGGTAAATGAAGGCGATTACGTTACAAAGGGAACACCTGTTTTCCGCATGACGGCAAAAACGGCGGATAAGCTGATCCAGAGCTACAAGGACAGTCTGGATAAGGCCCAGGAGAGCGTGGAGTCGGCCCAGAGCCATTTGGAGAGCACTCAGGACAGCTATGACAATTATACGATCACAGCTCCCATTTCCGGCCAGGTCATCACAAAGAATTATAAGGTGGGGGATAATATTACAAAGAACACCAGTAATACCACCGTTCTTGCAGTGATCTATGACCTGTCCAGTCTTACCTTTGAAATGTCCATTGATGAACTGGATATCAAAGAAGTAGAAGTGGGCCAGAAAGTGGCTGTGGCGGCCGATGCCTATGAGGGGCAGACCTTTTCAGGTACGGTTACAAACGTAAGCCTGGAGAGTACCTATTCAAACGGAGTCAGCACCTATCCGGTAACGGTAACCATGGATGAAGCAGGAGATCTTCTTCCGGGTATGAATGTGGACGGTATTATTACCCTGGATCAGGCAGAGGATGTGCTTTCAATTCCCGTAGATGCGCTTATGAGGGGAAATCAGGTCTACATAAAGGACGATACAGTTACTGAGCAGCAGGGACCGATCCCCGCAGGCTTTAAAGCCGTGGAGGTAGAAACAGGCCTTATAAGCGACAGCTATGTGGAAATCAAAAGCGGGCTTTCTGAAGGAGATACGGTTTATGTGGCGGAATCCAGCCAGAGCAGCGATGCTGTGATGATGATGCCCGGAGGCGGAATGGGAGGCGGCCCAGGAGGCGGCCCAGGAGGTGGAATGGGAGGCGGTCCCGGCGGCCGCTGACAGAAAGGGTGAAAAAGCTTATGAACGTAAATGAACGGCTGTCAGAGGAAACACATCCACTGATCGAGTTGAAGCATATTTCAAAGATTTACAATATGGGAGGAGAAGAAGTCAGAGCGAATGACGATGTAAATATTTCTATCCAAAAGGGTGAATTTGTGGCTATTGTAGGAAAATCAGGAAGCGGAAAATCCACTCTGATGAATATTATCGGCGCTCTGGACGTGCCGACCACAGGAGAGTATTATCTGGGCGGTGAGGATGTAAGTAAAATGGGAGATAAGCAGCTGGCCAGGATCCGCAACCGTATGATCGGTTTTATCTTCCAGCAGTATAATCTCCTTCCCAAACTTAATCTTCTGGAAAACGTAGAGCTTCCTCTTCTTTATGCGGGAACAGGAGCAGAGGAACGAAAAAAACGGGCCATGGCTTCCCTTGAAAAGGTGGGGCTTGCGGAAAAATGGAAAAATATGCCTAATCAGCTTTCAGGAGGCCAGCAGCAGAGGGTATCTATTGCCAGGGCGCTGGCAGGAAATCCATCCCTGATCCTGGCTGATGAACCCACAGGAGCGCTGGACTCCAAAACCAGCCGTGATGTGCTTAATTTTTTAAAGCAGATCAATGAGGAGGGAAATACCATTGTTATGATTACCCATGACAATTCCATTGCTGTGGAGGCAAAGCGGGTGATCCGCATTGCAGACGGGCATAAAATTTTTGACGGAGATGTAAAAGATTATGCTGCAATCCTTTAAACTGGCTCTTAAAAGCATATGGGGCAATAAGATGCGTTCTTTTCTTACCATGCTGGGGATTATTATCGGTGTGGCTGCGGTGATCATTCTCGTAAGCCTGGTAAATGGATACATGGGGATGATCGTAGAAAATTTTGCCAGCATGGGAGTGAACCAGATCAATGTAAACGTAACCAATCTGACATCCCGAACTGTAAGTCCAGATGAAATGTATGGATTTTTTGAAGAGCACACAGACGTATTTGAGGCTTTAAGCCCCAACGTGACCATTTCCACGACGATAAAAAAGGGAAATGATTCCATGACTTCTACCAGTGTGGCAGGACGCAGCGAGCAGTATCTGGAGATTAAGGACTATGAGCTGCAGCAGGGAAGAAATATCACCTATTCGGATATTCTTTCCCGTCAGAAGGTCTGCGTGATCGGAGCGTATGTGGCCCAGGAGCTGTTTGGCAGTGCTGAAAAGGCTCTTGGGGATACGCTGAAGGTAGGGGGCTATGCCTATAAGGTAGTGGGCATAGCAGAAATTCAGGATGAGGACGATATGAGCGACGGAGGCACGGATGATTTTGTATGGCTTCCATATACGGCTTCCATTAGTCTGGCGAGAAGCGCTAATATTAACAGCTACACCTTTACAGTGGCAGATACGGATGATGCGGATGAGGCAAAGACGCTCATTGAGAATTTCCTTTTTGAGATTTTTAAGGATGATGATTACTATAGGGTATCTGCCATGAGTGAAATGCTGGATTCCCTGAACGGACAGATTGCCATGATGAGCGGTATGCTGGGAGGAATCGCCGGGATTTCCCTTCTGGTAGCCGGAGTGGGCGTTATGAACATCATGCTGGTGTCTGTGACTGAGCGGACAAGGGAAATTGGAATCCGAAAATCTCTTGGGGCGGACAAGGGAACCATTATGCAGCAGTTTGTGATCGAAGCGGCAGTTACCAGTTCTCTGGGCGGAGTGATCGGAATTCTCATTGGCTGCGGGGCTACTGCAGTAGTAGGGGCAGCCATTGGCATTTCGGCTACACCTACATTTTCTGCCATTGTAATTTCATTTAGCGTATCCGTGGGGATCGGCCTGCTTTTTGGTTATATGCCAGCCAGCCGTGCGGCTAATTTAAATCCGATTGATGCGCTGCGAAGTGAATAAGGAGTTTACATTCCCCATCTGCCGTATATGGTGCGATGGGGATTTTTCATTGACATCTTTTTTGACGTAGTATAAACTGAATAGGATGATATATGAAAATTTACGCAGATTTTACATTTCATTGGTTCGGATTTTACTTCTGTTTGGTATGCTGTTTACATGAGGCTTTAAAAAGCATAATATGTAAATTTAATAACAGGGAAAGGGCAGGAATCAGCATTTATGGAAAAAATTTACATCATAGAGGATGACGAAAATATCAGAAATCTGTTAAAGATCGCACTGGAGGGGTTTGGCTTTGAGGCAGAGGGGTTTGAAACAGCAGAAGAAGGGCTGGAGCGTATCCGGCAGGAATGCCCGTCCATGGCGATCTTCGACTGGATGCTCCCGGGAATGGACGGGGTGACGGCCATCCGGCAGATCCGTCAGACCGAGGGGATAAGCGGCCTTCCGATCATGCTTTTGACAGCAAAGGAAAAGGAGCTGGATAAAGTAGTGGGGCTGGACTGCGGAGCAGATGATTATATGGTAAAGCCCTTTGGCGTTCTGGAGCTTTCTGCCCGGATCCGCAGTCTCCTGCGCAGGGTAAGGCGGGAAGAAAAAAAGGATATACTGTCCTATCAGGGGATCAGTATCAATAAAAAGACAAGAGAGGCTTCCAGCAGCGGCCGTGTCTGCGAGCTTACTTTAAAGGAGTTTGAGCTTTTATGTTATCTTTTGGAGAATCAGGCCAGAGTAGTAACCAGGGATGAACTTTTAAATCAGATCTGGGGCTATGAGTATGACGGAGAGACAAGGACACTGGATATGCACATCCGTACCCTGCGCCAGAAGCTGGGAGAAGAGGGCGGAAGCTGCATCAAGACCGTCCGTGGCGTTGGCTACCGCCTGGTGCGCTCGGAGACAAAGGAGGAGGATCGATGAGAAGGGCTATTCTGAAAAAATTTATACTGGTACTTCTGGCGGCGCTGTGTATTAACAGCGTCATCTTTTATCTTATCAGCAGTCATATGATCTTAAAGATGGCCAGAGAGGATATGACCTATACTATAGAAATGATTGACCGTCTGCTCGATTATGAGGATGAATCGTATCTGGCTGTCCAGATCGAGCGTATGGAGGAGTTTACAGGCGCGGATGATACGCGGGTTACACTGATCCATTTAGATGGCACGGTTGTATCTGACACAGATACTTCTACGGAAGATCTGGATAATCATTTAAGCCGCAAAGAGGTAAAAGAGGCTCTGCTGAATGGAATGGGATATGCAAAGCGGTATTCTAAAACCATGGGAAAGCATTTTCTTTACGTTGCCTTCCAGTCACACAGATCAGATATGATCCTTCGCATTTCCGTTCCCTACTCAGGATTCAGCGAATATCTGCCCATGCTGCTGCCGGCTGCCCTTGTGAGCTTTCTTGCCGCTTTAGCCTGTGCATTTGTATTTACCAGGCGGTTTGTGGATTCCGTTACAAGACCCTTGCAGGATATTGTTTCGGAGCTTCAGAAGGTGAAGGGAGGAAACGGGGAGCTCCATTTTTCGCCCTGTCCGTATCAGGAGCTGAATGTGATCGCAGAGACGACCATGGAAATGTCAAATAATGTAAAAGATTATTTGAACCGTATAGAGAAAGAAAAGCAGATCCGTCAGGAGTTTTTCAGCAATGCCTCCCATGAGCTTAAAACTCCTATTACCTCGATCCAGGGTTACGCAGAGCTGATGGAGAGCGGGATGATCCAGGATGAAGCCATGAAGCTGGATTTTATCCGGCGGATCAAAAAGGAGGCTTCCAATATGGCAGGGCTGATCGGGGATATTCTGATGATTTCCCGGCTGGAGGCAAAGGATGCCCAGGTGGTGCTTTCCGATGTGCGGATCAGCCCTCTTTTGGAGGAGATCGCAGAAAGCTTAAAGCCCGCAGCCGCCCAGAGCCAGGTCTTTATCCATATAGATTGCCAGCCGCTGTGCATAAAGGCCAATGTGCAGCAGATGAAGGAGCTTCTTACAAATCTGGTCGGAAATGCGGTTAAGTATAATCATCCGGGAGGACAGGTTTGGGTGACGATCAGAGAACAGGACGGACAGATGGTGATCCGTGTCCGGGATAATGGCGTGGGGATACCGGAGGAAAGCCTGGACCGTATTTTTGAACGTTTTTACCGGGTGGATAAGGGACGCAGCCGGAAACAGGGAGGTACGGGACTGGGACTTTCAATCGTAAAGCATATCGTAAATTTTTATCACGGTTCTATCCATGTGGCTTCTCAGCTGGAAAAGGGAACGGAATTTACGGTTACAATTCCATTGAAATGGGAATAATTGGGCTATACTTTGATACATAAAAGCGCCAATGCGTTAAAAACACAAAAATTTAAAGCAATAAAATTGACGCGCCCTTTTTTTTGTAGTATGATAAAAAAAGTTCGAAAGAAACGGACGAAATTTTGGATAAAAACGAGGAGCGATGTTATGAAAAAGACGGCAAAAATTTTTTCCTTCGTACTGGCCGGAGCGATGGCTGCGGCTGTAACAGGATGTGGATCAGGCACAAATGAAACAACGGCAGCTGCTGCGGACACTTCAAAGGAAGCAGAGGGGGGTAAGGAGGTATACCAGGTAGGTATCTGCCAGCTGGTACAGCACGTTGCCCTGGATGCGGCGACTCAGGGCTTTAAGGATGCTCTGGTGGAGACCTTTGGAGAAGACGGTGTGGAGTTTGATGAGCAGAATGCCCAGGGTGATTCCAACACCTGTTCCACGATCATCAACAGCTTTGTATCAGAGGGTGTGGATCTGATCCTGGCAAATGCAACCGCATCTCTTCAGGCCGCTCAGGCAGGCACCAACGAGATTCCTGTGCTGGGAACTTCTGTAACAGAATACGGTGTGGCCCTGGGAATTTCCGATTTTAACGGAACCGTAGGAGGAAATATTTCCGGAACATCGGATCTGGCTCCTCTGGACGAGCAGGCGGCCATGATCAAAGAGCTGTTCCCGGATAAGAAAAATGTAGGTCTGCTCTACTGCTCTGCAGAGCCTAACTCTCAGTACCAGGTAGATACGGTAAAGCTGGCTCTGGAAGAGCTGGGTTATACATGTGAGTATTATGCATTTTCCGATTCCAATGATTTATCCACCATTGCTACTAATGCAGCTTCTGCAAGCGATGTGATCTATGTTCCTACGGATAATACCGTTGCTTCCAACACAGAGATCATCAATAATATCTGCCAGCCGGCAGGCGTTCCCGTGGTAGCTGGCGAGGAGGGCATCTGCGCGGGCTGCGGCGTTGCCACCTTATCCATCAGCTACTATGATCTGGGTACGGCAACCGGAAAGATGGCTGCAAAGATCCTTTCCGGCGAAGCCAATGTATCTGAGATGCCCATCGAGTATGCGCCTCAGTTTACAAAGAAGTACAACAAAAACATCTGCGATGCACTGGGAGTTGCCGTGCCGGATGATTATGAAGCAATCGAGGAATAACCGATCATGAGTATTATGAGCTTATTTAATTCACTTCCAGGCGCTGTGGCCCAGGGACTAGTGTGGGGCATAATGGCGATTGGCGTATACCTTACCTTCCGCATCCTGGATTTTGCGGATCTGACCGTAGACGGCTCCCTTTGTACGGGGGGCGCTGTCTGCATCGTGATGATGCTTGCCGGACAGAATGTCTGGGTGGCTCTTTTATGTGCCGCTCTGGCAGGGATGGCAGCAGGATTCTGCACAGGTATCCTTCATACCTTTATGGGAATCCCGGCTATTCTTTCCGGTATCCTGACCCAGCTGGGCCTGTATTCCATTAACTTAAAAATTATGGGAAAAGCCAACCAGGCCATCAATGTAGACAAGTATGACCTGCTGGTTTCCCTGCGTTTTATCCGCAATGTACCACTGTTTAAAAATACCATTTTTCTGGTGTCTGTGATGATCCTGGTACTGATCGGTCTGCTTTACTGGTTTTTCGGCACGGAGCTGGGCTGTTCCATCCGTGCCACCGGCGGCAATGACCGCATGGCAAGAGCACAGGGGATCAACACCGATTTTAACCGTGTGCTGGGGCTGATGGTTTCCAATGGACTGGTCGCACTTTCCGGCGCGCTTTTATCCCAGTATCAGGGCTTTGCAGATATCAATATGGGCCGCGGAGCCATTGTCATCGGACTGGCCGCTGTGATTATCGGAGAAGCGATTTTTGGAAAAGTTTTCCACAACTTTGGCTTCCGCCTTCTGGGTGTGGCTTTGGGCTCTATTGTATATTATCTGGTGCTCCAGGTTGTGATCTGGCTGGGAGTTGATACGGATTTACTGAAGCTTCTTTCCGCTGCTGTGGTAGCTGTTTTCCTGGCGATCCCCACCTGGAAGGGAAGATATTTTAAGAGTGCGCCAAAGGGAGGTAAGAGCTGATGCTGGAAATCTGTCATGTGAATAAAACATTTAACAGGGGCACGGTAAATGAAAAGCAGGCCTTGAAAGATTTGAACCTCACCTTAAAGGATGGAGATTTTGTTACGATCATCGGCGGAAACGGCGCCGGAAAGTCTACGACCCTGAATGCGATTGCAGGCGTGTGGCCTGTGGACGAGGGAAAGATCGTGATAGACGGAAGGGATGTGACAAAGCTTCCGGAATATAAAAGAGCCGCCTTTTTGGGCCGTGTATTCCAGGATCCCATGAATGGAACCGTGGCTACTATGGGAATTGAGGAAAATCTGGCTCTGGCTTTAAGAAGAGGAGGGCGCCGCACATTAAAGCCCGGTATTACAGGCAGTGAAAGAAAGCTGTACCGGGATCTGCTCTTAAAGCTGGGACTGGGGCTGGAGGAACGCCTTACCTCTAAGGTGGGACTTTTGTCCGGCGGACAGAGACAGGCCTTAACCCTTCTGATGGCAACTTTAAAAAAGCCAAAGCTGCTTTTGCTGGATGAACACACTGCTGCCCTGGATCCTCAGACGGCGAAGAAGGTTCTGGAGCTTACCAGTGAAATCGTAGAGGAGCAGCGGCTGACTGCCCTGATGGTAACTCATAATATGAAGGATGCCATCCAGATCGGCAACCGCCTGATCATGATGAATGACGGCCATATTATCTATGATGTGAGGGGGGAGGAGAAAAAGAACCTCACGGTGGATGACCTGTTAAAGAAATTTGCCGAGGCCAGCGGCAAAGAATTTGCAAATGACCGTATGATGCTGGCAAATTAAAAATTCATAAAAAATTCACCCATCCAGCCTGTCCTTTATGGTATAATAAAAAGGACAGGCTGTTTTGCACTGCAAAGCAGGAATCAAATTTGAGATGGAGACGATTAAAATATGCTTGAGCATAAGGATTATTTATCCAGCCTGAATAAGGCTAGGAGGAAGCGCAGCCAGAAGCCGGATCCCAGGCTGTGGATTCTGATCCTGGCAGCTGTCCTGGCTGTGGGAGCTATTATTTTTGCGGTGAAATATATGAAAAAGCCGGAATCTGGGGAAATGGCGGTTCGGTCGGTGGGTGAGCAGCTCCAGACGGGAGAGCCGCAGACAGACCCGGCAGCGGCTGTGGCTGCAGAGAGCGATGAAGAGACACAGTGGGAACAGCAGGTGGAGGAAGCTGTGGGCCGTTTTGCCAATCTGGGTCTGATCCAGGTGTCGGGCTATGTAAATATCCGTGAGACTCCGGGAACAGACGGTACGGTTTTAGGTACTATCGCAGACGGAGGCGGATGCGAGGTTCTGGGAACAGAGGGCGAATGGACAAAGATACAGTCAGGAGGTTTAGAGGGCTATGTGAGCAGCCAGTATCTTGTAACCGGCCAGGAGGCAAAAAATCTGGCGGAAAAATATGTAAAGCTCAGAGCTGTGATTACTATGGAGACAGAAGGCGAAAAACTGCGGGTGCGGGAAACTCCGGACGATTCCACCAGCGACAATGTCATAGGAGCCGTATCAGACGGGGAAAGTTTTGAGGTGCTTAGCCAAGAGGACGGATGGATCCAGATTAAGGACGGATATATTTCCGATCAGTTTGCCCAGGTAAGCTATGCTCTGGAGGAAGGACGCAAACTGGATGAAAAAACAAAGGCCATTAATCAGTATGAAAATCTGGTGATGTCCAAGGTGAACGGTTATCTGAATGTGCGCAGTTCACCGGAGGATAAAGGAAATGCCAATATTATCGGAAAGATGACCAGCAAGGCGGGAGGAGAGATCCTGGAAACTCTGGACGGCTGGTATAAGGTGAAATCCGGCCCTATCGTAGGTTATATTTCCTCTGATCCCCAGTACACAGCTACGGGCAGGGAGGCAAAGGATATTGCCCTTCAGACCGCATCCCTGAAAGCGGTGATCAGTACGGATGTGTTAAACGTCCGCACAGAACCCAGTACGGACGCCAAGATCTGGACCCAGATCGTAAAGGATGAAAAATATCCTGTGATCGACGATCCTGAAACGCCGGATGGCTGGCTGAAGATCGATCTTGATTCCGTGGATGAAGAAGATGGGGGCGTATCAGACGGAGCCTATATTTCTACAAGAGATAATAATGTGGAAGTCCGTTATGTGATCAATGAGGCTATTAAGTTTAAACCTGCTGAAAGCGGCTCCGGAGGTTCAGGAAGCTCAGGCTCCGGTTCACGCCGCTCTCAGATAGTGAACTATGCGATTCAGTTTGTGGGAAATCCTTATGTCTGGGGCGGTACCAGCCTGACAAACGGCGTAGACTGCTCCGGCTTTACCATGAAGGTAATGCAGAAATTCGGAGTATCGCTTCCTCACTATTCCGGCTCGCAGGCCAAAATGGGAAAGAAGGTCACTTCTGGAAATATGAAGCCGGGCGATCTGATATTCTATGCAGGCAGCAATGGCCGTATCAACCATGTGGCTCTGTATATTGGAAACGGACAGGTGGTTCATGCGGCAAGCAGGCGCAGCGGCATCAAGATTTCTACCTGGAATTACCGCTCTCCGGTAGCAATCCGCAACATGCTGGATTAAAAGAAAGAAAAAAGGAAAGACTATCCTGAAAGAATATGGGCCGGGTGCCTTATATAAGGTATCCCCTATCCCTTTGTGGTAAGGCCCGATTTGGAAAGGATGGTCTTTTTTATATGAACAGACAGGAAGAACGGCAGACAGAGCAGGAAATCCGTGAAAAAGAGGACAGGGGGTTAAAAGAGTATGGCCAGATGACTCTGGAAGAAAATGAAAAAAAGAGAAAAATTCATCTGCTCTCTATTATAGGAGAGGTGGAAGGACACGAAAACAGCCCCGGTTCTTCCAAAAGCACCCGATACGATCATGTGCTTCCCAGACTGGCCCAGATTGAAGATGACGACAGCATTGACGGAATGCTGGTTCTTTTAAATACATCGGGAGGAGACGTGGATGCGGGACTGGCCATCGCTGAGATGATCGCATCTATGAGCATTCCGGTAGTATCGCTGGTTTTGGGAGGCAGCCATTCCATTGGCGTACCATTGGCCGTATCCTCCTGCTATTCCTTCATTGTACCTTCAGGGACCATGATGGTTCATCCGGTGCGCATGACGGGCATGGTGATCGGCACTGAGCGGACCTATGACTATTTTCAGATGATACAGGATCGTATCTTAACCTTTGTATCGGAGCATTCCGCCATTGCCTATGACAAGCTCCATGACCTGATGCACAATACAGAGATGCTTACCAGGGATCTAGGGACCGTTCTTGTGGGAAAAGAGGCAGTAGACGTGGGGCTGATCGATGCAGTCGGCGGGATAAAGGAGGCATTAGCGAAACTGTATGAGATGATCGACGAGAGAAAAAATCTCGCAAAACAGTAGAAGAAAGAGCAGAAGTATCGTATGATATACACATAAGATAAGACAGGGGGAACAGCCATGAAGTATTTTGACCTTCACTGCGATACCATTGAAGAATTGAAAAAACGCGGGGAGAATTTTTTAAACAGCACCACTCAGTTTACCATACAGGATCAGGAACGGTTTGAGGCGGCTGTCCAGTGTATGGCCGTCTGGGTACCGGATTCCATTCGGGGAAGAGCGGCAGTAGAATTTACAGACAGCCATCTGGCCTATCTGGAAACGCTTGTGGAAATGATCCCGGAACGGGCAGTCCTGGCATATTCCGCTTCTGAGCTGCAGAAAGGGGTAGAGGAAGGAAAATGGGTATTTATCCGGACTATAGAAGGGGGAGCAGCCCTGGGAGGAGATCTGGAAAAGATTGTCCATTTTGCCAAAAAGAAGATTAAGATGATGACCCTTACCTGGAATGGGGAAAATGAGCTGGGAAGCGGCTGTGCCGGAACCGGAGGGCTTACGGGATTTGGAAAAGAGGCCGTGAAGCTTATGGAAGAAAATGGAATCATTGTGGATTGCTCCCATTTAAACGATGCAGGCTTTGAGGATCTTTTGAACATAACGAAAAGGCCATTTGTTGCCTCCCATTCCAACCTGCGTTCCTGCTGTGAGGTGCCAAGAAATTTAAGAGAGGATCAGTTTGTGGAGCTTGTACGCCGGGGCGGCCTCTGCGGCATCAATTTATATTCCCGTTTCCTTTCTGTTCCGGATCAGAAGGGAGAGGGGGAGCGCGAACTGCTGTTTCGCCATATATACAGGATGCTGGAGCTGGGAGGAGAGGACTGTATCGCCTGGGGAACAGATCTGGACGGACAGATCACCTGCGACCCTTCCCTTGGCTCGCCGTTTGGAGCGGCTTCCTTTGGAACATATCTTGCGGAGCGGGGGATTCCCGAAGGGGCTGTGAAAAAATTCTGCTTTGAAAATGCGTACCGTTTTTTCCAATCTTATATGCGGTAAAAAACTGCGTTGCAATTCCCATTAAATTTTTGTATACTATAAGTAATGTAAGTCAAGACTTAATATAGGAACGAGGAATGGGAGGCTTGTATTTGTGTCTGATGCAGTAAAGAAACAGCAGGGCAGCGCCAGAAAACCGGGGAGGCCCAAGGGAAGTACGACAAAAAAGAACACGGGGACAACTACTGCAAAGAGGCAGAGCAGCACATCCAGAGATAAAAGCCGGCCAAGACGCCCGGCTTATGAGGAAGAAGAGGATATGGGATTTATGAGAGCAGAAGTGATCATCATCTGCTCTTTTGCTGTGGCAATCCTTTTGTTTTTAAGCAATTTCCGCTTATGCGGAGTGTTTGGAGATGTGCTGCGCAGCGTGCAGCTGGGACTTTTTGGCATGATCGGCTATCTTCTGCCTATCATGCTTTTTGTGGGAACCTGTTTTCACCTGTCCAATCAGGGGAATATCCACGCAGCAGTGAAACTGGCTGCAGTCATAGGAGTGTTTTTCACGCTCTGCGGCCTGCTCCAGCTGATGTTTGGAAAGGCGCCTGAGGGCGCTTCCCTGATGGAGTATTATACGGTATCCTCTGTGAATGGAGCAGGAGGCGGGCTGGTCGGCGGAGCATTATCCGGCCTTTTGAGCTTCCTTCTGGGACGGGCCGGAGCATATCTGGTACTGGTGGTGCTCCTTATCATCTGTATGGTATGTATTACGGGAAAATCCTTTGTATCCTTTGTACAGCAGGGAAGTGACCGGGCCTATCAGTATGCAAGGGAGGATATGGATCGCAGGAGAGAACTCCATGCTCAGAGAGCAGAAGAAAGACGTCTTCTTAAGGAGGAGCAGCGTGTCCGCGGTGTGAATCTGGAGGCGACTGCTCTGGGGGGAAGAGGGGATCGGACAGAGGAATTTTATGAGGAAGAAGGCCTTGCAGAGGATGCATTTGAACGGGAATTTGGAGCGGATCCTGTAAGAAAGGGTGAGCCTGCAGAAAATGAGGCGTCTCCAGCAGATGAATTTCGCGGAAGGATCCAGCTTCCCAGAAACTATGACACAGCAGGCACTGTGGGAGCTAGACAGGAAAGGACGGAAGGAGAAGCGGGACGTCTGGCCAGAGAGCTGGAAGACCGTGAGAAAACATCCGAAGCCAGAAGAGAATGCAAAAATGAACCGACGCCTCAGAGCCGGACAGAACAGGGAGACTGCGGGGGAGCAGAGGAAGAAGAGCCGATATATGAAACGATCCGGGTTCAGAGAGACAGGAGAACTCTGGATGAGCTGGATATGGGTGTAGGCGCTCCAAGACCGGTAAGCTTTGAAGAGGATATAAGTGGATTACAGGAAACAGTTTACCGGCAGGAACCCGTATCTGCCCCCGCGCCGGCAAGGGAGCCGGAGAAGCAGGAGAGAGATGAAATGCCGGAGCAAAAGGCTGTACATATTGCTCCCTGGGATACAGAACCTGAAGAGGAAACCATCCATCTGGATGAAGGTTCAGAGGAGCCGGACTGTGACGGAACCTCTCCCTGGGATCCGGATCCAGACAGCAGCCCCACTTCTGCGCCAAAGCCATTCGAAGCGGTACAGCCGTCTATGATGGCCGCTCCCGATACTCTGTATCAGCCGGAAGGCACAAAACGTGTTGTCACTGCCTCCGGAAAGATCATCGAAACGGAAACGGATCTTCTTCAGAAAAAACTGGAAAAGAAACGGGAGGCGGCAGAGGTTCAGGCAGCAGAGGTTTCGGTGGCTCAGGAGATCCATAAAAAGATAGAGGAAAAAAAGGAATATGTATTCCCTCCTACGGATCTGCTGAAAAAGCCTGTGCATAATGCCGCTTTTTCTGAAAATGAATTTAAGGCCACAGCGATCAAGCTTCAGCAGACCCTTCATAATTTCGGTGTAGGCGTTACTGTGACGAATATCAGCTGCGGTCCTTCTGTTACCCGTTATGAACTCCTTCCGGAACAGGGCGTAAAGGTCAGCAAGATCGTTTCTTTGACTGATGATATCAAGCTGAGTCTTGCAGCGGCAGATATCCGGATCGAGGCTCCGATTCCCGGCAAATCCGCAGTGGGGATCGAGGTGCCTAATAAGGAAAATAACATTGTTTATCTGCGTGAGCTCTTTGAATCCGAAGCCTTCCGCCGCCACAAGTCCCGTCTGGCTTTTGCTGTGGGAAAGGATATCGGCGGTCAGGTGGTTGTTACGGATATCGCAAAGATGCCTCATCTTCTGATCGCAGGCGCTACTGGATCCGGTAAGTCCGTCTGTATCAATACATTGATCATGAGTATTATTTACAAGGCGGATCCGGCCGATGTGAAGCTGATCATGGTAGATCCCAAGGTGGTAGAGCTGAGCGTCTACAACGGAATCCCCCATCTGCTGATCCCGGTCGTGACCGATCCGAAGAAAGCATCCGGGGCGTTAAACTGGGCGGTGGCTGAGATGACAGACCGGTATAAGAAGTTTGCCGAGTGCAATGTCCGGGATTTAAAGGGCTACAATGAACGGGTTGCGAAATTAGATGATATCGATGATGACAAAAAGCCAAAGAAGCTGCCCCAGATTGTGATCATTATCGACGAGCTGGCCGATCTTATGATGGTGGCTCCGGGAGAGGTGGAGGATTCCATCTGCCGTCTGGCCCAGCTGGCCCGTGCAGCAGGCATCCATCTGGTAATTGCAACCCAGAGACCGTCCGTCAATGTTATCACCGGACTGATCAAGGCAAACGTGCCTTCCAGAATTGCATTTTCCGTGTCCTCAGGTGTAGATTCCAGAACGATTATCGACATGAACGGTGCAGAAAAGCTCCTTGGAAAGGGCGATATGCTCTTTTATCCCGCAGGTTTTCCAAAACCCCAGCGTGTACAGGGCGCTTTTGTATCGGATGAGGAGGTCAGCCGCGTGGTAGAATTTCTTACCGAGCAGGGTATGGTGGCAGAGTACAGCCAGGAAGTGGTAAATAAAGTTGCATCTCCTTCCATGGATGGAGGAAGCTCAGGGGCAGACCGGGATGAACTGTTTGCACAGGCCGGAGCCTTCATTATTGAAAAGGACAAGGCTTCCATCGGTATGCTCCAGCGGGCCTTTAAGATCGGATTTAACCGCGCGGCCCGGATCATGGATCAGCTGGCAGAGGCAGGAGTTGTGGGCGAAGAGGAGGGCACAAAACCCAGAAAGATCCTTATGAGTCCGGAACAGTTTGAGGAAATGATGGAACAGGGGTATTAAAATGCATCAGGAGTCCAAAGGAGAATCCCAATGACTCCGGGCATAAAATATAAATTACCAGGCACCGGCAGGAGAAAGACATAACCTGATCGGGACGCCGAAAAAGAGGAGGATCAGCCAAATGAAATCAGATATTGAGATCGCACAGGAAGCTGCAATGATACCGGTAAAAGAGGTGGCCGCCAGATATGGAATCAAAGAGGACGATCTGGAACTGTATGGAAAATATAAGGCCAAGCTGACCGATGAGCTATGGAATCAGATCAAGGACCGTCCGGATGGTAAACTGGTGCTGGTGACGGCTATCAATCCCACACCGGCAGGAGAGGGAAAGACAACTGTGACAGTAGGCTTGGGAGAAGCATTTGGAAGAATGGGAAAAAATTCCATTATAGCGCTGAGAGAGCCGTCCCTTGGCCCCTGCTTTGGCATCAAGGGAGGAGCTGCTGGAGGCGGCTATGCCCAGGTTGTGCCTATGGAGGATTTAAATCTGCATTTTACAGGTGATTTCCATGCCATTACCTCTGCCAATAACCTTCTGGCAGCTCTTCTTGATAACCATATCCAGCAGGGAAATTCCCTCGGCATTGATCCAAGACAGATTTTATGGAAGCGGTGCGAAGATATGAATGACCGTGCGCTGCGTAATATTGTGATCGGTCTGGGTGCAAAGGCCGACGGCATGGTAAGAGAGGATCATTTTGTCATTACCGTAGCATCCGAGATCATGGCAATCCTCTGTCTGGCCGATGATATGAAGGATTTAAAGGAGCGCCTGTCACGCATTATCGTTGCATATAATTTTGCAGGTGAGCCGGTGACTGCGGGAGATCTTCATGCCACCGGAGCCATGGCGGCTCTTTTAAAGGATGCTTTAAAGCCGAACCTGATCCAGACCTTGGAGCATACAGGCGCGTTGGTTCATGGCGGCCCCTTTGCAAATATCGCACACGGCTGCAACAGTGTAAGAGCCACAAAGACAGCTCTTAAGCTCTGCGATATTGTTGTTACGGAAGCAGGCTTTGGCGCGGATCTGGGCGCTGAGAAGTTTATGGATATCAAGTGCCGCAAAGCAGGCTTAAAGCCGGATGCGGTTGTTTTGGTAGCCACCGTCCGGGCTTTAAAGTATAATGGCGGTGTCCCGAAGGATCAGCTTTCCGTAGAAAATCTGGAAGCTTTAAAGAAGGGCATTGTAAATCTGGAAAAACATATTGAAAACATCCAGAAGTTTGGCGTTCCGGTTATAGTTACCCTTAATTCTTTCATAAGCGATACAGAAGCGGAGTATGCTTATATTAAGCATTTCTGTGAGGAAAGAGGCTGTGAATTTGCTCTGGCTGAGGTCTGGGCAAAAGGCGGCGAGGGTGGGCTTGCCCTGGCAGAAAAGGTATTAAACACATTGGAAAACCGTCCCACTGATTTCCATGTGCTTTATGAGAATGAAGCTTCCTTAAAGGATAAGATCGGAACCATTGCTTCCCAGATATACGGAGCGGACGGCGTGACATACACTCCGGCAGCTTTAAAGGCGTTAAAGCGCATGGAAGAGATGGGCTTTGGAAATCTTCCCGTATGCATGGCAAAAACCCAGTACTCCCTGTCGGATGATCAGACAAAGCTGGGACGGCCTGCAGGCTTCCAGATCAACGTAAGAGACGCCTATGTATGTGCAGGAGCCGGTTTTGTGGTTGTTCTTACAGGTTCCATTATGACCATGCCGGGACTTCCCAAGAAGCCGGCAGCAGAGGGGATTGATGTGAATGAGGAAGGAAAGATCACGGGACTGTTTTAAGTATGAGAGAGGAAATATAGTTTCATGATATTGCAAGACTGGTTAAAAGAACTGGATTATACCCTGATTCAGGGAAATCCTGATACTCAGGTGGAAGAGGTTATTTATGACTCCAGAAAAGCGGGACCGGGCACTGTATTTGTGGCCATGACAGGCACCCGGATCGATGCCCACTGCTTTATCCCTGATGTGTTAAAGGCAGGCACAAGGATCCTTGTGACCGAACGGCCCATTGATATGGAGCTTGAAGCCTGTGAGCTTGATGAAGAGGAGAAGAAAAAGATTACGATCCTGCGGGTAAAGGATTCCCGCAGGGCTCTGGCCCTGCTGTCTGCGGCCCGTTTTGGATATCCTGCAAAGAAGCTTACCCTGATCGGCGTTACAGGCACCAAGGGAAAGACTACCACGACCCATATGATAAAGACTGTGCTGGAAGCGGCAGGAAAGAAGGCCGGTCTGATCGGTACCACAGGTGTTGTCATTGGAGAGCATGTGACTCCTACCATGAACACGACCCCGGAATCTTACGAACTTCACAAAGCCTTTGCTCAGATGGCAGAGGCAGGCTGTGACTATGCGGTTATGGAAGTTTCTTCCCAGGGGGTAAAAATGCACCGGGTAGACGGTATCCTGTTTGACTACGGTATTTTTACTAATATTTCCCCAGACCATATCGGGCCGGATGAGCATAAGGATTTTGAGGAGTATCTGTATTATAAAACACGTCTCCTTGACAGCTGCCGCATTGGCCTTTTAAACGGGGCAGACCCTCATGCAGAGGCCATAAAGAAGGAAGTTTCTTGTAAGCTTTATACCTACAATGCAGGAAAGGAAAGCAAAGTGCCGGATGACTTTATGGTAGAGAATATCCGGTATCTGGCAGAGCCGGACTTTGTGGGAACGCAGTTTCATGTTTCCGGCAGATGTGAGATGGAAATCCGCCTTGGCATACCGGGACTTTTTAATGTGGAAAATGCCATGGCTGCAGTCAGCCTGTGCAGCTTATTGGGGCTGGATCCTCAAAGGGTCAGCCATGCACTGGAGCATATCCGGGTAAACGGACGCATGGAAATCGTACATACATCCTCCCACTGTACCGTGCTGGTTGACTATGCCCACAATGCAGTGAGCATGGAAAGCCTGCTTAAGACATTGCGGGATTACAGCCCCAAACGTCTGGTGTGTGTATTTGGCTGCGGTGGAAACCGTTCTAAGGACCGCCGTTATTCTATGGGAGAAATCGGCGGAAGGCTGGCAGATTTGTGCATCCTCACAGCGGATAATTCCAGATATGAAAAAGTGGAGGATATTCTGGCGGATATCCGGGGAAGTATTGAAAAAACAGGCGGAGCCTTTATGGAGATACCGGACCGCAGGGAAGCCATCCGATACAGTGTTTTCCATGCAGAGCCGGGAGATATGATCGCGGTGATTGGAAAAGGCCATGAGGATTATCAGGAGATCAATGGTGTCCGCCATCATTTTCTGGATCGGGAAGTGATTGAAGAAGCAGTAAGGGAACTGAGAGAGAAGGAACAGGGATGAGAGAGATAACAGCGAAACAGGCAGCCAGAGCCGCCGGAGGCAGGGTGATTTTCGGTGATCCGGAAAAAAAGATCTGCCACATCAGCCTGGATTCCAGAAAAATGGAGGGAAGGGATCTGTTTGTTCCTATCGTCGGAGAACGGGTAGACGCACACCGGTTTATCTGTCAGGCAATAAGCGCCGGGGCAGAAACGGTGTTCACCAGTTGTCATCACAGTGAAAAAGAGGTAAGAGAGGCCATTGAAAGCCAGTGCAGGGAGCATCCTGAATGGAGCGGACAGGCTCTTTTAAGCACCTGGATCTGTGTAGAGGATACAAAAGCGGCTCTTCAGGCGCTGGGAGCCTGGTGCCGCAGCCAGGCGCAGATTCCTCTGGTAGGGATTACGGGCAGTGTGGGAAAGACGACCACCCGTGAGATGGTAGCCTGTGCCTTGAGCGCCGGTTATAGGGTTTATAAGACGCCGGGAAACAGCAACAGCCAGGTGGGTGTCCCCATCACTGTTTTTAATATACCAAAGGAAGCGCAGATCGGCGTTATTGAACTTGGCATGAGCGAACCCGGAGAGATGACAAAGATTGCCCAGGTAGCACAGACGGACTGTGCAGTGATGACCAATATCGGAGTGGCTCATATCGAACAGCTTGGCTCTAAGGAAAATATTTTAAAAGAGAAGCTCCATATCCAGGATGGAATGGCAGAGGATGGTGTTCTTTTCCTCAATGGCGACGATCCTCTCCTGCGAGCGGTAATGCCGGACCAGGGACGCAGCCGGATCCTCTATGGCCTGTGGGAAGGCTGCGACTGCCGGGGAGAGAACCTTCATCTGGAAAATGGCTTTCCTGTCTTTACCGCAGTCTGCAAAGAAGAGCGGGTACAGGTACACCTTAAGGTAATGGGAAATCACATGGTAAGCAATGCCCTGGCAGCCCTGGCAGTGGCTTCTCGGTATGGAATACCGTTACAGAAGGCTGCTGCTGCCTTAGAACAGTTTGATGGTTTTAAGGGACGCCAGCAGATCATTAAGGAAAAGGGCGTCACCATCATAGATGACAGCTACAATGCAAGCCCCGTTTCCATGAAGGCAGGCATTGAGGTGCTTTCCTCCATGGCAGGAGTGAAGCGCCGCATTGCGGTTCTGGCGGATATGAAGGAGCTTGGGCCGGATACCATAACGTACCACAGGGAGGTAGGCGCCTTTTTAAAACATCAGCCAATTGACCAGCTGGTGCTTATGGGAGAACTGGCATGGGAGATTGAAACGGGTCTTAAAATGGATGGAGGAAAAATCTCATGCGTAAAAACCTCCACTTTGGAGGAAACTGAAACATGGCTGGCAGAAGCAGTAAGAGAAGGCGACTGCCTGCTGTTTAAGGGTTCAAACAGCATGGGGCTTTCCAAAGCCGTGAGCTTTATGAGAGAAAAACTCACGAATTAAAATGATTATCTGGAGGAAAAAACACATGGAATTAACGAAAGAAACCTGCCGTCAGACGGCAGAGGAGCTGCTGCACTTTCTGGAGAAAAGCCCCAGCAGCTTTCACGCTATTGCCAATATAACGAATATGCTGGAAGCAGCAGGCTTTGAGGAAATCCGTGAGGAGGAAAACTGGAAGCTTTTACCGGGCGGCTCTTACTATGTGACCCGCAATCAGTCTTCTGTCATTGCATTTAAGGTGCCGGGAGCAGATTTTACAGGCTTTCAGATCATGGCAAGCCACAGCGATTCCCCTTCTTTTAAGATTAAGGAGAATCCGGAGATGGAGGCAGAGGGCCATTTTATCAAATTAAACGTAGAAAAATACGGTGGCATGATCATGTCTCCCTGGTTTGACCGTCCTTTATCCATTGCGGGCCGCCTGGTTGTAGAAGAGGATGGAAGACTGGTATCAAAGTTAGTGAATATAGACCGTGATCTGGTGATGATCCCTAATTTGGCTATTCATATGAACCGACAGGTCAATGACGGTTACAAGTATAATGCACAGAAGGATACGCTTCCTATTTTTGGAAGTCTGGAAGCAAAGGGAAGCTTTATGACCCTGATGGCAGAAGCAGCAGGCGTAAAGGCAGAGGATATCCTGGGCCATGACCTGTTCCTTTACAGCCGGGACAAGGGAACCATCTGGGGAGCCGATGAGGCTTACCTTTCCTGCGGACGTCTGGATGATCTGCAGTGTGCTTTTTCTTCCATTAAGGGCCTGCTGGCAGGAGGACATCCTTCCTGCGTATCCGTTGCAGCCGTATTTGACAATGAGGAAGTGGGAAGCGGCACTAAACAGGGTGCAGATTCCACCTTCTTAGAGGATACCCTGCGCCGGATCAACCGCAGTCTGGGACGCAGCGAGGATCAATATCTGATGGCTCTGGCCTCCAGCTTTATGGTATCTGCTGACAATGCTCATGCGGTTCATCCAAATTACGGAGAATTTGCAGATCCGACCAACCGTCCTGCCATGAACGAGGGGATTGTAATCAAGTACAACGCCAACCAGAAGTATACTACAGATGCAGTATCCGCAGCTATTTTCCGGGCAATCTGCAAAAAGGCCGGCGTTCCCTGCCAGACCTTTGCCAACCGTTCCGATATGGCGGGAGGTTCTACTCTGGGAAATATTTCCAATGCTCATGTGGCTCTCAATACAGTGGATATCGGCCTGCCCCAGCTGGCGATGCATTCCCCTTATGAGACAGCCGGCGTAAAGGATACCTGTTATCTGATCCAGGCAGCAAAGACGTTCTTTAATACCTGTTTAAAAGCAGAGGGAAAAGGCTGCTACCGCGTGGATCAGGAATAAGATCATAAGGGGGAAAACACCCTGATATACACGGCCTCTGGCTTTGCACCATAAAGCCCAGAGGCCGGAGTGCGTCCGGGCAAAGACAGTCAGCCGGATAGGGGTATATTAATAAACGGAAAGAGGAGATTAGAAGAAACCATGCAGAAAGACCTTACAGAGGGAAGCATTACAGGCACTATGCTGCGCTTTGCCCTTCCGATGATACTGGGAAATCTTTTACAGCAGTGCTACAATGTGGCAGATACGCTGATCGTAGGCCGCTTTCTGGGGGCGGATGCCCTGGCAGCCGTAGGCTCGGCCTATACCCTTATGACCTTTCTTACCTCTATTCTTTTGGGACTGTGTATGGGAAGCGGGGCCGTCTTTTCCCTGCGCTTTGGGGAGAAAAACAGCGCCCGTTTAAAAATAAGCATCTATGTATCCTTTGTAATGATTGCTGCGGTGGCTCTGGCCGTCAACCTGGCGGTGGTGGTGTTTACCGATCCCATTATGAGCCTTCTGTGCGTACCGGAAGAGATTTACGGGATGATGCGGGAATACCTGAGAGTGATCTTTTCAGGTATCCTGGCAGTTTTTCTGTATAATTTTTATGCCTCTCTTCTGCGGGCTGTGGGAAATTCTCTGGTGCCGCTGATTTTTCTGGGAATTTCAGCCGTTTTAAATATCATACTGGATCTGGTATTTGTCCTGGTGCTTCACCGGGGCGTAGCGGGAGCGGCAGAGGCCACGGTTATTTCCCAGTTTGTTTCCGGTATTGGAATCGGTATTTATACGCTTGTAAAAATGCCTGAGTTCCGGGTGGAGCGGGAACATATGAAGATAGAGCGCCAGGTTTTAGGAGAAATTTCCCAGTTTTCCTTTCTTACCTGTATCCAGCAGTCTGTGATGAATTTTGGCATCCTTATGGTACAGGGACTGGTAAACAGCTTCGGAACGGTGGTGATGGCTGCCTTTGCCGCAGCGGTAAAGATCGATTCCTTTGCCTATATGCCGGTTCAGGACTTTGGAAATGCATTTTCCACCTTTATAGCTCAGAATTACGGAGCAGGAAAAAAAGACAGGATCCGTGCAGGAATCCGTTCTGCTGTGACGGTTTCCGTTCTGTTTTGCCTGTTTATCTCCTTTGTGGTATGCGTATTTGCAAAGCCGCTCCTTCTGATTTTTGTCCAACCCCATGAAACGGAGATCCTTAAGGTGGGGATGAGTTATCTTCGGATTGAGGGTGCGTTTTACTGTGGGATCGGCTGTCTGTTTTTGCTCTATGGCCTTTACCGGGCAGTGAGAAGACCGGGAATGTCCGTGGTCCTGACTGTGATTTCCCTGGGCACCCGGGTGATTTTAGCCTATGTCCTGTCCGCCGTTCCGTCCATTGGGGTAACCGGGATCTGGGCGGCTGTGCCCGTTGGCTGGTTTTTAGCCGATCTGGCAGGCTTTGTCTATTATAAAAGAAAGTTGGATGAGATTTGACCGGATTATATGCCAATGTAATTATTGATATTTCCCATGAAAGCGTGGATAAGACCTTTCAGTACCGGGTTCCTGAGAAGCTTAGAGGAACTCTTAAGGTAGGCCAGCAGGTTTACATTCCCTTTGGAGCGGGAAGCCGCAGGAGAAAGGGATATGTGGTGGAGCTTACGGATGAGCCGGAATACGATGTGGCAAAATTAAAGGAAATAGAAGGGATTGTAGAGCACAGCGTTACAGCCCAGTCACAGCTGATCTGGCTGGCCTGGTGGATGAAGGAGCGCTACGGCTCTACCATGAACCAGGCATTAAAGACAGTCCTTCCTGTGAAGCAGAAGATAAAGGAAGCTCCCAAACGGCAGATCCGGCTCATTGGCGAAAAAGAGGCCTTCCGGGAGGCGGTGGATCTGGCAGAGCGCAGAGGCTATAAGGCCAGGCTGCGCCTGTTTTGCCTGTTAAAAGAGAAAAATCCCGTTCCCTACGATCAGGCCATGAACCGTCTGAACCTGACCCCGGCGGTCCTTAAGCCTTTGGAGGAAGCGGGGCTGATCCGGGTAGAAATCGTAGAAAAATACAGAAATCCCCTTCTTGAGATGAAGCGGCTTCTCACAGGGGAAACGGGAAGGGCTTCTGCCATGGATTTTTCCGAAAGCAGTCCGATTCCCGTCTTAAATGAGGAACAGCAGGCTGCCGCATACCGCATCTGCCGGGAGTATGACAGAGGGATCCGCGCCACATATCTGCTCCATGGGATCACAGGCAGCGGAAAAACAGAGGTTTATATGGAGCTGATCCGCCATGTGGTGGAGAAAAAAAAGCAGGTAATCCTTTTGATCCCGGAAATTTCCCTTACCTGGCAGACGGTCATGCGATTTTATAAACGTTTCGGGAACCGGGTTTCCCTGCTTCACTCCAGAATGTCCCCAGGGGAGCGCTATGACCAGTATGAACGGGCAAGAACCGGGGATATAGATATTATGATCGGGCCCCGTTCTGCCCTGTTTGCCCCCTTTGAACGGCTGGGGCTGATCATTATTGATGAGGAACATGAAAATGCCTATCAGAGCGAGCTGTCCCCCCGCTATGATGCCAGGGAGACGGCAAAGGAGAGGGCCAGGATCAATCAGGCCAGCCTGATCCTGGGCTCTGCCACGCCTTCTCTGGAATCCTACACAAAGGCGGTTCTGGGAGAATATATCCTTCTTAAGCTCACAAGACGGGCAAAGGCCAGCGCGGCACTGCCTCAGGCGGAGATCGTAGATCTGAGAGAGGAATTAAAGGCGGGAAACCGTTCTATTTTCAGCCGCAGGCTGAAGGAACTGATGGAGGACAGGCTGAAAAAAGGAGAGCAGACCATGCTTTTTATCAACCGCCGCGGCTATGCAAATTTTGTATCCTGCCGTTCCTGCGGAGAGGCTATCCGCTGTCCCCACTGCGATGTGACCCTGACGCTTCATAAAGACGGCCGTCTGATGTGCCATTACTGCGGTCATACGGTGATGCAGCCAAAGCTCTGCCCCTCCTGCGGTTCCGCCTATATTGCGCCCTTTGGAACGGGAACCCAGAAGATTGAGGAAATGGCAGTAAAAATGTTTCCTCAGGCAAGGATTCTCAGGATGGATCTGGATACCACCTCAAAAAAGGGAGGCCATCAGGAAATCCTTTCTGCCTTTGCAAGAGAAGAGGCCGATATCCTGATCGGTACCCAGATGATCGTAAAGGGACACGATTTTGCAAAGGTCACTCTGGTCGGGGCTCTGGCGGCCGATCTCTCCCTCTATGCTCCGGATTACCGCTGCGGGGAGGAAACCTTTGATCTTTTAACCCAGGCAGCAGGAAGGGCCGGAAGGAGCCATATTCCGGGGAATATGGTGATCCAGACCTATCAGCCGGATCATTACAGCATACAGACGGCAGCCAGCCAGGACTATGAAAGCTTTTACAGCCAGGAGATGAATTTCAGGCGGCTTCTGGGATATCCTCCCGCAGTGGGGCTGTTAACACTCACTCTGTCCGACGGCTGTGAGGAGCGCCTTGAAAAGGCCGCAGAGGTACTGGAGAAGATGACAGCCCGTTTTCCGGAGCATTTTCCGGGAAAAAAACTTGCCTGCATTGGCCCTGTGAATGCCCCGGTGTACAAAGTTAATGATATTTACAGAAAAATTTTATATATTAAGAATGAAAACTATGATATACTGATACAGATCAGAAAAATGGCGGAGGCCTGCTTGGATGGCATGGAAGGGATTTCCCTCCAGTCCGATCTGGCTTTATAGGCCAAACAGCAGAAAAGGGGTTTGTATATCCGCCGTTTATGGTTTGAATATGAAAAAGGAGAGATAATAAAATGGCAGTCCGTCAGATTCGTGTAATTGGAGATGAAGTTTTAAATAAAAAATGCAAGCCGGTAAAGGAGATGACTCCTCGTACGGCAGAGCTGATCGAAGATATGTTTGAGACCATGTATGAGGCAAACGGCGTAGGCCTTGCAGCTCCCCAGGTGGGCGTTTTAAAGAAAATCGTGGTAATTGACGTAGAGGACGGCAATCAGTATGTGCTGATCAACCCGGAAATTGTGGAGCAGCAGGGCGCCCAGACCGGATACGAGGGCTGCTTAAGCGTTCCCGGCAAGACCGGCATCGTAACCCGTCCGGATTATGTAAAGGTAAGAGCGCTGAATGAAAACATGGAGGAGTATGAGTTAGAGGGACAGGATCTTTTAGCCAGAGCCATCTGTCATGAGTGCGCACACCTGGATGGCCAGCTCTATGTAGAGCTGGTCGAAGGCGAGCTGCTGGATACAGAGGCTGAAGAAGAGGAAGAGGAGATGTAAGATGCGTATCGTATTTATGGGGACGCCGGATTTTTCCGTTCCGGCATTAAATGCCCTGGTGGATGCCGGCCACGAGGTAGCTGCGGTAGTGACCCAGCCGGATCGTCCAAAGGGCAGAGGAAAAGATGTACAGATGACGCCGGTGAAGCTTCAGGCGTTAGAGTACGGCATTCCGGTCTATCAGCCGGAAAAGGTAAAGGATCCGGCTTTTGTGGAGATTTTAAAGGAGCTTCATCCGGAGGCGATCGTAGTAATCGCCTTCGGACAGATCCTCTCAAAGGCCATTCTGGATATTCCGCCCTATGGCTGCGTCAATATCCATGCCTCCCTGCTTCCAAAGTACCGGGGAGCAGCTCCCATCCAGTGGGCGGTGATCGACGGAGAGAAGGAAACCGGCGTTACCACCATGATGATGGATGTGGGACTGGATACGGGAGACATGCTGGAAAAGACGATGATCCCTCTGGATCCGAAGGAAACCGGAGGAAGCCTGTTTGAAAAACTCAGCCAGGCAGGGGGAAAGCTGATTCTTTCCACCCTTGATAAGCTTGAGAAGGGCACCGCAGTAAGGACGCCTCAGAAGGACGAGGATTCTACCTATGCAAAGATGCTTACAAAGTCTCTGGGACGCATTGACTGGTCTATGGAGGCAGAGGCCATTGAACGCCTGATCCGCGGTTTAAATCCCTGGCCCAGCGCCTATACCTCCCTTCATGGAAAGACCTTAAAGCTCTGGGATGGGGATGTTTTGAAGGAAACGACGGATGCCAGACCGGGAGAGGTAGTCCTTTGTGATCCCCGCCGTCTGGTAGTGGCTGCAGGAGAAGGGCTGTTATCCATCCGCCAGCTTCAGCTGGAAGGAAAGAAGCGGATGGATGTGGAAACCTTCCTCAGAGGCTATTCCGTAAAAGAGGGAGAAATACTGGGAGAGTAAGTTTCCCGCAATCATGCTGTTACGTTAGAAAGAGAGTGAATCTATATGTTTTATATGCCCTATTTTGACCCTACCTACGTTCTGATCCTCATCGGAATGGTGCTGTCTTTAATGGCTTCTGCAAAACTGAACGCTACCTACAGCACCTATGCCCGTGTGGGAAGCCGCTGCGGGCTTACGGGAGCAGAGGCGGCAGAGCGGCTGCTCCGTTCCCAGGGGATCTATGATGTGGCAGTGCGCCGTGTATCCGGTCACCTTACAGATCACTATGACCCCCGCACCAAAACAGTAAACCTGTCGGATGCGGTATACGGAGCCACCTCCATTGCAGCCATCGGTGTGGCGGCCCATGAGTGCGGCCATGCCATGCAGGATGCAGGAGAGTACGTTCCCCTGCGGTTAAGAGCTGCATTGGTGCCGGTAGCCAACTTCGGCGCCCAGATCTCCTGGCCCCTGATCCTCATCGGCTTCTTTATAGGCGGAGGCTTTCTGGTTGATATAGGGATCCTGCTTTTTTCAGCCGCCGTGCTTTTCCAGCTTGTGACCCTGCCGGTAGAATATAATGCTTCCCACCGTGCAGTAAAGCTTCTGGATTCCATTGGGATTCTTCGGGATCAGGAAGTGGGGCAGGCAAGAAAAGTATTAGGCGCAGCTGCCTTAACCTATGTAGCTGCTGCAGCAGCTTCCATCCTCCAGCTCCTTCGTCTGCTTCTTTTATTCGGAAACAGAGACAGGGATAATTAACAGGAGGGATTTATGGCAAAACAGACAGACAGGGGTCTGGAAAACAGGGAAATAATCCTTGGGGTGTTGACGGAGGTGCTCGAAAAGGGCAGCTTCGTCCATCTTGTTTTAAACCAGGCTCTTTATAAATATCAATATCTGGATAAGGCAGACAGAGCCTTTATCACCCGTGTCACAGAAGGGACACTGGAGTATATGCTTCAGCTGGACGGGGTGATCAACCGGTATTCAAAGACAAAGACGAACAAGATGAAGCCACTGATCCGGAACCTTTTAAGAATGAGCGTCTATCAGCTTCTCTATATGGACCGGGTGCCTGACAGCGCTGTGTGCAATGAAGCGGTAAAGCTGGCAGTGAAGCATCGGTTTCAGGGTTTAAAGGGCTTTGTAAACGGAGTGCTGCGTACCATTTCCAGAGAAAAGGAACACATTTCCTTTGAGAATCCAGCCATGCGTTTCAGTGTTCCAGACTGGATGTATGATAAATGGGTCAGAGACTGGGGAGAAGAGAGGGCCGAGATCATTGCCGCATCCTTTTTAGAGCCCCGTCCTACCTGGGTTCGATGCAATGAAAGTACCGTACCGGTATCTCAGATATTAAAATCTCTTCAGGAAGAGGGAGCCGGTGCAGAGTGTATGGAAGGCTTTGATTCCATGATCGCCCTGTGGGGCTATGACTATCTGGAAGGGCTGACTGCATTCTTGGAGGGCTGGATCCAGGTTCAGGATATCAGCTCCAGCCTGGTAGGACAGCTGGCTGCTCCAAAAAAGGGTGATATCATCATTGATGTATGCGCTGCTCCTGGAGGAAAGAGCCTTCATCTGGCAGATCAGCTAAAACGGACCGGCCTGGTAGAAGCCAGGGATTTAACAGAACAGAAGGTTTCCCTTATTGAGGACAATATTGCCCGCTGCGGTCTGACAAATATTCAGACAAAGGTATGGGACGCCACTGTGTTTGACCCGTCCAGTGAGGAAAAGGCAGATATCGTGATCGCAGATCTTCCCTGTTCCGGCATGGGAATTATTGGGAGAAAGCCGGATATCAAGTACCACATGACAGAAGAAAGTCTGAAAGCTTTGGAAGAATTGCAGCGCCAGATCTTATCCGTTGTATGGCGGTATGTAAAGCCCGGCGGAACACTGATTTACAGTACCTGCACCATCAATAAGGGAGAAAATGAGAAAAATGCTTCCTGGATTCGCGGGAATCTTCCCTTTGAGCCTGTGGATATAAGAGGAAAGCTCCCGGAGGGATGGGAAGCAGCCTCTTCTGCTTCTTTACAGGAGGGACAGATCCAGATCCTGCCGGGGATTGGCCCATGGAAGGAATTTGACGGCTTTTTTATCAGCGTTTTTAAGCGCCGGGGATAAAAAGACCGGTTTATTTTAAAGTACAGGAGTTTTTTATGTTAGATTTAACAGACCGCAATGGTAAAAAAGATATCAAATCCATGACCCTGGAGGAAGTAACCGCAGAGCTTGGCACATTGGGAGAAAAGCCCTTTCGGGCAAAGCAGCTCTACGACTGGCTCCATGTAAAGCTGGTGACAGACTTTGATCAGATGAGTACTCTCTCAAAGAGCCTTCGGGAAAGGCTTAAAGAGCATTACAGCGTTACGGCATTAAAGGTTGTAGGAGAACGGATTTCGGCTGTGGACGGTACCAGAAAGTACCTCTTTGGACTGGAAGATGGGAATGTGATCGAGAGTGTGTGGATGAAGTACCATCACGGCAATTCCGTATGCATTTCCTCCCAGGTGGGCTGCCGTATGGGCTGCCGCTTCTGCGCCTCCACCCTGGACGGTCTGGAGCGGAACCTGCGGGCCTCAGAAATGCTGGATCAGATTTATCGGATCCAGACCATTACAGGAGAGCGGGTATCCAATGTGGTGATCATGGGTTCCGGAGAACCCATGGACAACTATGATAACGTGATCCGTTTCCTGCGCCTGATCTCCCATGAGAAGGGGCTTAACATCAGCCAGAGAAATCTGACGGTATCCACCTGCGGCATTGTGCCGGGAATCTTAAAATTTGCTAAAGAGGGGCTTCAGGTCACATTAGCCTTGTCTCTGCACGCCCCCAATGACGAGGTGCGAAAAACCTTGATGCCGGTGGCAAACAGCTACCGTCTGGAAGATATTTTAGATGCCTGCCATACATATTTTGAAGCAACCGGCAGACGGCTGACCTTTGAATACAGCCTGGTAAAAGGGGTAAATGATAATTTAAAGGAGGCCGCAGCCCTTACGAAACTGATAAAGGACCAGCATGGCCATGTAAATCTGATCCCGGTTAATCCCATCAAGGAACGGGATTACGTTCAGTCCGACCGCAGGGCCATTGAGGCGTTTCGGAACTATCTGGAAGACCACGGCATCAATGCCACGGTCCGCCGGGAGATGGGCCGGGATATCGGCGGAGCCTGCGGGCAGCTAAGAAAGAGTTATATAGAAGGAGGGGGATGACATGGAAGCATATGCACTGACAGATATAGGGAGAGTCCGCTCCATGAACCAGGATTATATTTATGCCTCTCAGGAAACCATTGGTTCCCTTCCAAACCTTTTTCTGGTAGCTGACGGCATGGGCGGTCATCAGGCCGGTGATTTTGCCTCCCGGTATGCAGTGGAACATCTGGTGGTGTACTTAAACCGCTGCCAAAAGGGAGCGGCAGTGGCTCAGCTGCAGGAGGGGATCCGCCAGGTAAATGCAGGCCTTTACGATGAATCCCTTAAGAGGGAGGAACTGAGCGGTATGGGATGCACGCTTGTAGCAGCGGTGATAGAGGATGGGATCCTCTATGCGGCTAATATCGGAGACAGCCGTCTTTACCGGATCCATGGAGGCCGGATTCGCCAGGTTACAAAGGATCATTCCTATGTGGAGGAAATGGTAGCCAGAGGGAAAATGGTCCGGGGAAGTGCGGACTATAACCGCAGGAAAAATATCATTACCCGGGCAATGGGAATCGGAACCCATGTAGAGGCAGACTTTTTTGAGGCGGATTTAGAGTCGGGCGACTATATACTTCTCTGTTCCGACGGCCTTACCAATATGGTGGCCGATGAACGGATCTGCGCCATTATATCCGAACCCGGCACTCTTAAGGAAAAGGCAGAGCGTCTGATCGAGGAAGCCAATGAGAGTGGAGGAATCGATAATATTGCGGTTGTTCTTGTAAAATTCGAGGAAGGGGGAACCGGCCTATGTTAAATCCTGGAACCTACCTTCAGGGGCGGTATGAAATTCTGGAAAAAATCGGCTCAGGTGGAATGTCTGTTGTCTATAAGGCAAAATGCCATACCTTAAACCGTCTGGTAGCGATTAAGGTACTGAAGGAAGAATTTGCCTCAGATGAGAATTTTGTAAGCAAGTTTAAGATGGAAGCTCAGGCAGCAGCACGGCTTTCCCATCCCAATATTGTAAATGTATATGATGTAGTAGATGAGGAAAATCTTCATTATATCGTGATGGAGCTTATTGAGGGGATTACCCTCAAAAGCTACATTGAAAAAAAGGAACTTTTAGACAGCAAAGAGGCGATCGGTATTGCCATCCAGGTGGCACAGGGGATTGCGGCAGCTCATGAGCAGCATATCATCCACCGGGATATCAAGCCTCAGAACATGATCATTTCAAAAGACGGCAAGGTAAAGGTAGCAGACTTTGGCATTGCCAGAGCCGTTTCCAGCCAGACGGTTAATTCATCGGCTGCTGTGGGCTCGGTGCACTATATTTCACCGGAACAGGCCAGAGGCGGATACTGTGATGAGCGAAGCGATATCTATTCCTTTGGAATTACGCTTTATGAAATGGTTACAGGCCGGGTTCCCTTTGAGGGGGACAATACGGTTGCTGTGGCTCTGGCCCATCTAGAGGATCCGGTGGTCCCGCCAGGAGATTATAATCCTCAGGTCTATCCGGGGCTGGAGGATATTATTTTAAAATGTACCAAAAAGAAGCCGGACAGGCGCTATGGCTCCATGGAGGAGGTAATCCACGATCTGCGCCGGGTGCTTATGGATCCGGAATGTGATATTTACCAAAATGAGGAAATAGAGGAAGGGGGGGATCCCTATCAGACACGCCCTATTTCTAAAGACGAGTTAAGCCAGATCCGGGATCATCACCGCCGTAAAAGCAGGGAGACTGGTGCAGATGAGGCGGAAAAAGTGACAGAGGGTCTTGAAACGTCTGATGAAGAAAATGGATCCCCAGACAGCCTGTCTAAAGAGGATGCGGAGGAGTTTGGCGACGGCACGGGAGATCATCGCAGCAGGTATCATTCTTCCCGCAAAAGAGAATTTCATAAAAAGATTCCCTCCAGAAAGCGGGACGAGGATGTAAGCACACAGTTTGAACGGATGATCGCTGCGATTGGCATTATAGCTGCCATACTGGTCGTGATCGTGGTTGTTTTTGTGTTTTCAAGACTTACAGGGCTGTTCTGGCCCGGAAGCGGGCAAGACAGCCAGGAAAATCAGACAGAGGCGGTCACCCAGTCCGCATCTATGGAGGAAATCCAGGTGATCCCGGATGAGGGAGAGACTATAATGCCAAATGTTTTAGATCTGCCCAGAGATATGGCGGAAAGCAAGCTTAAGGAATATGACATTGTAATGAAGGTTACAGGGGAAGAGTACTCCGAAAACTATTCCAAGGGCTATGTAATGCGCCAGGATGTGGACGAGGGGACAGCAGTAGAAAAATGGAGTACCGTAGGAGTTATCATCAGCAAGGGAAGCGAACGGGTAGACGTAAAGGCGCTTAATTTATCCGGTATGGATAAAAAGCAGGCAGAGGAGATTTTAAAAGATAAGGATCTGATTCCGTCTGCAAAAGAAGAAGCAAATGATACGGTGCCGAAGGGAAAGGTGATCCGTGTTGGAACAGAAGAAGCAAAGGCGGGAGATACGGTGGAGCTTTTTGTAAGCTCAGGCCCTAAAACCGTTCAGGGACAGGTGCCAAAGCTGACGGACGGCGATGCGGCAGCAGCAGATGCTCTTTTAAAGGCAGCCGGTCTTGTGAGTGGTACAGTGACCTATGAGTACGATCCTTCCAAGCCTCATGGGCAGGTTCTTTCTCAGAGTGAACTTCCGGGAACCATGTTGGAGCCCCAGTCTGCAGTGGATTATGTAGTTAATGACAGTGCTCAGGCTTCCACAGAGGCTGCTGCGGCAAAAACAGGAGAGGAAGAGAAATATTATGTTGGTTCCATTGACGCTACCTGCTCCTTAAGCAATTATATTGGCCCTGCTTCCCAGACAAGCAGCGTGCGTATTTTGATCCGTTTAAAACAAAAGGATCCCAAGGATGCCAATACCTATGTATACACAAACCTAATCAGTCCCAGACTGGTAGTAGGCTCTCAGGATATTCCTGTTGTATTCTCGCGGATCAAGGGCGCATACGGCGTTGACAGCGGGATTGTGGAGGTTGTAGATGTGGATAATGACGATAAGGTGATCCAATCCTGGCCGGTATCCTTTTTCCCGGCAGGATAAAAAAGAACAGGAAACAATATGACAGGAAAGATAATCAAGGGAATTGCAGGCTTTTATTATGTAAATGACGGCGAAAACCGGGTGTACCAGTGCAGGGCAAAAGGTATTTTCAGAAACAGGAAAATTAAACCCCTGGTAGGAGATAATGTGGAATTTTCCATCCTGGATGAAGAGGCAGGAGAGGGGAATATCGACGAGATCCTTCCGAGAAAAAATGCCCTGGTGCGCCCGGCGGCAGCCAATGTGGATCAGGCGCTGGTACTCTTTGCCCTGACTCAGCCATCCCCCAATTTAAATCTTCTGGACCGCTTTCTGGTGATGATGGCTATGGAGGAGATTCCGGTAGTGATCTGCTTTAATAAGGCGGATCTGGGAGATGGTGCCATGGAGGAGGAGTACAAAAAGATATATGAGGGCGCTGGTTATGAAGTTCACTTTATCAGTGCCAGGACTGATCTGGGGATGGATCAGGTCCGTGAGCTTTTAAGAGGGCGTACGACGGTGCTGGCCGGCCCTTCCGGAGTAGGGAAATCCTCCCTTACAAACCGGATCCAGCCGGAGGCATCCATGGAAACAGGAGGCATCAGCCGGAAGATTGAGCGCGGAAAGCACACCACCCGTCATTCAGAACTGTTTTTTGTGGAAAAAGATACTTATATGATGGACACACCGGGCTTCAGCTCCATGTATACGCCGGAAATAGAGGCTTCTGAGCTGAAGGAGTTTTTTCCGGAGTTTGCAGAGTTTGAGGATGAATGCCGCTTTTTGGGCTGTGTCCACATAGGAGAAAGGGTCTGCGGGGTAAAGGAAGCGGTAAAAGAGGGGAAAATCAGTCTCAGCCGCTATGAGAATTACCGTCTGATCTATGAAGAACTTAAGCAGAAAAGGAGATATTAAATCATGTATTATAAGGTAGCGCCGTCAGTTCTGGCGGCAGATTTTGCAGAGCTTGGAAGTCAGCTTCGGGCTGTTTCAGAGGCCGGAGCAGAGTGGATCCATCTGGATGTGATGGATGGCGCCTTTGTGCCGAGCATTTCTTTTGGCATGCCAGTGATCAAAAGCATCCGCCGGGTAACGGATCGTGTGTTTGACGTTCATATGATGGTGGAGGAGCCGGGCCGCTATGTGGAGGATGTAAAGAAGGCAGGAGCGGATGTGATCACCGTCCATGCCGAGGCCTGTAAGCATTTAGACCGGGTGATCAGCCAGATCAAGGAAGCCGGCTGTCGGGCCGGAGTGGCTTTAAATCCGGCGACTCCTGTTTCTGTGCTGGAACATATTCTGGATCAGGTGGACATGGTTTTGATCATGACCGTTAATCCGGGCTTTGGCGGACAGAAGTTCATCCCCTATACCATCGAAAAGGTAAAAGCAGTGAGAAGGCTTTGTGACGAGCGGGGCCTTACGACAGACATACAGGTAGACGGCGGCATCAGCGCAGCCAATGTAAGAGAGGTTTTAGAGGCAGGAGCCAATATCTTTGTAGCAGGAAGCGCCGTGTTCGGAACAGATCCGGCAGCCCGCACAAGAGAGATGGTCGAAATTTTTAAGGAATACGAGAAATGAAACGATGTCTGATCCTTACCGGCGGACGGCTTGATCCGGCCTTCGCCGGTTCCTTTTTACAAACAGAGGAATTTAACAGAGTGATCGCGGTAGACGGCGGACTGAAAGGTGCAAAGGAGCTGGGCCTTGTGCCGGATGTGATCGTAGGTGATTTTGACTCCGTTGATCCGGCGGTTCTGGCATTTTACCGGAAGATGGAGCATATTGTCTGGGAGGTCCACCAGCCGGAAAAGGACGATACGGATACAGAGCTGGCCTTAAAGCGGGCCATGGCCATGGGAGCAGGAGAAATCGTTATCCTTGGAGCCACCGGAGGACGTCTGGATCATATGATCGGTAATATACAGCTTTTATATCCCTGCCTTCAAAAGGGAATCCGTGCCAGCATCATAGATCCTCAGAACCGTCTGTATCTGATTGACGGAGAAACTGTATTTCGCAGGCATGAAGTCTGGGGAACGTATATTTCCTTCCTGCCTCTTACACAGGAGGTAACAGGAATTACCTTAAAGGGCTTTAAATATCCGCTGGAAAATAAAGATATCTGTATCGGTACCAGCCTCTGCATCAGTAATGAACTCATAGAAGAAGAGGGACGGATTACCTTTTCAGAGGGCGTTCTGATGGCGGTGGAATCTCATGATTGATGATCGGAGAAACTGGACTGGTTAAAAAGTGATAAACTGGATATTTGTAACCATCCACTTTAGTGGTACCATATGCATCATAAAATGCAAGTGAGGAGCGGATGATTATGAAATTATCAAAGATTGCCATGACCGGACTTTTTGCAGCCCTTTCCTATGTAGTATTTACCTTTTTGCAGATCAAGATTACCCTTCCCGGCGGAGATGCCACCTCCATTCATCTGGGAAATGCGGTCTGTGTGCTGGGCGCCCTGATCCTGGGCGGCTTTTACGGCGGTCTGGGCGGAGCCATCGGCATGACCATTGGGGATCTTTTCGATCCTGTCTATGTAATATATGCCCCTAAGACCTTTATCCTGAAGCTCTGTATCGGTCTGATCACCGGGTTTGTGGCTCACAGGCTGGGGCATATCGATGAAAGCAGCGACCAGGGCCATGTGCTGCGCTTTGCAGCAGCAGGAGCGATCTGCGGTCTTGTCTTTAATATGATCTTTGATCCGCTGTTTGGATATTATTACAAGCTTCTGATCCTTGGAAAGCCGGCGGCAGAGCTCGCCCTTGTATGGAACGTGGCCTCCACCTCCATCAATGCAGTTCTTTCCGCCATTGCTTCCCTTGTGATCTACATGCCCCTTCGCCGGGCTTTGATCCGGTCCGGGTTGGTTGACAAGCTGAAATAAGGAGTATCCGTTATGCCAAATTACCATCAGAAGAAAATTGCAATGATAAACGATCTTTCCGGGTACGGCCGCTGTTCTCTTACAGTGGCTCTTCCCATTTTATCGGCCATGGGCATCCAGTGCTGTCCGGTGCCGACCTCGATCCTTTCCAATCACACAGGCTTTCCAGTGTATTATTTTGATGATTATACCGACCATATGGAGCCCTATATTGAGAAATGGAAGGAGCTGGGGCTTACCTTTGACGGCATTGCCACAGGATTTCTGGGCTCGGAGCGCCAGATTGAGATTGTGAAGGATATGATCGCAGCTTTTCGCACGCCTGGGACAAAGGTTCTGGTAGATCCCATTATGGGAGATCACGGAATCGCCTATGCGACCTACACGCCGTCCATGTGCAGCCGGATGCGGGAGCTGGCTGCCATGGCCGACATATTGACTCCCAACCTTACAGAGGCCTGTATTCTCGCCGATGTTCCCTACGAGAGCGGGGAAATGAGTTATGAGGCGCTGGCCGGCCTTGTAAGACGTCTTCAGAAGCTGGGGCCTTCCGCTGTTGTGATCACAGGGATCCGAAAGGGACCTGACCTGGTAAATGCCATGGCAGAGGGAGAAGGTGAGGTTTCCTTTTTGAGCCGCAAAGCCGCAGGAGAGGAACGGCCCGGTACGGGAGATGTGTTTTCCTCCATTATCGCCGGGGGATGCATCCGGGGCTGGAGCCTAAAGAGGTCTGTTAATCTGGCGGCTGATTTCGTAAGAGACTGCATTGTGCGTTCCGGAGAGCTTCAGATACCGGTTAAAAACGGAGTCTGTTTTGAACTGCTTTTAGGCAGCCTGTGCCAGATGACGGACAAATAGGCGCCGGAAGGGAGCTTTTTCAAAAAAAGGCTTTTATTTCACTGGAAAATGTTATATACTCATAAACAAGTATGTAAATACAGTAAGGAGATCCAGGAGGAGTATCATGTTAGATTTAAAGTTTGTCAGAGAAAACCCTGACATCGTAAAGCAGAATATTAAAAATAAATTTCAGGACGGAAAACTTCCCCTGGTAGACGAGGTAATCGCGCTGGACGCTGAAAACCGCGCTACCCAGAAGGAAGCTGACGATCTCAGAGCCAGCAGAAACAAGCTGTCCAAGCAGATCGGCGCTCTCATGGGCCAGGGAAAGAAGGAAGAGGCAGAAGAGGTGAAAAAACAGGTCAGCGCCAATTCTGCCAGACTGGCTGAGTTAGAGGCAAAGGAGAGCGAGCTTGCCGAGAAGATCTTAAAGATCATGATGACCATCCCAAATATCATCGATCCAAGCGTACCCATCGGTAAGGATGACAGTGAAAATGTAGAGATCGAGAAGTTCGGTGAGCCAGTGGTTCCTGATTTTGAGATCCCCTACCACACAGATATCATGGAGCGTTTTAACGGCATTGATCTGGATGCTGCCAGAAGAGTAGCAGGAAACGGCTTCTACTATCTGATGGGCGATATTGCCAGACTTCACTCTGCAGTGATTTCCTATGCAAGAGACTTCATGATCGGACGCGGCTTTACCTACTGTGTACCTCCCTTTATGATCCGCAGCAATGTAGTAACAGGCGTTATGAGCTTTGCCGAGATGGATGCCATGATGTATAAGATCGAGGGCGAGGATCTCTATCTGATCGGTACCAGCGAGCATTCCATGATCGGAAAGTTTATTGACACCATTACGCCGGAGGCAGAGCTTCCCATGACGCTCACCAGCTATTCCCCATGCTTCCGCAAGGAGAAGGGTGCTCACGGCATTGAAGAGAGAGGTGTATACCGCATCCACCAGTTTGAGAAACAGGAGATGATCGTTGTCTGCAGACCGGAGGAAAGCCCTGTATGGTATGACAAGCTGTGGCAGAATACCGTAGATCTGTTCCGTTCCCTGGATATCCCGGTAAGAACCTTAGAGTGCTGCTCCGGCGATCTGGCTGATCTTAAGGTGAAGTCCTGTGATGTAGAGGCATGGTCCCCACGGCAGAAGAAATATTTTGAGGTGGGAAGCTGTTCCAACTTAGGAGATGCTCAGGCCCGCCGCTTAAAGATCCGTGTAAATGGCGAAGACGGAACCAAGTATCTGGCACATACTTTAAACAACACCGTAGTAGCGCCTCCCCGTATGCTGATCGCTTTCCTGGAGAACAATCTGCAGGCAGACGGCAGCGTAAAGATCCCTGAGGCATTAAGGCCTTATATGGGCGGAATGGAAGTTATGATTCCTCAGAAATAAACAGGAGTAAATATATGGTAAAATTCAATCATTTTAATTTTAATGTACTGAACCTGGAAAAGAGCCTGGAGTTTTATGAGAAAGCCCTGGGACTTAAGCCGGTAAGAGAAAAGGATGCTTCTGACGGCTCCTTTAAGCTGGTGTATTTAGGAGACGGTCTCAGCGACTTTACTCTGGAGCTGACCTGGCTTAAGGACCGCACAGAATCCTACAATCTGGGTGAGTGCGAATTCCATCTGGCTTTCCATGTGGATGATTATGACGCGATCCATAAAAAGCACCAGGAAATGGGCTGCATCTGCTATGAAAATCCGGCTATGGGAATTTATTTCATTTCCGATCCGGATGGATACTGGATTGAGATTGTTCCGGAAAACAAATAAAGAAGGAAAAAGGAAACCGGCCTCCGCTTTAAAGCGGGGAGCCGGTTTTTTAACGGGCTGCGTCCAACTGGACGGAGCGTATTACTGATTGTACTCGCTGTATTTCTCCTCACAGTACTGGCAGCGGTAGGTTTCTGTCTTTTCATCTGCCAGATAGAAGATGTGTGGAAGCTCCTGTTCGATGGAGGTAATGCAGCGCGGATTCTTGCAGTGGATCACGTTGGTGATCTTTTTGGGAAGCTTTAAGGCCTTCTTTTCAGCAATTCTGTCATCACGGATGATATTTACGGTGATGTTGTGATCGATATAGCCCAGAATATCCAGATCCAGCTTATCTAAACCGCCTTCGATCTTGATAATGTCCTTGCGGCCCATTTTGTTGCTTCGGGCATTTTTAATGATGGCAACCTGGCAGTCTAATTTGTCAAGGCCCAGGTGATAGTAAATATCCAGGCTCTTTCCTGCCTCAATGTGGTCAAGGACAATGCCTTCTTTTAATCCGCTGATATTTAACATGGCTTTTCTACCTCCAGTAATGTCATGATCAGTGCCATACGGACATATACGCCGTACTGGGCCTGTTTGAAGTAAGCAGCTCTTGGATCGTCATCTACCTCCACAGAGATTTCGTTTACTCTTGGAAGGGGATGAAGGATGTACATATCCGGCTTTGCCAGCTTCATCTTTTTGCGTGTCAGGATATAGCAGTCCTTTAAGCGGATGTAATCCTCTTCATTGAAGAAGCGCTCCTTCTGCACGCGGGTCATATAAAGGATATCCAGGCTTCCCAGAGCGTCGTCCAGATTTCCTACCTCTTCAAATGGGATGTTGTTGGCTTCCAGTACGTCCTCGCGGATGCTGTCTGGAATACGAAGCTCCGGCGGGGAGATCAGAACGAATTTTACACCCGGATAGCGGACCATGGCGCTGATCAAAGAATGAACAGTACGGCCGAATTTAAGGTCGCCGCACAGGCCGATGGTTAAATTGTCCAGGCGTCCCTTTAAGGAGCGGATGGTCATAAGGTCTGTCAGAGTCTGGGTAGGATGCTGATGGCCGCCGTCACCTGCATTGATGACAGGAATTTCTGCCTTCTGGGCTGCTACAAATGCGGAACCCTCCTTGGGATGACGCATGGCGCAGATATCAGCGTAGCAGGAAATCATACGGATGGTGTCGGCAACGCTTTCTCCCTTTGCAGCGGAACTGGAATTAGCGGAAGAAAAGCCGAGAACATTGCCGCCCAGGTTCATCATGGCTGCTTCAAAGCTTAAGCGTGTTCTGGTGCTGGGCTCATAAAACAGGGTAGCAAGCTTTTTGCCGTCGCAAACGTGCGCATATCTGGGAAGATTTTTCTCGATGTCTCTGGCTAATGCTAAAAGGTCATCGATTTCCTCCACAGAGAAGTCTAAGGGATTCAGTAAGTGTCTCATGTGATTCTCCTTTGCCTTTTCTATTTTATTTTAAGTGATTTTGGGAAATAGTCCACACTGAACCAGTGCGATAGCCGGACAGCCAGATATGGCACTGATTTGTGCCTCGTCATATTCTTACATAGAATGACAAAGAAGTCAAGTAGAATTTGGGCGGCCGTAAAAAATATTTAAGGAACTTTAAAGGAAAAAGGGACAGCGGCTATTGACGTTTTATGGTATACTGTCTAAAGACAGACAACACAACCATGCCTTTTACAGGCAGGCAAAGGAGAGTTCATTGACAGAAACAGAGAAGAAAGCTCCGATTCCCGTAATCCGTGTAAGGAATCTGTATAAGATTTACCGGGTGGGAGAGACAAAGGTACGGGCATTAAACGGCGTGGATTTTGAAATCTATAAGGGAGAGTTTGTAGCCATTGTAGGAACCTCCGGTTCCGGCAAATCCACCCTTTTGAATATGCTGGCCGGACTGGAGAAGCCCACCAAAGGCGAGATCATCATAGGAAAGGTTCATATGGAACGGCTGACGGAAAAACAGCTTGTGGCATTCAGGAGGGAAAAGGTTGGATTTATTTTCCAGTCCTATAATCTTTTAAATACCATGAATGCCGTTGAAAATGTAGCCCTTCCCTTATCGTTCCGGGGAGTGGCCAAAAGAGTGCGGCTTAAAAAGGCCAGGGAATTTCTGGCGCTGATGGGGGTGGCAGATCAGGAAAAGCATATGCCAAACCAGATGTCCGGAGGCCAGCAGCAGAGAGTGGGCATCGCCAGGGCTCTGGTGGTAGACCCGCAGATCATTTTTGCGGATGAGCCTACGGGGAATCTGGATTCCAAGACCACCATGGAGGTACTGCGGTTAATGCAGCGCATTGTAAGAGAACAGAAGCAGACACTTGTGATGGTTACCCATGACAACAACCTGGCTTCCTACGCAGACCGCAGGATCCGGATCGTGGACGGGAAGATCACGGGCATAGAGACCGGGGGCCGGTCAGCCTTAGATGAGACGGAGGAGAAAACAGTATGAAAGCATGGAAAAAGGCAAAGGCCCTGCTTATGCTTGCAGCGGCTTTTATGGCAGCAGCGGGAGGCATCCCGTCTATGGCCAGTGATTTTAAGACAGGCTACAACACAAATGCCAGTGATAATGATCATATATTCACAACCAAGTCTCCCAAGGGGAATATCGGCAAGTCTATGAGCATTTCATTCCGGGTTCGGGCGACGGATGAGGATATGGATAATCTAAAGGTAAGCCTTCTTGAAACAACGGAATTTCAGCAGATCGAGTCAAAAGGTGAAAGCGACTATACAGTTGATTACTATCCATTTGAAATTATGGAAACCACCTTTGTGGGGAAAAATGTAGGAAATATAAAGGCGGGCAATGTAAAAAGTGTTTCCCTTTCCGCCAGAGTCCGCAGAGATGCCGCCCAGGGCTATTACAGCATCCCCATTCAGTTAGAGTGGGATGGGGGCTATGATGTGGATTACATCAATATCTGGATTTCCACCAGTTCCACTACCTCTGAGGATGAGGAAGAGGATAAAAAAGAGGGAAATTATTTTGTGATCGGTGAAAATCAGTCCACACCCAGGGGAGTTTATCCCAATGTCATTGATTTTGGCGTCAATTTCCGCAATAAAAGAGAAACCACAGCCCAGGATGTAACCATTTCCATGGGGCTTTCGGAAGACGACGCCAAATTCCCCTTTGAGATCAATGACGGCAATTATGACCGAACCTTTGAGCGGGTCAGTCCGGGAGAAACCGTGGCTGCCCAGTACAGCATGGCCATCCGTGAGGACTCCTATACAGGCTATTATCCAATCAAATTTACCATTACCTTCCGCTTAAGCTCTGAGGGCGACCTTCACACAGAGGAGGGCGTATTTTACGTTCATGTGGTGTCCAAGGATAAGGAGGACGACCTGGGGGAATTTGACGCAAATGACAGAGTCCGGGCCAGAGTGATCGTAGAGGGATATCATACGGTGCCGGAGGAGGTCTATGCGGGCAATGAATTTGAGCTTGTATTAAATATGAAAAATGCCTCTACTACGGTTCCGGCCTCGAATATCCTGTTTAATCTGGAATCGGAAAAGGTTTCCGACAGCGCTGTTTTTACCACAGAGTCCGGTACGGCCTCTATGGTTGTGGATTCTCTGGCTCCGGGCCAGACCACAGAGATCCGGGCTAAATTCACAGCCAAGGCAGGTGTGGATCAGCGCTCCTATGGCATTACGGTAAAAGAAAAGTATGACAGCCCTGAGTTTAAAAATGCAGAGGAAAGCATTATTGTGGATATTCCCGTAAAGCAGTATGCCCGTCTGAGCACCAGCAATATTGATGTAATGCCGGATACCATGTCGGTTGGCTCTGAATCCAACGTGATGTTTGGCATCAACAACACGGGAAAGGTGATCCTTTATAATGTAAACGTAACCTTTGAGGGAGATTCCATCAAGCCTGTGGATACATATGTAGGCAATATTAAGCCCGGAGAGACGGGAAATGTGGATACCATGCTTACGGGCATTGCTCCGACTATGGATGACGGCACCATCCGTCTTCAGATCCACTATGAGGATGAAAACGGACAGGCGGCGGAGCCGGTGGAAAAAGAACTGAATCTGATGGTGACGGAGGAAATGGAAACAGAGTTTGATCCGTCCCTTACTATGGATCCTGAGCTTATGGAGCAGGAGAAGCCGTCCTTTTTTGAAGCATATAAAATGTGGATTCTGATGGGAGGCGCAGCGGCTGCAGGGGCTGTAGGTTTCGTCACCGTGCGTCATATCCGTAAAAAGCGCAGGGCGGCAAAGGAGAAAGAGGATATAGAAGATGAAATTTCCTGATCTTCTGATCATGAGCATGAATAATTTAAGGCGCAGGAAGCTGCGGACGGTGCTGACGGTACTGGGAGTCATCATAGGAACAGCTGCGATCGTCGTTATGGTTTCCCTGGGAATCGGTTTAAATGAGATGACTATGGAACAGATTGCGTCCTGGGGGAGTCTGACTACCATTGAAGTGTACAGCCAGAGTTCCGACGGGGGGATGCAGATGATGGGAGCGGCGATGTCCTCTCAGAACAGCGAATCGGAACCGAACTATATCACAGATAAGGTAATAGACAATTTTAAGCGGATTCCTCATGTGACGGGTGTTTCTCCCGTTTTAAACATGAATGTAGTCATGCGCCAGGGGGCCTATATTTCTACCTATGTCCAGTTAAAGGGAGTAAGCCAGTCCTATCTGGAGCAGTTAGAGCTGGCAGAGGGACGGCTCCCGCAGCCGGGAGAACTGGGGCTGGTATTTGGAAATGGGGTAATCCGTGATTTTACGAATGCCAAGACCGGAAAGGGCTACTGGGATACGGGAGAGATGCCGGATGTGGATCCTATGGGAAAACCCATGTTTGTCATTTTTGACATGGATGCTTACTATCAAAGTCAGGGTTCCGGCAGCTCTTCAGACGGGACTCCTGTAAAGCCGCCTAAAAAGTACATGATCGAAACTACGGGAATGCTGGCAGGAGGGGAAAACGGCTACAGCAATTATTCCTGGTATGTATTTACGGATATTGACGGCCTGAAAGCCCAGTTAAAAAAAGTATTTAAAAAGGGAACACCCATCCCCGGACAGCCCACCAATAAAAAGGGAAAGCCTTTAAATGAACTGGTTTACAACAGCGCAGAGGTCTTTGTAGACGATATGGAAAATGTGACCCAGGTACAGGAACAGCTGGCAGCTATGGGCTATCAGGTAAACAGCCAGATGGACTTTCTGGAAAGCTCCAGACAGCAGTCCAACATGGTCCAGGCTGTTTTGGGCGGGATCGGCGCGGTATCCCTTTTTGTAGCCGCCATCGGTATTGCCAATACCATGATGATGTCGATTTATGAACGTACCAAGGAAATCGGTGTGATGAAGGTTTTGGGCTGCGATATGGGAAATATACGGAATATGTTTCTGATTGAATCAGGCTTTATCGGTTTTATGGGCGGAACGATAGGAGTGGCTTTAAGCTATGGTGTTTCCGCGATTGTAAACCGTTTTGTAAATATGTCCCAGTCCATGGGGCTTTCGGGAGATCTGTCCCGGATTCCACCATGGCTTTCCATGGCAGCCATTGGCTTTGCTGTTTTTGTAGGCATGGCCGCAGGCTTTATGCCGGCAGTCCGCGCTATGAAATTAAGCCCTCTGGCAGCTATTCGGAACGAATAGGGCACAGGGCGGTTCATAAGCAGAAATAATAAGTAATGCTTCTAAAATTAATTTGCAATATAAGCAGAAATCATATATACTGAAAGCGAATGAGCGAGCGTGTGACTGGCGGATGGTGGGAATAACCACAGGGAGCACGCGAAACGGGACAGAATATGTTCGCAGTTACGAGCCGGCCGCCTGGGCACCTTTTTCAATGTGTACCAGGAGACCGGTTTTTTATTTTACTTTTATATATGGAGGCCAAAACATGAATGTAAGATCACTGGAACAGGAATTAAAGACCAATGCGTATCCGGGACGGGGGATCGTCATCGGAGAGACTGGGGATGGCAGATATGCGGTGACCGCCTATTTTATCATGGGAAGAAGCGCAAACAGCCGCAACCGCGTATTTGTGACAGAGGGAGAAGGAATCCGTACTCAGGCCTTTGATCCTGAAAAACTGGAAGATCCCAGCCTGATCATCTATGCTCCGGTCCGTGTGCTGGGCAATAAAACCATTGTAACAAACGGTGATCAGACGGATACCATTTATGAGGGAATGGATCATCAGCTTACCTTTGAGCAGTCTCTGCGCAGCCGTGAGTTTGAGCCAGATGCTCCCAACTATACGCCCCGGATTTCCGGTATCCTTCACACGGAAAATGGCCGTTACAGCTATGCCATGTCTATTTTAAAGAGCAATCAGGGTGACCCCTCCTCCTGTCTGCGTTTTACCTATGCATATCAGAACCCTGCAGCCGGAATGGGCCATTTCATCCATACCTATATGCATGACGGCAGTCCTCTTCCAAGCTTTGAGGGTGAGCCAAAGGCTGTAGCCATTGAGGGAACCATTGACGAATTTACCTCAATGGTCTGGAACAGCTTAAATGAGGATAACAAGGTATCCCTCTTTGTGCGATATATCGACATTGCTACAGGTGAGACAGAGACAAGAATTGTAAATAAGAATCAATAGCCATTTTAAAAATAAGTCAGGAGAGAGAAGCATGAAAGAACTGGAATTAAAATACGGATGCAACCCCAATCAGAAGCCTTCACGGATTTTCATGGAAAATGACAGAGAGCTTCCCATTACAGTTTTAAGCGGAAGACCGGGTTATATCAACCTTTTGGATGCCTTAAACGGATGGCAGCTGGTAAAAGAGTTAAAGGAGGCAACGGGACTTCCGGCAGCCACCTCCTTTAAGCACGTTTCGCCTGCTGGCGCCGCCGTGGGCCTTCCCATGGATGAGGTGTTAAGGAAAATTTACTGGGTGGATGATCTTGGAGAGCTTTCTCCCTTAGCCTGTGCCTATGCCAGAGCCAGAGGCGCAGACCGTATGTCTTCTTTTGGAGATTTTATTTCATTATCGGATGTCTGCGACGTGGACACAGCCCGGCTGATTAAGAGAGAGGTTTCAGACGGTGTGATCGCTCCCGGATACGAGCCGGAGGCGTTAGAAATCTTAAAGACCAAGAAAAACGGCAATTACAATGTGATCCAGATCGATCCGGACTATGAGCCAGAGGCTTTGGAGCGCAAGCAGGTATTTGGCGTTGTCTTCGAACAGGGTCACAATAATTTAAAGATTGACAAGACTCTGCTCGAGCATATTGTTACAAAGGAAAAAGAACTTCCAGAGGATGCAGCAAGAGATCTTCTGATTTCTCTCATTGTCTTAAAATATACCCAGTCCAATTCCGTCTGCTTTGCAAAAGGCGGTCAGGCCATCGGAATCGGAGCAGGACAGCAGTCCAGAGTACACTGCACCAGACTGGCAGGCAGCAAGGCAGATAACTGGTATCTGCGCCAGGCACCCCAGGTGCTGAATCTGCCCTTTATCGACGGTATCCGCCGGGCAGACAGAGATAATGCCATTGATTTATACATTGGCGAGGATTATATGGATGTGCTGGCAGAGGGAAGATGGGAGCGCATTTTTAAGGAAAAGCCCCCTGTATTTACAAAAGAGGAAAAGCGGGCATGGCTGGACGGCCTTACGGACGTAGCTCTTGGCTCGGACGCTTTCTTCCCCTTCGGAGATAATATTGACAGGGCTTATAAAAGCGGTGTAAAATATGTAGCACAGCCGGGAGGCTCTGTCCGGGATGACCAGGTGATCGAAACCTGCGATCAGTACGGCATGGTGATGGCATTTACGGGAATCCGCCTGTTCCATCATTAAAGCATAGCTGTACTGCATCCATCGGAGCAGCTGAAAGGATCCCGCCAAAAGACACGGCTCATGGGCCAAATGGTCCATGGGCCTTTTATCCGATTTAAAAAGGAAAATTATGGGAAATTATACCGGCATGAAACGAGGATAATGAGAATGAAAGATCTGACAAGAGAGCATCCGCGTCACACCCTGTGGCGCTTTCTTCTTCCCATGCTGGCAAGCGTAATGTTTCAGCAGTTTTACAGTGTTGCGGACAGCAGCATTGCAGGACGGTTCGCAGGAGAAGATGCGCTGGCGGCAGTAGGTGCCTCCTATCCGATTACAGTGATATTTATGGCCTTTGCCGTAGGAAGCAATCTGGGAGCATCGGTTGTGGTGTCACGGCTGTTTGGAGCCGGAGATTTAAAGAGGATGAAATCTGCAGTCAGCACGGCTTTTATTGCCTGCGGTGTGTTAAGCGCGGTTTTAACGCTGTTTGGCTGGTTTTTCTGTAGCTGGATGATGGAGCTGGTACATACGCCGGAAAATATTTTTTCAGAAGGTGAGTTCTATCTTAAGATTTATGTATATGGACTGACCTTTTTGTTTTTGTACAATGTATGTACGGGAATCTTTACGGCCCTGGGAGATTCCAGGAAGCCTCTGTATTTTCTGATCGGTTCTTCTCTGGGAAATATTTTTCTGGATTTCTGGTTTGTGGCAGGACTTGGCCTGGGAGTGGCAGGCGTGGCCTGGGCGACCTTTATTGCTCAGGGGATTTCCGCTGTACTGGCACTTGTGACGCTGAGGTTCCGGCTTACGAAGATTTCCTGTGAGGGAAGGCCGCGGCTGTTTGACTGGGTGCTTCTGGGCCAGATTGCAGCTATTGCGGTTCCCAGCATCCTTCAGCAGAGCGTCCTGTCTGTGGGAAATATGTTTGTCCAGGAGATTGTAAACCGGTACGGCTCTGCGGTGATCGCAGGATATTCCGGGGCGATCAAGCTCAATACCTTTGCCATCAATTCCTTCATGGCGTTGGGAAGCTGTCTTTCCAGCTATACGGCCCAGAACCTGGGGGCAGGAAAAAGGGAGCGCCTTCCGGCCGGATTTCACACAGGGATCGGCTTGTCGCTGTTTGCGGCCCTTCCATTTGTGATTTTGTATGTTTTTTTTGGAAGGCAGATGATGGGGCTGTTTTTGAGTGGGGAGAGCAAAGATGCGATCGAAGCAGGTGTATTATTTTTAAGGATCGTAAGCCCCATGTACTTTATGATAGCGGTAAAGCTGATGACAGACGGCATTATCCGGGGAGCTGGGGCTATGAAATATTTTGTGATCGCTACGGTGCCGGATCTGATCTTAAGGATCTGTATGGCAGAACTTTTAACTCCGCATTTTGGAAGCACCGGAATCTGGATGGCCTGGCCCTTTGGATGGATCGCAGCAACGGTGCTCACTCTGATTTTTTACCGCAGGATCATTTTGGAAAAATAGTACGTACACCTGGCAAGCTGCTCCGGCATATGATGAAGTAAGAATATGCAGGGGTGGCTTTCTTTGAAAACTTTTCCAAAACCATTATCCCAGATGGAAGAAAAGGAGTGTCTGGAGCGCTGCAAAGGGGGCGACCAGTCTGCCAGAAATATGCTCATTGAGCATAATATGCGTCTGGTAGCCCATGTGGTAAAAAAATATCAGTGCCCGGATTACGAAACAGAGGATCTTCTGTCGGTGGGAACCATCGGACTGATAAAAGCAGTCAATACATTTAATGCAGACAAAGGTTCAAAACTGGCGACGTACGCGGCCCGGTGCGTGGAAAACGAAGTGCTGATGAAGCTCAGAAGCAATAAGAAACTTGCAAGAGAGGTATCCCTCTATGAACCCATCGGAGTAGACAAGGACGGAGAAACCGTAAGTCTGATGGACGTGATCGAGATGGAAAATCCCGAAACCATAGACGGGCTGATCTTGGATCAGGATATCAGGGAAATGTACCGGGCCTTTGACCGCTGCCTGACAGATCCGGAAAAACAGGTCATTTCCATGCGGTACGGCCTCTTTCGGGGCAGGGAGCATACACAGAGGGAAATTGCAGCCCGTATGGGGATATCCAGATCCTATGTCAGCCGGATTGAAAAGCGGGCGATAGGGAAGCTTCGGGCAGAATTTGAGCATTTTTAAGCGGCAGCGCCATAAATATCTAAAATACAGGATAAAAGTGTAAATAAATTAAAAAAATATGCATTGTCATGGAAATGATTTCCGTTTATACTGAGTAGGAAAGACAGGATAAGGAGGAAATGACATGGCTGTTTTAGTAACGGGAGGCGCCGGATATATCGGAAGCCATACCTGCGTAGAGCTGCTGAATGCAGGCTATGAGGTAGTAGTCGTAGACAATCTTTACAATTCCAGTGAGAAGGCCCTGGAGCGTGTTGAGGAGATCACGGGAAAGAAGCTGAAATTTTATCAGGCAGATCTGCTGGACCGCGAGGCGGTAAAAAGGATTTTCGATCAGGAATCCATCCAGGCTGTGATCCATTTTGCAGGCTTAAAGGCAGTAGGTGAATCCGTTCAGAAGCCTCTGGAATATTATCACAATAATATTACAGGAACGCTGATCCTGTGTGATGAGATGAGAAATCACGGCGTAAAGAACATTGTATTCAGCTCTTCTGCAACGGTATACGGCGATCCTGCACAGATCCCCATTACAGAGAAATGTCCCAAGGGTGAGATTACCAATCCCTACGGACGCACCAAGGGAATGCTGGAGCAGATCCTGACTGATTTCCATACTGCAGATCCGGAGTGGAATGTAATGCTGCTGCGTTACTTTAACCCAATCGGCGCCCATGAGAGCGGAAGGATCGGAGAGGATCCCAAGGGAATTCCGAACAATCTTGTCCCCTATATTGCGCAGGTAGCGATCGGTAAGAGAGATCATTTAAATGTATTCGGAAATGATTATGACACACCGGACGGCACAGGCGTAAGAGATTATATCCATGTGGTAGACCTTGCGAAAGGCCATGTAAAGGCCATGAAGAAGCTGGAATCCAAAGAGGGTGTCAGCATCTACAACCTGGGTACAGGCGTAGGCTACAGCGTCCTTGATGTGCTTCATGCCTATGAAAAAGCCTGCCACAAAACTTTAAAGTATGAAATTCAGCCCCGCAGGGCCGGAGATATCGCAACCTGCTACTCGGACTGCACAAAGGCAAAAGAGGAGTTAGGCTGGGTTGCTGAAAAGGGAATCGAGGAAATGTGTGCCGATTCCTGGAGATGGCAGTCCATGAATCCGGACGGCTACAGAGAATAAAATACAGGAGCCATATCAGCAGAAGCGGACAGAGTTCCAACGGCTGGTATGGCTCTTAAATTTTGCTTGCTATTTTGCAGGTTATCCGGTATAGTAAAAATATCTGTTTGATCTATTAAACAAATTTTTCAAATCTGTTTGATCATATCTGAATTTCATTGGTTTTATCTTTTTTATTCCCGTTTACCATTGGCGAGTCAGGGGCGAAGTGTACCTTTTTAACGAAACAGGAGGTGGGTTTATGTTTACAAGGATTAACAGCAGCGGAATACAGGGAATCGGGGCATATCCGGTGTCTGTGGAGGCGGATGTGGCAAATGGTCTTCCAGGTTTTTCCATATCCGGTCAGCTGTCCACAGAGGTCAGGGAAGCACAGGAGCGGGTCCGGACCGCGTTAAAAAATTCCGGCTTTCAGCTTCCGGCTAAAAAGATTACGGTAAATTTATCGCCGGCAGGTGTAAAAAAGGGAGGAACGGCCTTTGATCTTCCCATTGCAGTAGCAGTATTAGGTGCTTTTGGGGTCTTAGATACAGGCGGACTGGGAGAATGTCTTGTGATTGGAGAGCTGGGGCTGGATGGAAGCGTAAAACCAGTTCCGGGAGTTCTGGTCCATACGGAGGCCGCAAGAGCAGGGGGATTGAGACAGTGTATCCTGCCGGGGGAAAATGAAAGGGAAGGGAGGCTCATAAAAGGAATACAGATCATCGGGATCCGCTCGCTGAAAGAGCTGGTCCAGACGCTGGCCAGGCCGGACTGGAAAAGTACAGGACAGAAAGAGGAGACAGAAGAGGAGGAGAAGGATAGATCCTGCGAAGGAGATTTGGTCGATTTTAAGGAAATAAACGGGCAGGGAGTGCTGCGGCGGGCCGCAGAGGTGGCTGCGGCGGGAATGCACGGCCTTTTGATGTGCGGCAGTGCGGGAACCGGAAAATCTATGGTAGCCTCCCGTATCCCCACGATTCTTCCTGGTCTCACCAGAGAAGAGGATATAGAGATATCCAGAGTTTACAGCGTCTGCGGCAAGCTTCCCCCTGGGCGTCCGCTGCTTTCTAAGCGGCCCTTCCGCAGTCCCCACCACACGATTTCTCCTCAGGGCCTTACAGGAGGCGGCCGCTTTCCGGTTCCCGGAGAATTTTCACTTGCTTCGGGAGGCGTGCTGTTTTTAGATGAGCTGCCTCATTTCAGCCGCGGCGCCATAGAGGCGCTGCGTCAGCCTATGGAAGAACGGAAAATTGTGATCAGCCGTGTCTGGGGAAGCTGTGAGTTTCCGGCGGATTTTCTCATTGTGGGAGCCATGAATCCCTGCCCCTGCGGCTTTTTTCCGAACCGTAACCGGTGCAGCTGTACAGAGGCGCAGATCCAGGGATATTTAAGAAGGCTGTCCCGCCCTATTTTAGAGCGCTTCGATATGGGGGTGGAGGCGGCTCCCGTTTCCTTTCGGGAGCTGGAAGAGACTCCGGCGGAAAATGAATCCTCAAAAGAGATCCGCACACGGGTGGAACGGGCCGTAAAAATACAGAAAAAGCGCTTTGAAGGAACGAAAATCCGCTTTAACAGCCGGATGGGGCCGGCGGAAATCCGGCGTTTTTGTCCGTTGGGAGAAAGGGAACGGGAGTTTGCCGAAAAAGTTTATGAAATAAGAGGATTAAGTGCCAGAAGTTATCATAAGGTTTTAAAGACAGCCAGAACCATAGCGGATCTGGCAGGAGAGAAAAATATCAGGCGGGAACACCTGGCAGAGGCATTTGGATACCGCACACTGGAGGGACGATTATGGGGACGGGAGAAGAATTAGAACGGCTGTTTTTGCACTGGCTCATCCGGATGGAGGGAATGGGAGCTGTGACTGTAAAACGGATCGGAGCATTTGCAGGAAGCTATCGAAATGCATATTATATAGAAGGAATGGAACTTCAAAAAGCGGGGATCTTAAAGACAGAGGAAAGCTGCATACGGTATGATGCCTGGAAAAAGGAATTTTATCCGATGGAAGAGGAATATTACCGTCTGGCAGAAAAAGGAATCCGTTTTATCACGCATCTGGATCCGGATTATCCGTCCCGTCTTCTTTCCATGTATGACTTTCCGGCTGCTTTGTATGTGAAAGGAGATCTCCCAAAAGAAGATGAACCGGCGGCGGCTATTATCGGTGCCAGGGAGTGTTCGGCTTATGGCCGGCAGACGGCAGAGCATATGGCGAAAGAGCTGGCAGAGGCAGGCGTAACGATCATCAGCGGCCTGGCTCGGGGAATCGATGGAGCCGGACATAAAGGCGCTTTGGATGGAGGTGGAAAAACCTTTGCAGTTCTGGGCTGCGGCGTAAATATCTGTTATCCCAGATCCAATTACAGCCTGTATACTCAAATTGGGGAACAGGGCGGTCTTATATCGGAGTATCCCCCGGATACCCCGCCTCTGGCCCGCAATTTCCTCATGAGAAACCGGATCATCAGCGGTCTTTCAGACGCAGTTTTGGTGATAGAGGCCAGAAAAAAGAGCGGTTCCCTGATTACAGCACAAACAGGACTGGATCAGGGAAAGGATATTTATGCGGTTCCGGGACGGATTACAGATTCCTTAAGCGAAGGCTGTAATCAGCTTATCGCTTCCGGTGCTTTTGTCCTCCTGTCTGCGGAAAACCTTTTGGAAAACATGGGCATTTCCTACAAAAAGAAAGACCGGGCAGGGGGAAAAATTGAGAAGGGACTTGCAAAGCGTGAAAAAATGGTGTATAGTTGCTTGGATTCCGAACCGCTCCATGCAGAGGAAATCGCAGCGAGGGCAGGACTTTCTGTAAGCCAGTCCATGGATGTCCTTCTCACTCTGGAGCTGGAAGGCTATGCAGTGCGGACAACAGGTCTGTACTATGTCAGAGGGGATTTATGATATGGCCCCAAGGGGAAACTGACAGAAAGAATCAGTAACACAAAATAAGGAGTTTTACACCATGGCGAATCATCTGGTAATCGTAGAATCACCTGCAAAGGTGAAAACCATAAAAAAGTTTCTGGGAAGCAGCTACGAGGTAGACGCTTCCGGAGGCCATGTAAGGGATCTGCCTAAAAGCCAGCTTGGCTTTGATCCGGAGCATGGTTATGAACCGAAATATATTACGATCCGCGGAAAGGGAGATGTTCTTGCGAAGCTGCGCAAGGAGGTAAAAAAGGCAGATAAGATCTATCTGGCAACGGACCCGGACCGTGAGGGAGAAGCCATTTCATGGCATCTGATGAAGGCTTTAAAGCTGGATGAGGTAAAGAATAAATCCGTTTACCGCATCAGCTTTAATGAGATTACTAAAAATGCAGTAAAGGCTTCCTTAAAGGCTCCGAGAACGCTGGATATGAATCTAGTCAATGCTCAGCAGACCCGCAGGATGTTGGACCGTATGGTAGGCTACCGCATCAGTCCGCTTTTATGGGCAAAGGTTAAGAGAGGCTTAAGCGCCGGCCGCGTTCAGTCTGTGGCCCTGCGCATGATCTGCGACCGTGAGGATGAGATTAATGCATTTATTCCTGAGGAATACTGGAACTTGGACGCGTCCTTTAAAATTGCCGGAATGAAAAAGCCTCTGACTGCCCGTTATTACGGCCCTGCAGACAGCGGAAAGGAGGAAAAGGCAAAGGGCGCAAAGACGGTGATCCGCAGCAAGGCAGAGCTGGATGCGGTTATGAAGGATTTAGAAAACGTATCCTACCTTTTGGATGAGGTGAAAAAGGGAGAGCGTGTGAAAAAAGCACCGATTCCGTTTACCACCAGTACCATGCAGCAGGAAGCCTCAAAGGCTCTTAATTTTTCGACCCAGAAGACCATGCGCCTGGCTCAGCAGCTCTATGAGGGCGTAGAGGTAAAGGGGCACGGCACCATTGGTTTGATCACTTATCTGCGAACCGATTCTACCCGTATCGCGGAAGAAGCAGATGCTGCGGCAAGAGCCTTTGTAAAAGAGCACTATGGAGAAAACTATATGGCTGCAGGCGAACCGGCCAAAAAGAATGCGGGAAAGATCCAGGATGCTCATGAGGCTATCCGCCCTACCGATATATCCCTTACTCCTGTAATGGTAAAGGAATCTCTTCCAAGAGACCTTTTCCGTCTGTATCAGCTGATCTGGAAGCGTTTTGCTGCCAGCCGCATGGCTCCGGCCGTGTATGAGACGACCATGGTAAAAATCCGGGGAGGAAACCAGCTGTTCAGTGCAGCTGCGTCCCGGCTGTCCTTTGACGGTTTTATGTCTGTATATGTAGATGCAGATGATGAAGAGGAGAAGGGCCAGACCATGGGAGCCATGGAAAAGGGAAGTGCGCTTTCTCTGGAAAAACTGGAGCCCAGCCAGCACTTTACCCAGCCGCCGGCTCACTATACAGAGGCTTCCCTTGTAAAGGCGCTGGAGGAGCAGGGAATCGGACGTCCCAGTACCTATGCGCCCACCATTACTACCATTATTGCCAGACGCTATGTTGCAAAGGAAAATAAAAATCTTTATGTGACAGAGCTGGGAGAGGTAGTAAACCGGATCATGAAGCAGTCCTTCCCAAGCATTGTAGATGTGAGCTTTACCGCAAATATGGAATCCCTTCTGGATAAGGTGGCAGACGGCACGGTGGCATGGAAAACCGTGGTAAGTAATTTTTATCCAGATCTGGACGAGGCGGTAACGATCGCGGAAAAGGAGCTGGAATCGGTTAAGATCGAGGATGAGGTTACGGATGAAATCTGTGAACTCTGCGGAAGGAACATGGTGATCAAATACGGTCCCCATGGAAAGTTCCTGGCCTGCCCTGGCTTTCCGGACTGCAAAAATACGAAACCCTATCTGGAAAAGATCGGCGTTCCCTGTCCCAAGTGCGGCAAAGAGGTGGTGCGCAAGAAGACGAAAAAGGGCCGTCTTTATTACGGCTGTGAGGCAAATCCGGACTGTGACTTCATGTCCTGGCAGAAGCCTTCCACTCAAAAATGTCCCAAGTGCGGCTCTTATATGGTAGAAAAGGGCAGTAAGCTGCTCTGCGCGGATGAAACCTGCGGTTATCGTATGGATCCGGCAGAAAAAGAAAAGTAGAAAAAGACAAATATCTTAAAATAATCGAAAACTTCAAAAAACTCTTGTTATTGCTTTGGAATTGTGCTAAAATTCAATTATTAGTATAGTATACCTTTGAGATAAGGAGGGTTTCGATTATGAGCGTTCAATTGTTGGACAAAACAAGAAAAATCAACAAGCTATTGCATAACAACAATTCACATAAGGTTGTTTTTAATGACATCTGCAAAGTTTTGAGTGAGATCCTGTTATCCAATATCCTTGTTATCAGCAGGAAGGGCAAAGTCCTTGGCGTAAGTCTCTGCCCAGGTGTGGATGAGATCGAGGAGCTGATCGAAGATCAGGTAGGCGGCTTTGTTGACAAAATGTTAAATGAACGTCTTCTCAGTGTTTTGTCTACAAAGGAGAACGTAAACCTGGCAACGCTGGGCTTTGCGGAGGAGAACGTGAAAAAGTATCAGGCCATTATTACCCCCATCGATATTGCAGGGGAGCGTCTGGGTACATTATTTATTTATAAATCAGACAGCCAGTATGATATTGATGATATCATCCTCAGCGAATACGGCACTACGGTGGTAGGACTTGAGATGATGCGCTCTGTGAATGAGGAAAATGCAGAGGAGACAAGAAAAGTTCAGATTGTAAAGTCTGCCATCAGCACCCTGTCTTTCTCGGAGCTGGAAGCCATTATCCATATTTTTGAAGAGCTTAACGGAAATGAGGGCATTCTGGTAGCCAGCAAGATTGCAGACAGGGTTGGTATTACCCGCTCTGTGATCGTAAATGCACTTCGCAAGTTTGAAAGCGCCGGTGTGATTGAGTCACGTTCCTCCGGCATGAAGGGTACCTATATCAAGGTTCTCAACGACGTGGTGTTTGATGAGTTAAAGGCCATTAAGGCGTCTAATTCAAATCTGAAATAGGATTTTATCAAAAAGATAAAGGACAGTTTGCAAAAAGTGCTTGCAAGCTGTCTTTTTTTATGATATAGTAGAAAGGCTGAAAAAACACGTCTGTGGATTTTTTGGAAAGGTGCCTGGGGCAGAGCCTGAGGTCTTCTGAAGAAGCATGAGAAGCAGGCGGACGATGCCGGAACCCATGCTCAGCGGTTCGGCTAAAAACCAAACGGAGGTATAAACATGAGCGTAATTTCTATGAAGCAGTTACTGGAAGCTGGTGTACACTTCGGTCACCAGACAAGAAGATGGAACCCTAAGATGGCTCCATACATCTACACAGAGAGAAACGGCATCTACATCATTGACTTACAGAAGTCTGTAGGAAAGGTAGATGAGGCTTACAAGGCTGTATCTGATATCGCAGCTGAGGGCGGCACTATCCTGTTCGTAGGTACAAAGAAGCAGGCTCAGGAAGCAATCAAGACTGAGGCAGAGCGCTGTGGTATGTACTATGTAAACGAGAGATGGTTAGGCGGTATGCTGACCAACTTCAAGACCATCCAGAGCCGTATTGCAAGACTGAAAGAGATCGAGGCTATGTCTGAGGACGGAACCTTTGATGTTCTTCCAAAGAAGGAAGTAATCGAGTTAAAGAAGGAATGGGACAAGTTAGAGAAGAACCTGGGCGGAATCAAGGATATGAAGAAGCTTCCAGACGCAATCTTCGTAGTAGATCCCAAGAAGGAGCACATCTGTATTCAGGAGGCTCATACTCTGGGTATCACCCTGTTAGGTATCGTTGATACAAACTGCGATCCTGAAGAGTTAGATTATGTGATCCCTGGCAATGACGACGCTATCAGAGCCGTTAAGCTGATCGTTTCCAAGATGGCTGACGCTGTGATCGAGGCTAAGCAGGGCGAAGTTTTAGAGGGCGCAATGGAGATCGAAGTACCTGCAGATGCATTTGAAGCAGAGGGTGCAGAGGCGTAATTAAAACTTTTAATATTGGAGGATGACAAGATGGCAGTAACCGCAGCAATGGTAAAAGAGTTGAGAGAGATGACCGGTGCCGGAATGATGGACTGCAAGAAGGCTCTTGCAGCTACAGACGGCGATATGGAAAAGGCTGTTGAGTTCTTAAGAGAAAAGGGACTTGCAGGCGCAGCTAAGAAGGCTGGACGTATTGCGGCTGAGGGTATCGTAGATACATTACTGACTGCTGATGAGAAGACCGCAGTAGTAGTAGAGGTTAATGCTGAGACTGACTTCGTTGCAAAGAATGCCGTATTCCAGGCATACGTTGCAGACGTAGCAGCACAGGCTCTGGCTTCTTCCGCAGCTGATATGGACAGCTTTATGGCTGAGAAGTGGGCTAAGGATGAGTCCCTGACTGTAAAAGAGGCTCTTTCCTCTCAGATTTCCATCATCGGCGAGAACATGAATATCCGCCGTTTTGAGAAGGTAACAGAGGAGAACGGTTTTGTTGCTTCCTACATCCATGCAGGCGGAAAGATCGGCGTTCTGGTTGACGTTGAGACCAACGTTGTAAATGACGAGATCAAAGAGATGGCTAGAAACGTAGCTATGCAGGCAGCTGCATTAAAGCCGCAGTTCACCAGCAGAGATGAGGTTGACGAGGCTTTCATCGAGCATGAGAAGAGCATCCTGATGGCTCAGATCCAGAATGATCCTAAAGAGGCTTCCAAGCCTGAGAAGGTAATCCAGGGAATGATCCAGGGACGTATCAACAAAGAATTAAAGGAATTCTGTCTGTTAGATCAGGTTTATGTAAAGGCTGAGGATGGCAAGCAGAGTGTAGCTCAGTATGTTGCAGCTGTTGCAAAGGCAAACAATGCAGACGTTAAGATCAAGAAGTTCGTTCGTTTCGAGACCGGCGAGGGTCTTGAGAAGAAGAATGAGGATTTTGCAGCTGAGGTTGCGGCTCAGATGGGTAAGTAATTTCCTGAATAAAATCTAGGTTAAAACCCTTGAAAAGCTCAGAAATGGGCATTTTCAAGGGTTTTTTGCGGTTTGAAACGGATTTGCGCTTTACGATGCATTAATCTATAGATTATAATGCAGGTGTATATCAGGATCTGGTTTGGCCTGTACTGGAGCAGGGTTCTGCATAGACATGGCTATGAGCAGATTACCCAGGTGCTGGAAAAGAACACAGATGAAAGGTAAAACAGAAACACGCTAAGGAAGGAAAATGGTAGATAGATGAATGGGATTATCCTTGCACTGTATTTGATTTTTAAATAACGGATGGATCATAGACGAAATTTCCCCGGAGGTGAAAATAGTGAAACATATAAAACTGGCGGCGGTAGCAGCGGCGTTGATAATATGGACCGGCTGGCAGAATAACACGGTTGGTATTACACATTATACTGTTTTAAGCGACAGTCTTCCGGCTGCATTTGACCAATACAAAATCGCCGTTGTATCGGATCTGCATAATGGGGAGTATGGAGAAAATAATTGCCGTTTGACGTCCATAATCAAAAAAGAAAGTCCGGATATGATTGCTGTAACTGGAGATTTTGTAGATTCCAAAAGAACCGATATGAAAATAGCGGAGGAGCTGATAAAAAGACTTACAGAGATTGCACCATGCTATTATGTGACAGGAAACCATGAAGCGTGGATTGGCGGACGGTATCAGGAATTAGAGGAGAAACTGCTTGATACAGGTGTTATCATCCTGCATGACAGATCCGTAGGGCTTATGAAGGATAATGAAAGGATACAGATTGCAGGTCTGGACGATCCGGATTTTACCACTGGGAATTTATCTGAAAAAGAAAGCGCATTAAAAAATAAAATAAAGGGGATGAAGCTTACGGAAGATTACTGCATTTTGCTGTCTCACAGACCGGAGTATTTCAGAACCTATGTGTCCGAAAGCATTGATCTGGTATTAAGCGGACACGCCCATGGCGGACAGTTCAGGTTGCCTTTTATCGGTGGATTGATCGCGCCTGGTCAGGGGATTTTTCCCAAATATGATGCAGGAGCCTATTCAGAAAACCTTACAACTATGATTGTCAGCAGAGGAATAGGAAACAGTATCATTCCGGTACGGTTTAATAACAGGCCGGAAGTGGTTATTGTTCACCTGGACAGCATTTAATTGTAAAAAAACATAAAACAGGACGCAAAATACCAAAAAAATGATAAAATGACCACACAGACCGGGGGCTGATTGTATAAAACGTCAAAATATAAAAAGATATAAATTACAACTAATGTAAAAATAGCTATAAAACATACAACTTTATAAAGAAAATAATGAAAAATGTTGACTTCTGCTTCTAAATCATATAACTATTGTAAATAGATAATAAAATTTGTCTAAGTGAGCAAAACGTGGTGCAACTCCTGAGATTCATAATCAGATTATCCAGATTTGTAAAGATTATGAGAAGCATCTGGCTTTAGCAGGACAGGACTGCCGGACAGGCCAGCCGACACCGGGAAATAAAACAGGGGGATTATCTACATTGGAAGAAAAAAGTTTGGGATGTATCCGTAAAGGAGGTACAAGGCCCATTGTGGAAGTTCTGCCTGAGACAGCAAGACCTACAAAACAAGGCGCAATTATTATGGATACTCCTGGCTATGATATTGCATCTGTTACCTCAATGGTAGCGGGGGGGCAGTCTTATTGTGTTTACCACAGGCAGGGGAACACCAACGGGACATGCGCTGGCACCAGTTCTTAAAGTAACCGGAAATCGAGATACGTTTGAACGTATGCATGATAACATTGATATAGGTGTATGTGAGATAATGGAAGGAACCTGTACGATTGAAGAAGCGGGAGAACGATTGTTAAAGGAAGTCATAGAGGTTTGCAATGGAAAAATGACAAAGGCGGAAGCCTATGGGTTTTCAGATATAGCAGTGGATCATATTTGCCGTTATATTTAAGATGTAATTTTTAGCCATATCTGTACACTTGGAAAAATGTTCTGATATATTTATAAGCATAAGCAGTATAATAAATCTTGAAAAAGAAATAAAAAACTTGCACCAACCAATAAAAAGTTGTAAATTAAAAGCGCCTGCATGGTTTAAACGATGCGGGTGCTTTTTGCTGTTAGAAAATTCAAAATTGGAGAGTATAGTATGATACGTAGTATGAAACAATCAGATCTTGATCCGGTTGCGTTGATTTGGCTGGATACAAATATTAAGGCACATGATTTTATTCCTGCCTCATACTGGAGGGATCATTTTGAAGCGGTGAGGGGAATGCTTGCAGAGGCTGAAATTTATGTATGGGAAGAAGAGGGTTCAGGAAAAGTTCAGGGCTTTGTGGGACTGGACGGAGAGTATATTGCGGGGATTTTTGTGCAAAGCCAGAGCTGGTCACAGGGGATAGGGGGCCGTCTCCTTGACTATATAAAAAAGCAGCATTCCAGACTGACTCTGAGGGTATATGCAAAAAATACCAGAGCTGTACGTTTTTATCAGAGGGAGAGCTTCCGGATTCAGATGGAAGAAACCGATGAGATGACAGGGCAGAAGGAATATGTTATGCTCTGGGAGGATTAATAAAAAATTAACAATATGAGACCTGATTTTAATAGAAAAATCGTCATATTCGTGGTAAAATAAAGCTATCACGAAGAAAGGGGCATAATAATGGAAATTACCAGAGATATTATTTATGCAGGCGTTAATGATCACAGCGTAGATCTTTTTGAAGGACAGTATAAGGTTCCCAACGGGATGTGCTATAACTCCTATGTGATTTGCGATGAGAAGTGTGCTGTTATGGATACGGTTGATGCCAGATTCACTCACGAATGGCTGGACAATCTGTCCGGTATTTTAAAGGGAAAGGCGCCGGATTATCTGATTATCCAGCATATGGAGCCGGATCATTCCGCAAATATTTATAATTTCATGAAAAATTATCCCAATACAACCATTGTATCCAACGCCAAGGCGTTTGCCATGATGGGACAGTTTTTTCCGGATATGAATTTGGAGGGACATACTCTTGAGGTGAAAAACGGAGATACGCTTACTCTGGGTTCTCATGTACTGACCTTTGTATTTGCGCCTATGGTACACTGGCCGGAGGTTATGGTGACATATGACAGTACAGATAAGGTGCTGTTTTCTGCGGATGGTTTTGGAAAATTCGGTGCTCTGGATGCAGAGGAGGACTGGGACGATGAAGCCCGCCGCTATTATATCGGTATTGTGGGAAAGTACGGTGCACAGGTGCAGAAGCTTTTAAAGGCAGCTGCAGCCCTTGATATCCAGACGATTTGCCCTCTTCACGGACCGGTTCTCAAGGAAAATCTGGGGCATTATCTTGAAAAATATAATATCTGGTCCTCCTATGAGGCAGAGTCAGAGGGTGTGGTTATTGCGTATACCTCTGTCTATGGAAATACAAAGAAGGCAGTTGAGCTTTTGGCCTCCAGACTGCGTGAAAAAAATTGTCCGGAGGTAGTAGTCTGCGACCTGGCCCGTATGGATCTGTCAAAGGCAGTGGAAAATGCCTTCCGCTACGGAAAGCTGGTACTGGCAACTACTACTTACAATGCGGAGATTTTCCCGTTTATGAGAACCTTTATTGACCATCTGACAGAGCGGGGATACTGCAAGCGCACCATCGGCCTGATTGAAAATGGTTCCTGGGCACCTTTGGCGGCAAAGACCATGAAGTCTATGTTTGAAAAGTCAAAGGATATTACCTGGTTAAAGGATAAAATTACCATTCAGTCCTCACTGAGCAGTGAGAACAGAGAGCAGATTGACAGAATGGCTGCTGAACTCTGTGAGGAGTATATTGCCCGTTCTCAGGTCACGGCAAATAAGCATGATATGAAGGCTCTCTTTAAGATCGGCTATGGTCTTTATGTAGTGACCTCAAATGACGGAACAAGGGATAACGGCCTCATTGTAAATACGGTAACGCAGCTAACAGATACGCCTCTGCGGGTAGCTGTGAATATTAACAAGGCCAATTATTCCCATCATGTGATCAAGCAGACCGGTATTATGAATGTAAACTGCCTGTCCGTGGAAGCTCCCTTCAAGATATTTGAAACCTTTGGATTCCAAAGCGGACGTCAGGCAGATAAATTTGCAGGTATGAAGATCTGCCGTTCGGACAATGGCCTGGCTTTCCTGCCCAAGTATATCAATGCCTTTATGTCATTAAAGGTAGATCAGTATGTGGATCTGGATACTCACGGTATGTTTATCTGCTCCGTAACAGAAGCAAGGGTGATGAGCGATCGGGAGACCATGACCTACACCTATTATCAGAACAATGTAAAGCCGAAGCCTCAGACAGATGGCAAGAAGGGCTTTGTGTGCAAGGTATGCGGCTATATCTATGAGGGAGATACTCTGCCGGATGATATTATCTGCCCGTTGTGCAAGCATGGCGCAGCTGATTTTGAACCCATTGAGTAGGCTGCAGAATAACTAAATGATGAATCATGCGGGCCGGGAAACGTTTTCCGGCCCGCATGCTGCGTAGTTCAGGGGTACATACTTATTTATTTTGGGTGGCTTCAACTGCGAAGGTTCAGGTGAAAAAGGTGGTTGAAGTTTTGCTTTGCATGTGTTACTATAATTATAGACCGTAGGAAGGCATGGGTAATGCCCGAATCCAAATATTCCATTGGCGGGATTAAGAATGGTATATCCATTCTTTTTTTTTACTATGAAAGAAGGTGTTATGAGTGTCAAGTACTGAATTGCCTATAGATTTGGAAAATCAGGTGGTACTTATGAAAAAGTATGTAAACTTTCGACAGAGAAAAAAGATGAGAGATTTTTTAGAATATGCAGGATACTTTAGAGCAAGCCGTTATGGAAAATATCTATTAACACAGGTCAATGTATTTGGAAGTAAAGCAGATGCAAAGGTTTTCTTTGAGTTGTATGATTTCGATATGCAGCTGAGATTGTTATTATTCAAATATTGTAAGAAGGCAGAAGTCTATTTTAAAAGTGCGATTGCGAATGCGATTTCACTAAAGACTGGAGATGCAGGTTTTTATCTGGATAAGCAATATTATACTCCTACCAGAAGTGAAAAGGATAAAAAGACCAGAAATAAAAATGTATTATTTTTTAATACAAGGTTTTTTGCCGGCTTGACCAGTGATGAAGAAAAACTGAGAAGAGATGTGGTTAAACATCCGGAATTGAAAGAGTATCGCAGGGGAGGAACCCATCAAAATAATGTATTGCCTGTATGGGCGGCATTTTCATATTTTGAAATGGGAACGATTGTTATGCTTTATTCATATTTGCGTGGTGATTTGCGAAAGGAAGTATTGAATTATACCTATCCGGGAAATAATTATAAAAAAGAAACAACAAAACAGATGGATACATGGCTGGATGCGATCAGGAATCTTAGAAATTACTGTGCGCATCATTCTATGCTGGCAGGTATGACTTCTTCAGTGGTAATACCAGATAATAGGGACAGTTCCGATGTTCTTCCAGATAATACAAATCTGTATTCAAGATTGTATGCGTTAAAGAAAATACTGCCGCAGAAGGATGGGGATATGTTGGCAGAGGAATTGGATAAACTTATATGGAAAACGAAACTGGATATATATAAGATGAACATTTTACCGACAAATTGGAGGGATTTATATAATAAAATATTGTCCTTGCATGGATAAAGGGTCTGTTTGTGAATATAATAAAATAGACCGTAGGAAGGCATGGGTAATGCCCGAATCCAAATATTCCATTGGCGGGTAGGCAGCTATAAAAAAGGCTGCCTATTTCAATTTGTTAGCACTGATTTTAAATCAGGGTTCAAAGCAGTCGTTGTATTGGAGAATAAGCTATCTTCGTTGAAAGCTATTTAATCTGTCTATTGCATTCTGGTGATAAGGTGTTTACAATACCCATAGAGGATTCTTTATTTACGGCTGCGCCGTGAATGATCCGGAGTAAATGATGAATCAGGCGGGCCGGGAAACGTTTTCCGGCCCGCCTGCTGCTTAAAACAGAAAGGAAGGGAAGGCGGATGGAAAAAATCAGAATGGCCGTTATTGGGATCGGTACAATGGGAAAAAAATATGCGAAAATGATACAGGAGGGAAGGATTTCCGGGATGTGTCTTGGGGCAGTCTGCTGCAGGAGCCATGAAAGCAGTCAGTGGGCAAAAGCGGAGCTTGGCGGAGAGATTCCTGTCTTTCAGGACACAGAGAAGTTGTTTGACGCCTCAGAGCTGTTTGACGCCTGTCTTATAGTTACGCCCCATAAGCTGCATCCGGAGATGATTATACAGGCATTTGATAAGGGAAAGCATATATTCTGTGATAAGCCCATAGGCGTTTCCATGGGGCAGTGCCTGAAGATCCGTCAGAAGGCAGAAGAGAAGGATCTTGTTTTTGCAATGATGTTTCATCAGAGGATGTATCCAAAGTACGAACGGATCCATGAGCTTCTTGAAAGTGGGACTCTGGGACAGATCCGCCGCATTCTGATGGAGAACTCCAGATATTACAGAACCTGGCATTATCATAAATCCGGAAGCTGGCGAAGCAGCTGGAGGGGAGAAGGAGGCGGTGCGCTTTTAAACCAGGGACAGCACCTGCTTGATATCTGGCAGTGGCTTTTTGGAATGCCGGAAAGCCTTTACGCTTTGATTCCCTATGGAAAATATAACGATTTTTCAGTGGATGATGAGGCTACGATTGTGATGAAATATCCGGATAAGAAAACAGCAGTATTTATTCTTACTACGGGAGAAGGAACCTGGACCGAACGGCTGGAAATTGTGGGATCTAAGGGAACGCTTCTTTTGGAGGACAGCCATCTGACCCTTCATCTGTATGATCGGGATCTGGAAGAATATAAAAGGACGGCTTCCTGCAATTCCAGAGAAGAACTGAAGGAGAGAGTTACAGAGGAAACATTTCCTCAGGATGAAGAACCCTATGAGGAAATGCTGGCGGATTTTGCACAGGCTGTTTTGGAAAAACGTCCGGTCAGAGTCAATGGGCTGGAAGGCTTAAATTCTCTGGAGCTTACCAATGCCGCCTATCTTTCTGCCTGGATGGGAGCGCCTGTTTCTCTTCCGATAGACGAAGTGCAGTATGAGAGGGAGCTGGAAAAACGGATCAGGGAGGAAATATGAGACCATTGTCATTTGTTATCATCGGCTCCGGTTTCAGAGCCATGTTTTACGGGAGAATTGCCAGACGGTATCCGGAGCTGTTTACACTAAAATACATATTATGCAGATCTGAGGAGAAGGCTGCAAAGGTTCATGGGGAAACAGGCTTTCCCACAACTGTATCAGACGAGGACTGCAAAAACTCCAAACCGGATTTCGTGGTTGTGGCAGTAAATAAAGGGAATATTGCAGATGTGGCAGAGAAATGGGCGTTGATGGGCTATCCTGTGCTTACTGAAACACCGATTGGATGCAGTCTGAAACAGTTAAGACGAATCTGGGAATTAAAAGAGAAATACCATTGTAAAATTCAGGTCTGCGAGCAGTATTTTCATTGTCCCACACTCAGGGCAGGACTGCATCAGATTCAAAATGAAGCCATAGGGCAGCCAGACTCCATGTATCTGTCGCTGGTACATGAATACCATGGGGCCAGTCTGATCAGAAAATATCTTTTGATGGGACATGAACGCTTTTCTGTTATAGGAAAGCAGTTTACGTTTCCGCTGACAGAGACAGATTCCCGTCAGGGGGCTATTACGGATGGTTCTGTAAGCAGCCGGGGGAGAATCATGGCTCTGTTTGAATTTGCTTCCGGAAAGACGGCGCTTTATGATTTTTCGGGGGAACAGTACCGGTCTTTTATACGCAGCCGCCATGTGACCGTTCGCGGACAGAAAGGAGAGCTTACGGATCAGATTCTTTACAGGCTTACAGAAGAAAATTTCCCTGAAACCCTATATCTTATGCCGGAATTAGATTCACGGTACAGACAGCTTGAAACAAAACGTTTAAGGGATTGTGTCCGGGGCTGGAAGCCTGAGCTGTATCTGGATGAGATTGAGGATGAATATGCCATTGCCTGTATGCTTTATGATATGAGAGAGTATCTCGATTCGGGAAAAGAAATTTATCCTTTAAGGGATGCTCTTCAGGACAGCTATATGGCTCTGCTGCTCCGGGAGGCTGTCATGTCAGAGGGCTGTGAGATTCATTCCCAGCCAATGCCCTGGAATTAGAAAAACGCTTTTCGTTTAAAAATCCGGCTTTCGGTACAGACTATCATCAGATCTGCAGCATGGGCGAATGAAAGGCCTGTGCCGGATACTTGGTAAAAACGAAAGGAAAGTCTATGAAAAAGGGAAAAATGTGGAAGGCGGGGGCTGCAGGGATAATGGCTGCGGGAACAGGAGCAGTCCTTATGATGGCCAGCCGGAAAAAGGGACGGATGCACAGGCTTACGGACAGCAATTCCTCCTGTAAAAATAAAGGGTCAAAGGGAGAAAATCAGAGGATTTATTATTCCAAAGGCAATTATGAGGCATTTGCCCGTCCTGAAAAACCTGAGGGAATAGAAGAAAAGTCGGCCTGGTTAATCGGCGGTGGTCTGGCTTCTCTGGCGGCGGCCTGTTTTCTGATCCGGGATGCCGGAATGTCCGGGGATAAAATCCATATTCTGGAAGCCTCTGACCGTACAGGGGGAGCCTGCGACGGAATTCTGGATTCATCGAGAGGATATATTATGCGCGGCGGACGTGAGATGGAGAATCATTTTGAATGCCTGTGGGATCTGTTTCGATCCATCCCTTCGCTTGATACGCCGGGGGCCTCGGTGCTGGATGAATTTTACTGGCTTAATAAGGCTGATCCCAATTATTCCCTCTGCAGGGTAACGGAAAAACAGGGAAAGCCTGCCTGTACACAGGGGTATTTTGGTCTCAGCGAAAAGGCGGGACGTCAGATTATGAGGCTGTTTTTTACCTGCGATGAAGACCTGTATGATAAAACCATAGAAGATGTATTTGACAATGAAGTATTTGACTCGCCCTTCTGGCTTTACTGGCGCACCATGTTCGCTTTTGAGAACTGGCACAGCGCTCTGGAAATGAAGCTTTATCTCAGGCGTTTTGTTCATCATATCGGCGGCCTTCCTGATTTTTCAGCATTGAAATTTACACGCTACAATCAGTATGAATCACTGATCCTTCCTCTGAAACGGTATCTGGAAGAAGCCGGTGTGGAATTTCGCTTTGGAGTTGCAGTGACAAATGTGGAGTTTGACATCAGAGAGGGAAAAAAGACGGCAAAATTTCTGGACTGCATGATAAATGGCGCAAAAGCACAGATTCCTCTTACAGAACAGGATCTGGTATTTATTACAAATGGAAGCTGTACAGAGGGAACGGTTTACGGAGACCAGGATCATAAACCGGATCCGAAAAGACAGTCGGAGGCTGAACACTGCTGGACACTCTGGAAAAATATAGCAGTACAGGATACGTCCTTTGGACGTCCGGAAAAATTCTGCTCCAACCGTGAAAAGACCTGTTGGGAATCAGCCACAATTACTACATCGGATGAGACGATCCTTTCTTATATAAAAAAGATAGCCCGAAGAGATCCGCGTACAGGAAAGGTAGTTACGGGAGGAATTGTCAGCTGTCAGGATTCCGGCTGGCTTTTAAGCTGGACGGTCAACCGCCAGGGTCAGTTTAAGGCTCAGAAGAAAGAAGAGGTATGCATCTGGCTCTATGGATTATTTCCAAATGGAGTGGGAAATTTCGTGCCCAAGCCTATGAGTGAATGCACGGGAAGGGAAATCACGGAGGAATGGCTGTATCATCTGGGAGTTCCGGCTGACCAGATTCATGATCTGGCTGCTTGGGGAGCGGTCTGCGTTCCGGCTATGATGCCCTATATTACGGCCTTTTTCATGCCCAGAAGAGAGGGAGACCGCCCGGATGTAATTCCTGAAGGAAGCGTAAATGCCGCCTTTATCGGCCAGTTTGCCCAAACTCCCAGAGACACGGTTTTTACAACGGAGTATTCCGTGCGCACGGCTATGGAGGCTGTTTACGGCCTGTGCGGCGTAGACCGGGGGGTACCGGAGGTATGGGGCAGCGCTTATGATATGAGAGAGCTTTTAAATGCCTCTGTGAAGCTTATGGATGGAGTTTCACCTTTAAAGAAAAGGCTTCCGGCATGTTTTGAGAAAGCAGGGAAAATGGCGATTAAAAAAATTGAACATACGGAGATAGGAGAACTTCTCAGGGAATGCGGAGTGCTGTAGCATTATAAACAACAGGCAGAATCCTGTATAAAAGGGTTCTGCCTGAATGTTTGTCTCAGCGGTATGGGACAGAAGTCGCTTACTGTAATTTGGTTCCTGTAAGCATTTCATAGCTCTGAAGATATTTGTCAATAGTTTTTTCCACAATCTCCTCAGGAAGGGTCCAGTCATTGCCCGGATGAGCGGTCAGCCAGTCTCTGGCAAACTGCTTGTCAAAGGAAGGCTGGGAGTGGCCGGGTTCATAGCCCTGTGCAGGCCAGAAGCGGGAACTGTCAGGCGTCAGCATCTCGTCGCCTAAAACCACATTGCCATCCTCATCCAGACCAAATTCAAATTTGGTATCAGCAATGATGATGCCACGGCTTAATGCATAGTCTGCACATTTTTTATAGAGAGCGATCGTATAATCGCGGATCAGGGTCGCGTAATGCTCGCCCTTTCCAGGAAAACATTTCTCCAGGTGGGAAACACTCTGCTCAAAAGAAATATTTTCATCATGATCACCGATTTCGGCCTTGGTAGAAGGGGTGTAGATGGGTTCAGGAAGCTTTTCTGATTCCTGTAAGCCTTCAGGAAGATGGATGCCGCATACGGTGCCGTTTTCCTGATAGCTCTTCCAGCCGCTGCCTGTGATATAGCCTCTCACGATGCACTCTACCGGGATCATGGTAAGCTTTTTGCACATCATGCTTTTTCCTTCAAACTCAGGCTGCTGGAAAAATTCAGGCATATCTTTTACATCTACGGAAATCATGTGGTTGGGAAGGATGTCCTTTGTAAAATCAAACCAGAATCTGGACATCTGGGTCAGTACCGTACCCTTCCCGGCCACAACGTTGTGCAGGATTACGTCAAAGCAGCTGATCCGGTCAGTAGCAACCATAATCAGGCTGTCGCCGTTGTCATAAATCTCACGAACTTTTCCTTCTTTGAACGGTTTCATGTCATATACCTCGCTATATGTAAAATTTTGATGTAGCTTCTATCTAAGGATAAACGAAATCGGCTGTAAAAATCAATACCCAGATTGAAAATTATACCGCAGCAGACGCAAAAAAACAAAGGTTCTCTTTTATGCACAATAAATAGCCGTAAAAATAAAATAGTCAGGACATATTTACCACAGGCTAAAAAGAATGATTGATATTATGGCAAATCCGCGTTAAACTAACGGAGAAGTGCAAAAAAGACAGGAGTTTGACCTTATGATACGACAGAAAAAAACACATTCCAAAAAGAAAGGTGCTATAAGGCCGGGCCTTGTGATTACTTCCCTTCTTCTTGCCGTCAGTATTGGAGTAACGGGAACGGCGGTTTATTTTAAAGATATAGTAAATCTGTATCTGGCAGCAGACCGTACCAGAGTATCGGAAGAGGAGATGGAAAAGACAACGCAGGAGAGTCAGCTTTTGTCTCACAGGATACAGGAAGAGGGAAGCGTACTCTTAAAAAACACCAAAGATACACTTCCTCTTTCTGATTCGGTCCGCCAGGTAAATGTATTTGGCTGGGCGTCTACCCAGTGGCTGGGCGGAGGCTCCGGTTCCGGACGGATCACCCAGGTTAAGACGGATTTTCTGGCTGCCTTAAGGGATGCGGGGGTTTCTTATAATGAAGAACTGATAGGGATGTACCGTGAATTTCAGCCCAAACGTCCTTATAGTGATACCTTAAACAGCTGGCCGCAGGAATCCTGCCGCCTTTATGAACCTCATATTTCAGACCGGGAGTATTATACAGAGGAACTTTTAGACCATGCCAGAGACTATTCGGACACAGCGATCGCTGTGATCGGCCGGTTTGCAGGCGAGAGTAATGACTGTCCCAAGGTACAGTATAAGCAGACAAAAAAAGGGGGAGAAATTACAGAGGATCCAAACCGGACCTATCTGGATCTGTCTAAAGAGGAAGAGGATCTTTTGCGCTATCTGGGTGTAAGCTATAAAAATGTGATCCTTGTTTTAAATACGGGAAATGTGATGGCTCTGGGTGCGATCGAACGTCTTTCCGGCATTGATGCCTGCCTTTATGCAGGCCTTACGGGAGAATCAGGAGCGGGCGTACTGCCGGAAATCCTCTGGGGGCGCGTAAGCCCTTCCGGACGGACAACGGATACCTGGGCTTATGATTTTTCCACAGCCGCCAGCTACGCCAATGCAGGAGGAGAGGGTGTGGGACGCTATACCAACGCAGAGACGCTCTATCCTGCAGATGGCACGAAATGCGGCAATCTGGGAGAAAATTTTGCCTATGATCAGGTTTCCTATGTAGACTACGCAGAGGGAATCTATGTGGGCTATCGATGGTATGAGACAGCAGATGCACAGCATTTCTGGGATGGGGTAGAAAACAGATATGGGCGGGGCTATGATGGAGTGGTTCAGTATCCGTTTGGATACGGCCTTTCCTATACGGAATTTCAATGGGAACTTTTGGAGGCTCCAAAGGAACAGACGGTTCCGGATCCATTCGGAGAAATTTCTGTTATGGTCCGTGTCACGAATACGGGAAAACGGGCCGGTCAGGACGTGATCCAGCTGTATGTGTCGCCTCCGTATACTCCGGGGGGAATTGAGAAATCATCCGTTGCCCTGGCAGCCTATGCAAAAACATCGCTCCTTGAGCCGGGAGCCTGTGAAACTTTTACGCTTACCGTTCCTGTTTCTTCCTTTGCTTCCTATGATGAAAAGGATGCAAATAAAAACGGATTTCAGGGTTATGAACTGGAGGCAGGCATATATGAGCTGTCTCTGCGCTCGGATGCCCACCATCCGGCAGCCATGGATCAAAATACCATCCGTCTGTATGTACCAGCTGGAACGCTTTATGATACAGACCGGATCACAGGTGCTCCTGTTTTCAATAAATTTACGGGGGAACAGGCTCAGGACGGTGTTTCCATAGACGGTTCTGATGCAGGAGGAGCGATCCATTATCTGAGCCGGGCTGATTTTAATAAAACCTTTCCAAAAGCCAATGTGCCGGTACGCCGTCTTTCTCATAAAGGGGCGGCCCTGAATCTGTATACCAAAGAACTGGCGGATACCTGGCATTCAGATGAGACATGGACTGCTTCAGATGAAGCGTTACGGGACAAAAAGTCTGTAAAAAAGCTTACGCTTATGGTAGAACGAATGGGAAGCCTTACAGATCTGGGATATGGGCTTGGAAAAAACTGGGAAGATCCCAGATGGGAAGAGGTACTGGATCAGCTTACCTTTTCTGATATGGAAAATCTCTTTCTGCATGGCTATGTAAAGACTGAGCCGTTATCTGTACTGGGAAAACCCTTAGCCAGAGAGGCAGACGGACCAGCCCAGATCGGAAGCTTTCACCAGATTCCGGCAGGAACTGGCTTCCCCAATGCCGGCATACTGGCTCAGACCTGGAATAACGCATTGGCCTGGGAAATGGGAAGAGCAATTGCAAAAGAAGCAGGCCAGTTTGGTTACAGCGGCTGGTATGCTCCTGCGGTGAACCTTCACCGCAGCCCCTTTGACGGAAGAAATTATGAATATTATTCGGAGGATCCCTTGATCTCAGGCCATATGGGTGGTCTTGTAGTGAGGGGAAGCCTGGATATGGGCGTATATTGCTATGTAAAGCATTTGATCTGCAATGATCAGGAATCGGGAATTTACCGGGACGGCATTTATACCTGGATGACAGAGCAGACGCTCAGGGAACTGTATCTAAAGCCCTTCCAGATGCTGGTTCAGGATTATGGAGCAACTGGCTTTATGACAGCCTATAACCGGATCGGAGCGGTGTGGGCCGGGGGGAGCCAGGCCCTTTTAACCGGAATCCTTAAAGAGGAATGGGGCTTTCATGGAGCCATTGTCACAGATTATGCGGATCACCATAAATATATGAACGGGGATCAGGCTCTGCGGGCCGGAGGAAGCCTGTGGATGGATGGGATTTTAAATGATGGAAAATTCCGCTTCCTGACGGAGGAAAATGAGGCTTTCTATTATCATGCTCTTCGCAGAACCTCCAAAGAGGTGCTCTATATGTATTTGAATGCCAGAGCGGAAAACAGAGAGTACAGCCAGAGGATGGGAGACCCCGGTCTTTTAAAGCCGGTGATTTATCCTGCCTTTCCTCTGTGGGGAGCCGCATTAGGCGCTTTTGATCTTATGGCGGCATCTGCCTTTCTTTTCTGTCTCAGACGGACAAAGAAACCAGAAAAAAAGAAGAAAAGAAGAGAGTGAAAAAATGGAAGAGACAAAAAATCATAAAGATACAACCCTGTCCCGGCTTCCGGTGGTGATCTGCCTGGCTGTCGTCTGTACCTTTTTGTGGGGAAGCGCCACTCCAGCCATAAAGATCGGCTATGAACAATTCCACATCGAAGGTACGGATTCATGGAGTATTATCGTGTTTGCCGGACTTCGCTTTTTGCTTGCCGGATTGATGGTGATCGGCTTTTACTGTATACAAAAAAAGAGGCTGATCCTGCCTCCGGCGGGAGCAGGAAGCTGCATTTTAAAGCTCTGCCTATGTCAGACGGTGCTCCAGTATTACTTCTTTTATATGGGGCTGGTTTATGTAACAGGGGTTCATGGGGCGATCATAACAGGTACCAATGTATTTCTTTCAATCCTGATCGCCTGCCTTCTGTTTGGATATGAACAGCTTACAGGAAGAAAGCTGCTTGGCTGCTTGTTTGGACTGGCAGGCATTGTATTGGTCAACCTTTCCGGACAGACATCCGAAGGGCTGTTTGATGTATCCTTCCGGGGAGAAGGCTTTGTATTTATTGCACAGATTTTTTATGCTTTATCCGGCGCATTGGTAAAACGCTACTCCAAACAGTATGACGTAGTTGTTTTAAGCGGATATCAGTTTACCATGGGAGGGATCATTTTGATCTTGATCGGACTTGGCTGCGGAGGAAGAGTTGATCTTATGGCAGGAGCTGAAGCTGTGGTTCTTCTTCTGTATTTGGGGCTGATCTCTGCTGTGGCCTATACGCTTTGGAGTATTCTTTTAAAATACAATCCGGTCAGCCGTGTAACTGTTTTTGGCTTTATGATCCCGGTCTTTGGAGTTTTGCTGTCAGCCGTTTTTTTAGGGGAAAGCAGCCAGGCTTTATCATGGAATGTACTGGCAGCGCTGATTTTGGTAAGTCTTGGAATTTTTGTTGTAAATACATCGGAAAAGCCGGAAAAAAAAGACGGAACGGAAGGAAAATAAATTTGGAAGAGATAATAAATATTACAGAAAACAAAAAGAAGTATTTAGAGCTTTTGCTTCTGGGGGATGAGAAAGAAGAAATGATTGACCGGTATCTGGAACGCGGAGATATGTATGTTTTAAAAACGCCCTTAGGGATGGCTCTTTGTGTAGTGACAGATGAGGGAGATGGGGTATTAGAGCTTAAAAACATCGCGGTGGAGCCGGTGTGCCAGAAAAAGGGATATGGGCGCAGGCTGATCCGTTTTATCTGTCAGAAATATAAAAATCAGTTCCATACCCTTCAGGCAGGAACGGGAGACAGCCCTCTTACAGTGCCGTTTTACGAGCACTGCGGCTTTATACGGGGATCTGTGATTCCGCATTTTTTCATGGATCACTATGACCATCCGATTTATGAGGGAGGAAAACAGCTGGACGACATGATTTACTTCCAGCTTAAGCTTTAAAAACAAAGGGGAGGAAGAAACAGGATGATTGACCGAAATGATATGCTGGAGCTGACCCGCAGGCTAACGCCGGAGCGTTCTTCTGTGGGCCGGATTGCTGGAGCGTACTTTGATGCAGAGGGCTATGTGGACGGTACCTTTAATATCAATTTCTTAAAGCTTTCCGTACCGGAGAGGAAAAAGAACCTTTCCATCGCCAAGACTGTGCTTTTTTCTGAGACAAATTCTCTGCTAAAGGAATATACGCTTACCAAAGAAGCCAGACGGCCGGGAGGATTGTGGCAGCTTTTAAGCGCCATTAAGGAATGCGGCATGAAAAATGACGCCTATACGGATCTGTTTTATGAGATTTTAGGAGAGAAATACCGTCCGGACGGTCCATGGTCCTGCTTCCTTTTTCATGGCCGATACGATGTGCCGGTAAAAGGGCTGGATAAAGCGTGGATGGAAGGTTCTGAAGAGGTGTACGAATACCTGATCTGCGCTATCAGCCCTTTAACCGGAGAATATGAGCCGGGAGAGCCGGAGTTTGGCTTTTTATACCCGGCTTTTAAAGAGCGGGGCGCTGCCCTGAATTTTGTAAATCTCTTTGAAAAGGATCCGAACCGGCCCCACAGGGAGCTTACAGAGTGGTTTTTAAAGGGATGAAAATGAAAAAGGAAACAAAACCATGAAAAATATATCCGAACCAAAACACTGCGCGTTCAGTTGATGCGCTATCATTTCTGATCATATGCCTGATTGCAACCTTTGTAAGTATCTGTACCTACATAACTGCGAACCAGAAAACTCTGGAGGTGGCAAAAAATTCTCAGAAACACCATGTAGAAAGTATTTCCTACCGAAGCCGGCTGGCATATGAGGAAATGCTCAATATTATCTTAAACTGTACAGAGCGGAAAACCTTTGATTTGTCCGGAATAAACGGAGGACATACCTCAGGAACCAGAAAACTCGGACTGGATTATGCGGAGCTTATAAGAGATTACTGTGCGATTACAGAGTACGGAAACTATATTGTAAAGCTGTCTGTCTTTGATGATCAGGGAAATCTGGTTCAGACAGGCTCTTCCTTTGGAAGCACAGATGACGCGCAGGGGATCATAGAGAGCGGCTGGCTGGATCGGGAGCTTGAAAAAACCATGGACCGTTATCAGCTGGATCTGGAATCATCTCCATTTTCCCAGTATGAGGGAAATATCCTTCCAATTGCCAGGAAGCTGGAGCATTCTGGCTCCGGCGGCTGGGCGGTGCTGTGTCTTTCTACGGATCTCTTTAAGGATATGCTTTTGGACACGGCAAACGGACAGGAAACGGTGATCGTAACTGCGGCCGGAGACCGGATTGCTTCTATTGAAGAACCGGGGGGAGCACAGAGAGGAAAATGACCGGATTATCCGCAGCCTTCAGGAACGGAAAAAGGACTACTGGAAATGAAGGTTCATGGGAAAGACAGTCTGGTAACATATGAGATTTATGATAAAAGCGGGATCATGGTATATGAAACCATGCCCTTAGATGAGCTTTCCAATGACCGGATGATGATTGTACAGACTGTAGTGATCATGTTTTTGGCCTGTTTGATTTTTGGACTTCTGTTATCCGCGCGGATTACAAAGCAGATAAAAAAGCCTATTGACCGTCTGACTGCTCACATTGAAACCATTGCGGCGGGAAATTTTATCAGGGACGATTCGATAGAAGGCGAGGATGAAATCGGCCGTGTAGGCTGTGTGGTAAATGATATGGCTCTGCGGATCAAAGAACTGATGGATCAGCAGCTGAAGGCAGAAAAAGAAAAGGGAGATTTAGAACTTAAGATGCTCCAGGCCCAGATCAATCCTCATTTTCTTTACAACACGCTGGATTCCATCCGCTGGATCGCAGTGATCCAGAAAAACAGCGGCATTGTAAAAATGGTGACTGCCTTATCAGGCCTTCTTAAAAACATGGCAAAAGGCTTTAATGAAAAAGTGACTCTGAAAAAAGAACTGGAATTTTTAAATGACTATGTAACCATCGAAAAGGTAAAGTATGTGGAGCTGTTTGATCTGGAAATACAGGTGGATGATCCCGGGCTTTATGAAGCAAAGGTGATTAAGCTGACACTGCAGCCTCTGGTGGAAAATGCTATTTTCAACGGGATTGAACCAAAGGGCCGTCATGGAATTATCAAAATCCGGGCATCCAGACAAGAGGATATGCTGGTTCTTACCGTGCGGGATAACGGTGTGGGGATTCCAAAGGAACGGTTAAAAACACTTCTTGAGAATACAGAAAAAGTAAAGGGAAATTCCATGAGCGGGATCGGGCTTCCCAACGTAGACCGCCGGATCAAGTTAAATTATGGGGAGTCCTATAGCCTGATGGTTGACAGCACAGAGGGAAAATTTACGGAAATTACCGTTACCATGCCGCTGGAATTTTAAAATATAAATGCAACAGGGGGAAGAGGAATGTATCAGATTATGATTGTGGATGATGAGCCGCTGATTCTTGCAGGAATCGCCTCTCTTTTAGACTGGGAAAAGCAGGAGTGTGTGATCGCCGGAAAGGCAGGGAACGGACAACAGGCCTTAAAGCTGATGGAGGAACAGAGACCGGATATTGTGATCACAGATATTAAGATGCCGGGAATGGATGGAATCTCCTTTATGAAGGCTGTAAAGGAACGGGGCTGGGATGATATTGTTTTTATCATTCTCACCAATCTGGAGGAATTTAACCTGGCTCGTCAGGCGCTGTCTTTAGGAGCCGTAGAATATCTGGTAAAAATGGAACTGACAGAGGAGAAACTTTCAGAGGCCTTAAAGCTTGCAAAAGAGCGCTGCGAATTGACACGGCTTGCAAATGAAAAAGCGTCCCCGGGCTTTCCCTCCAAAGCAGACCGGATCCGCCGTTTGATCGAGCAGCTTCTGGTCGGAGACGAGCCCGCAGAAGGGTTTAAGGAGGCAGAGGAGACGCTTAAGAGCCAGTGCTTGTGATTATCAGCTTCAATTACGGGTTTGAGGGCTTTTCGGAGGGATTTACCCGAGAAGACCAGAAAAAAGTGATTTCCTTTGCAGAAAATATTATCGGTCAGATGACAGGAGGTTATTTCGACAGCAGCTGTCTGGTGTGCCGGGAGCTGGACAGCCTGGTGCTTGTACTGTCTGTTGCAGGAGTGGAAAATTATCAGACGGTCATCCGAAGTCTGGGCGAAAAAATCCGGTCTGTGGTAAAGGATTACTTTGAGGTGCCGGTATCCGTGGCAGTCAGCACCAGAAAGGAAAGCCTGCATGAATTTCCGGCCCTGCTCTATGAGGCCATGAGCGCTACCAGCTATTATTTCGGCCATTCCGGAGATCCGGTAGTCTTTTATTCCAGACAGTGTGAAACAGATGCGGGTCACCCGGGAAGCTTTCATATCGGCCTCCTGAAAAAAGATCTGTCCCAGGCGATCGCCTTAAATGACAGCAGCCGCTTAAGGCAGGTAATCGGTCAGTTGACGCAGCTTTTGGAGGAATATCACCCTTCAAGGGAACAGGCTGTGAATGCCTGTGCCAATCTGTATTTTTTTATAGCATCTTTTTTTGAGGATGATGAAGAAGGCGGTTTTCCCTACGAGGTCAACATTATGGAAAAGCTGGGGCGTTTTGGCACACTGGAACAGATTTTGAAATGGATCCGCTGGTTTGAGGCTTCTATATCTGCTATTTTGGATCGGAGAAGAGACAGCCGCACGGATAAGATTGCGGAAATGGTCCGGGATTATGTAATGACCCATTATAAGGAACGGATCACTCTGGGACAGACAGCTGAAGCCTTGGGTATCAGCCAGGGGTATTTAAGCACGGCTTTTAAAAAGCAGACAGGGGAATCCTTTACAGGATTCGTGTCAGCCGTAAAGATTGAAAAGGCCAAGGAACTGATCGCCGGCCATCAATATATGATGTATGAGATTTCCGATATGCTGGGCTTTGATACGCCTTTTTATTTCAGTAAGGTATTTAAAAAGATCGCCGGTCTTTCTCCGAAGGAATATGAAGCAGAATGTTTCAAGGCCGGCCATGAGGTGTAAAAGGGAAAAAGTGTAAAAAAGTGCAATAATATAAAAAAAGTATAAAAAGAAATAGGCCTGTCCTGAAATTTT